>NZ_JACSLS010000004.1:0-365861 GCF_018618235.1 Exiguobacterium sp. s26 | reverse complement strand
AGACGATGAGGTAGATAGGTCATGGGTGGAAGCACGGCGACGTGTGGAGCTGAATGATACTAATCGGTCGAGGCTTTGATCTAGTCTAATGGTTTGTGTGAATTGATGAGTCTTCAGTTTTCAGGGAACAACCCTGAAATGGATTGACACGCCCTTGGGGCGATGTTAATATTCTTTTGTCTGGTGGCGATAGCGAAGCGGCCACACCCGTTCCCATGCCGAACACGGAAGTTAAGCGCTTCAGCGCCGAAAGTAGTTGGGGGTCTCCCCCTGTGAGGATAGGACGCTGCCAGGCAAGATCGTTCCGCAATAGCTCAGTGGTAGAGCAACCGGCTGTTAACCGGTAGGTCGTAGGTTCAAATCCTACTTGCGGAGCCAATTAAGGCCCGTTGGTCAAGCGGTTAAGACACCGCCCTTTCACGGCGGTAACACGGGTTCGAATCCCGTACGGGTCACCATTTGGAGGATTAGCTCAGCTGGGAGAGCACCTGCCTTACAAGCAGGGGGTCGGCGGTTCGATCCCGTCATCCTCCACCATCTTTTTAATAAACAATCAAACCATATATGCCGGTGTAGCTCAGTTGGTAGAGCATCTGACTTGTAATCAGAGGGTCGAGGGTTCGAATCCTTTCGCCGGCACTCCTTGGGGGGGTAGCGAAGTGGCTAAACGCGGCGGACTGTAAATCCGCTCCCTCGGGTTCGGCGGTTCGAATCCGCCCCCCCCCACCAGGTTTGAGCCATTAGCTCAGTTGGTAGAGCATCTGACTTTTAATCAGAGGGTCGCAGGTTCGAGCCCTGCATGGCTCATTTTTATGCGGAAGTAGTTCAGTGGTAGAATACGACCTTGCCAAGGTCGGGGTCGCGGGTTCGAATCCCGTCTTCCGCTCCATATTATTCCCTTGACGGGGCCTTAGCTCAGCTGGGAGAGCGCCTGCCTTGCACGCAGGAGGTCAGCGGTTCGATCCCGCTAGGCTCCACCATTTGTTTTTTTCTTAAGTTACTTATGACTTAAGTTTTTTTTTGCCTAAATCCATGAACCATTCACTTGAGAGTACAGAGAAAGGCAGCCTGCCACCATTCAGGCTGCCTTTTTGTATGTTTATTCATCATTGTGTGAAGTTGAACCACGCGTTTGGTAGCGTTTACAATGAAGCTATAAACGTTCAAGGGGGAATGGGGATGAATTGGTCATATATTGAAGTGCCGCTACGTTATGGACAGGGGAAACATGGCGTAGAACAAGGTCCATCAAAATTACGGACACTCGGATTGGAAACACTATTGCCAGCAGAAACGAAGCAACAGACGATCCGTGTCTTACCTGAATCTGAAATGATTAACAGTGAAGAGCATTTGAAGCGGGTAGATGGAGTCTTATACACGGTCCAAGAACTCGCGGAGGTCGTCGATGCAGACATTCAAGCGAAGCGATTCCCGTTGATCGTTGGGGGCGATCACAGCATGGCAATCGGAACGCTGGCGGGTCTTGCCAAAACGGGGCCATACGGTGTCATCTGGGTCGATGCGCACGCTGACCTGAACACGGGTGAGACCTCACCATCGGGCAATATTCATGGGATGCCACTTGCTGCGGCGATGGGGATGGGAGATATCCGCCTGACCGAGGTCGGTGGACGTGAACCGAAACTCGCGCCCGAACATTTGGTGTATATGGCGCTTCGGGATATCGACGAAGGTGAAATTCGAGAAATCAATCGACTCGGTATTAAAGTAATCACGGTCGAAGAGATTCGGACACGGGGCGTCGACGTCATGATGGACGAGGCACTCGCTTATTTGCGCGCACGTGTGGACCGGTTCTATCTTAGCTTCGATATGGATAGCTTGGATGCGAAACTTGTTCCAGGTACCGGCACGCCAGTCGATCAAGGACTGACCGCCGAAGAAGGCAAAGCCATCTTGGCCGAAGTAATGAAGGCTGACGATTTGATTGCGGTCGAACTCGTAGAATTAAATCCATCGCTCGATCATGATGACACAACGGCCCAGTTGGCGTTCGAGTTATGTAAGACGATTTTGAAATCCAAAGAAAACCTGTTATTGGAAAGTGAAACTGTCTGACGACCTTACAGTTTCCAAGTCTGTTTGCTACAATGGACTTGGAAACTTTTTTTATTGTCATGGGATTTTAATGAAACCTACATAGAGACAAATCCGTATAGAAGGATGACCGCATAGGTTGCGGAGAGGGGAAGTGGACTGATGGAACGGCTGACCACCCGTTTAGTCGACGAATTAAGGTCGGGGAATCATGATTCGTTTGCTGAGCTGGTAGAACTGTACAAGGATGGTGTCTTTGCTGTCGCTTATAAGATATTATATGATCGAGGCGAAGCGGAAGATGCTGCCCAGGAGACGTTTATTCGGGCGTATACCCGAATCGATACGTATGATCCCCAGTACAAGTTCAAGACGTGGATTTACCGGATTGCGACAAACGTGGCAATCGACCGTCTGAGAAAGCGAAAGCCGGAATATTCAATGGATGCCGAGATTGCGGGCACCGATGGCTTGACCTACCAGGACCACTTGGCTGATGAAGCACCCCAACCCGACGCCCAAGTCGTTCATCGCGAAATTCGAGGCGAGATGCATGAAGCGATTAAACAGCTGCCCGACAAGTATCGGATTCCATTGCTGTTGAAATACGTGGATGACTTATCGCTTAAGGAAATTAGCGTCATGATCGATATGCCGGTTGCTACGGTTAAAACAAGGATCTTCCGGGGAAGAGAAATGTTAAAAACAATCTTTCAAAACAGGGAGGGGTTCAATTGACTCCTGAAGAAAAAGTACAACAATATTTGGAAGATGGCATCCTGCCCGAAGAATCTGACGAACTACGTCAATTGTTGGAGGACGACGATTTATATGAAGCGTACCTCCACTACGAACGAATAGATGCCGAACTGAAGGCCTTACCACGGCCCAAACTATCCGATGATTTTACAGCCCGTGTCATGGCGTCCTTACCGGAAGCGAAAGCACGGGTCGAGGTCGCACCAGTGACTCGATTTGAAGAAAAAGTCCGGACGAAACAGAAACCACAATCTAAATGGATGACGTGGTTCCGTAAGCATCCAGGACTGATGGCGGCCGCTCTCTTCTTTAGTTTGATGTCGAGCGCGACACTTGGCTTATGGAATGAATCGACGGAGACGATGACATACACGAAAGTGCCGGGCATCGTTGTGACATCGAACGAGGTGGTCGTCCCACAAGGTGTAACTGTCGAACGGGACATCACGGTGCAAGGCGGTGACCTCCGGATTGAAGGGACGGTCAACGGGAACGCGACGGCCGTAAATGGTCGGGCTTATCTGGCTAGCGCTGGAGAAGTCACGGGAGAACTCGAACAAATTGATCGGATGTTTGAGTGGATGTGGTATTCGTTCAAACAAATCTTCTAAAAGAAGGCGCCGGAGACGGCGTCTTTTTGGTTCGTTTCAATCTGGTTTCGTTTTATCGTCTGGCGATGCGTGGTTTCAGAAATGTGATATAATGTAATTTGCACGAATTGGCTAGGTAGTTGAGGAGGGGAGCATTTGCCGCTACTTGAACAGGTTTCATTCTTATCATTCTTTAGTCTTTCAGAAAACGTACATTGGTACGATTATTTGAATGACGTTTTAGATATTGTCGTCGTCACGTATGTCATCTACAAATTGATGATGATTGTACGTGGGACAAAAGCGGTCCAATTGATTAAAGGGATTTCCATCATCCTTGTCAGCTGGTTCCTCAGCGGATTCTTTGGGTTGAAGACGTTACAGTTCTTATTGAACCAGGTCATCACCTACGGATTACTTGGGATTATCATCATCTTCCAACCGGAACTCCGACGTGGGCTCGAGCATCTAGGGCGAACGAGTAACTTGTTCGGTCGCACGAGCACAAGTGACGAGGATAAACAGCGTCAAATGATTGAAGCGATTGTCAGCTCGGCACAATATATGTCAAAACGTCGCATCGGTGCGCTGATTGCGATTGAACGCGATACGGGATTGAATGAATATGTCGAGACCGGGATTCGCATGGATTCACACATCACGTCACAACTGATTATCAACCTGTTCATTCCGAACACCCCGCTCCATGATGGGGCGATGATTATCCAAGATGGGAAAATTGCGGCAGCAGCCTGTTATTTACCATTGTCGGAAAGTCCACATATCGATAAAGCGCTAGGTACCCGACACCGGGCCGCCATCGGGGTTAGTGAAGTGACGGATAGCGTGACGCTCACCGTCTCTGAAGAAACAGGCGCCGTGTCGCTTGCGATCGCGGGACGTCTGTATCGAGAGTTGGATGAGGAGGGACTTCGCAATAAATTGATCCAAGAACTCGTTATTGAAGAAAAAGAGACGACACTCTCGTTCTTCAATAAAAAAGGGGGGGACAAGTAAGTGATTGATCAGTGGTTACAACATAAATGGTTTCTCCGCGTCATCGCACTTGCTTTAGCCATCCTACTTTATTTCATGGTCGCCGAGACGAGTTCGTCGACCAACTCCACAAACGCCCTCCCGATTGTCGGACAAAGTTCGATGACACTCGACGTTCCCGTCGAAGTGTTCTTCGATGAGGTGCAGTACGTGGCATATAACGTCCCAGAAGAAATGAGCGTCGAATTGCAAGGTCCGTCCAGCAGTTTGACGATGACCAAGTTGGTGAAAGATTATCAAGTCTTCGTCGATTTAACGAACCTTGGGACAGGCTTCCATCGCGTTCCGGTCGAGGCACGCGGCTTTGGCGGAGACGTCAACGTCGAACTCGAGCGGGATACGGTCGAAATCTATATTGACCGCAAACAGACGGTCGAAGTCCCGGTGTCGGTCAACTTATTGAATAAAGACCAATTGCCAGAAGGAAAAGTGGTCGGTGACGCCGACATCGAACCGACGACAGTGAAAGTGTCGGGCGGTGCCAGTCGGATTCAAAACGTTCAAGAAATCACGTTAAACGTCGATGTCGCCAATCAAAGTCAAACGTTCACGCGTGAATTGACGCCAACGATTTTAGATGCCAATGGCAATCCGCTCAATGTTACCGTCGAACCGAACATCATCAGTGTGTCGGTCCCGGTCTACGAACAAAGTGCCGTCTTCCCGATTGAGGCGGTGACGACCGGTGACGTGGCCGATGACTTCAGACTCGTCGACACGTTGCTAGAAGAAACGGAAGTCCGTGTCTTTGCGCCACCAGACGTGCTCGATGCAATCGACACCGTCGAGACGGAGCCAATCGATTTAGACGGCATCGACAAGACCGGAAAAGTGACCGCAACGCTCGCCGTGCCGGAGGGTGCCTCATCGCTTGAGATGAAGCAAGTGGAAGTCCAATTGCTCGTTCGAGCGGCGGATGAGTCGCGAGACGACACGGGTGAATTGACGGAACGAGTCCGATTGACAGTACCTGTGACCGTACGAGGATATGACCGAACGAACTTTACGCTCCAAGCCCCTGAAGTGATCGGGGTCACCTTGTCCGGGAAGCGGTCCCTCTTAGAGAGCATCACGTCGAACAGTGTGAGTGTGACCTTGGATTTGACGGGCCTCCCGAGCGGGTTACACGGGGTCGACGTCGACTATGAAGTACCAAAAGGTGTGACCGTCGTCTCACCGAAGACAATCGACATCGAGTTAACGAGCGTCGATGAACAAACCGAAACGTCCTCGATTCAATGAGGCGTTCAATCATACAAAAGTGAGGAATTGAATTTATGGGTAAATATTTTGGAACTGATGGAGTCCGCGGTGTCGCGAACTCAGAATTGACAGCAGAGTTAGCATATCGTTTAGGTCGTGCGGGCGGCTACGTGTTATCGAAACACTTGCCAGCCGGCGAACAGCCAAAAGTATTGATTGGCCGTGACACACGCATTTCAGGTCATATGCTTGAAGGTGCGCTCATCGCGGGTCTCCTATCAATCGGAGCCGAAGTGATGCGTCTCGGTGTCATCTCGACGCCAGGTGTCGCTTATTTGACGAAGTCGCTCGATGCGACGGCTGGTGTCATGATCTCGGCATCGCACAACCCGGTAGCCGATAACGGCATCAAGTTCTTCGGTAGCGACGGCTTCAAGCTCGACGACGCGACAGAAGCGGAAATCGAAGCGATTTTGGATGCGGCGGAAGACACGTTGCCACGCCCGGTCGGAAAAGACCTCGGCTTTGTCTCAGACTACTACGAGGGTGCACAGAAGTACCTTCAAATGTTGAAACAGACGGTTGACGAAGATTTCGACGGTCTCCATATTGCCCTTGACTGCGCCCATGGTGCGACGAGCGGATTGGCAGCACGTCTGTTTGCTGACCTCGAAGCGAACGTCTCGACGATTGGCAACTCGCCGAACGGCTTGAACATCAACGAAGGTGTCGGCTCGACACACCCTGAGCATTTGGCACAGTTCGTTCGTGAAAAAGGAGCGGACATGGGTCTTGCCTTTGACGGCGACGGCGACCGCTTGATTGCAATCGATGAGAACGGTGATATCGTCGACGGCGATAAAATCATGTACATCTGCGGGAAGTACTTGAGCGAGAAAGGCCGTCTCAAAGACAACACGATTGTCGCGACGGTCATGAGTAACCTTGGCTTCCATAAAGCGGTTGAAGATGCTGGCATGACGGCGCTTCAGACGGCGGTCGGTGACCGTTATGTCGTCGAAGAGATGAAGAAACACAACTACACACTCGGTGGCGAGCAGTCGGGTCACCTCATCTTCCTCGACCACTCGACGACGGGAGACGGCATGCTCTCTGGCGTTCAACTCGCTCAAATCGTGAAGACGACAGGCCGCAAGCTATCAGAACTCGCGGCTGAGATGCCGGTGTACCCACAAAAACTCGTCAACATCCGTGTCACGGACAAAAACGAGGCGATGAACGGCGACCGCGTTCTCGCGACGATTCAAGAAGCGGAAGCAGAAATGAACGGCAACGGCCGCATCCTCGTCCGCGCTTCTGGTACGGAACCGCTCGTGCGCGTCATGGCGGAAGCACCGACATCAGAAGAGTGTGACCGTTATGTCGAACGAATTGCACAAGTTGTCCGCGAAGATTACGGTGTAGAAGGATAATTTTGTCGAAATAGGGAATAAAACAAGGGAATCCGTCTGCGGGTTCCCTTTTTGTTTCCGTTTTGTCACTGTGAAATTATGTGATTTTCTTGACGAATGGAGGTGTGATTTGTACTATTAAGAGCGTGCCCTTAGAAACGGAAGGACACCCAGTACGAAACAAGCGCCAGAACTCTACGGAGTTGACGAGGTTGGAGGTTATCGAGTTTTCGGCGGATGCCTCCTAGTCGCCTGTCACGACTACAAGCAAACCCTCAAAACGCCCGGGCGACCGGACGGCCAAAGGGGAGCGCGTTGACAGCTCTTAGAAAAAGCCCGTTTCCTTTTTCGAGAAATCGAAAATAAAGGGAGATTTTTGTATGTGTGGAATTGTAGGAATGATTGGGAACACCGGAGCGAAGGAAATCCTTCTCAAAGGTCTTGAAAAACTTGAGTACCGTGGTTATGACTCGGCAGGTCTTGCTTTGATGCATGATAACGTGAACGTGCATAAAGAAGTCGGCCGAATCGCTGCGCTACGCGAAGTCGTCCCAGCAGAAGTAGATGGCACGATCGGAATCGGTCACACACGTTGGGCGACACACGGCGTGCCGAGCGTCCCGAACGCCCACCCGCACCAGAGCACGACGGGCCGCTTCACGCTCGTCCACAACGGTGTCATCGAGAACGACGAGCAGATCAAGGCGACGCTCGACGTCCCGTTCCTCTCGGAGACGGACACGGAAGTCATCGTCCAGTTGATGGAGAAGAACTTCGTCGAACTTGGCGACGTCGAGGCGGCGTTCCGCAAGACGTTGGCTGAGCTCCACGGCTCGTACGCAATCGCGATGATCGACTCAGAGGATCAAGAGCGCCTCTACATCGGTAAGAACAAGTCACCGCTCCTCGTCGGACTCGGCGACGGAACGTTCAACGTCGTGGCGTCTGACGCGATGGCGATGCTCCAAGTGACAGACCAGTACCTCGAGCTCCACGACGGCGAGATCGTCATCTTGACGCGCGAATCGGCGACGATCAAGACGCTCGACGGCGAGGTCCTCGAACGTGCCCCGTACACGGCCGAGATCGATGCGTCAGACATCGAGAAGGGCACGTACGCGCACTACATGTTGAAGGAGATGGACGAGCAACCGGCCGTCATCCGCAACATCATCCAACACTACCAGAACGAGAACGGTGACATCGAGCTGACGGAAGGCGTGCGCTCGCTCGTATCGGAAGCGGACCGCATCTATATCGTCGCTTGCGGTACGAGTTACCACGCTGGTCTTGTCGGCAAGCAATTGATTGAGCGCGTCGCAGGTGTGCCGACAGAAGTGCACGTCGCTTCTGAGTTCGGTTACAACATGCCACTCCTCACAGAGAAGCCGTTGTTCCTCTTTATCTCACAATCAGGTGAGACAGCGGACAGCCGTGCCGTCCTCGTCGAGGTGAAGAAGCGCGGCTACAAGGCGCTTACACTCACGAACGTTGCCGGTTCGACGCTCTCACGTGAAGCGAATGAGACGATGCTCCTCCACGCCGGCCCGGAAATTGCGGTCGCGTCGACGAAAGCATACACGGCCCAAATCGCCGTGCTCGCCATCCTCGCCTACGACATCGCTCGTGCGAACGGCAAGAAGCTTCCGTTTGACCTCATGACAGAGCTCGCGCGTATCGCGACGATCATGGACTCGGTCATGGCTCAAAAAGAAATCTTTGAGCAATTGGCAGACAAGTTCTTGAAAGAGTCACGCAACGCGTTCTTCCTCGGTCGCGGTATGGATTCATACGTCGGTCTCGAAGGTGCCCTCAAGCTCAAAGAGATCTCGTATATCCAAGCAGAAGGCTACCCAGGTGGTGAGCTCAAGCACGGACCAATCGCCTTGATTGAAGATGGCACACCGGTCATCACACTCGTCTCGCAACCGAACACGCACCTCAACATCCGCGGAAACATCAAGGAAGTTGTCGCTCGTGGCGCCATTGCTTGCACGATTTCGATGGAAGGCATGGAACACGAGAGTGATTCATTCGTCTTGCCGCGTGTCGAGCCACTGCTCACGCCGCTCGTGACGGTGTTACCGCTTCAACTCATTTCTTATTACGCGGCACTTGCGCGTGATTGCGATGTCGACAAGCCACGTAACTTGGCGAAATCAGTCACAGTCGAATAAATGATAGGCCAAGATCTTTCGGGATCTTGGCTTTTTTTGTTGTGATTTACGTCATGCGAACCGGCTTGTATACTGAAGGTATAACGACTAAGGAGAGAACGCCATGCAAATCCAACTATTTGACACATTCATCCTGCCGGAGGACGTGCGTTCATAAGTTGGCCACCTCCTCCGATGATTCACTGTATTGGAACAATCCTATCGGAGGAATATACAATTGAAGATTCAACAGCTGTATTATGCAGTATCGAGTTCGCGTTCGCTCATCATACAGATGGTGTTCACGTTGAACGCCATCTATTATGTGACGACCGCCGAGTTGAATGCGTTACAACTCGTCTTGATCGGAACGATATTAGAAGTATCAATTTTACTATTTGAGCTACCGACCGGTCTCGTCGCCGATTTATATGGGCGGAAGCGGTCGATGGTCATCGGTATCGGTTTGATTGGACTGGCCCATTTGCTAGAAGGGGGCATCCCTGAATTTTGGGCCATCGCGGTCGCGTCAGCGTTATGGGGTATCGGCTGGACGTTCATTAGCGGGGCCGAACAGGCATGGATTGCCGATGAGATGGGGAATGACGGCTTAGAACAAGTGTTTTTGCGAGGTGCACAGTATAGCTCGCTCGGCCGCTTCGTCGGGATTGGGTTCGCCGTCCTCCTCGCTGAAGTCACGTCTGTCCAAATGACAATCGTGCTTGCCGGGGGGATGTTGGTGACGCTCGCGATCATCGCATGGCGCGTCTTGCCAGAGACGCGGTTCGAACCGATCACGCGAGCCGATACGTCGAATCTCGTGCAAGCGAAACGGACGGTTCGGGACGGATACACTCATATCCGTGGCAATTCGATTCTCGTCGGCTTGGCTGCCATCACGCTCGTCTGGGGTCTCGCTAGTGAAGGATTCGACCGGTTTATGGGGCGCGCATTTGATTGAGACGTTCCAGTTGTCGGAACAGGCGGCCGTGTATTGGTTCGGCTTGTTCTATGCCGTCGCGTTTCAACTCAACATGTTGGTGTTGAAAGGTGTCGAGCTATACGTCAAAGGACGCTATGCGACGACCTTGTTTTGGTTCAACGTGCTGCTCATCATCGCGATGCTTGCTTTCGCCTCGGTCGGACAGTTTTGGTTGGCCGTGTTGCTGTATTGGACGATTGCGGCACTGCGTAACGTGCACTATCCGCTCATGAGCGTCATGACGAACGAGCGGCTCCCATCGAAAGGCCGGGCGACGATTTTGTCGATGTTCGGTCAGGTCGACGCGTTCGGTCAAGTCGCCGGGGGTCCGCTGATTGGATTGCTCGCCCTTTACACGTCGATTCAAGTAGGGCTTGGGGCAGCGGCGCTCTTGCTCCTCCCGATGTTGGTTATCTTGAGAAAAATCAAGCACCATTGAGGCACAGACCGTCCCGTGATTCGTTTGGGGACGGTCTTTTTGTGACGATGTGGAGAATTCGATTGGAAACCGCCAACTAGAAAGAGAGAACTCGTTTCATAGTTGAAAAAGTGGTCAATAGGATAGTAGGACACATAAAAGGGGATGAGCATCATGAACATTGTCCATGGAAGTCACCGGACGCATTGGGCAATCGGGTTGTTGATTGGTTTAGTGTCGTTCCTACTCAGCAGTTTCCTCTTCAGTCTCTTCATTGAAGCCGGTGTGCTCGTCACGTTCCTCACCGGTGTCGTCGGCAGCATCTTGTTGTTCTTATTGCTCGGTCACCGAGAACACTTGATTCGAAATGTCGGTTTGAGCACGATTGGCATGGTCGCCTCCATCTTGCTCGGGTTTGCGGTCGGTGAAACGTTCGCAGCCATCTTCCCGACGCTCGGTGACACGTACGGAAACACGGCATTCCTGATTATGTTGACGACGGCCTTCGGTACGATGCTCGGCGTCATCGTGTACGGGAAGAAGGCACTCGGCTTCTTCCTATTGGCCAGCTTCGTCACGGCACTCGTGTTGACCGTCTTGATTGAAGTCACGAACGTGATGCAAGGCCAGTTCTGGCAAGGGGTTGATTTGAATTACGTGCTCATCGTGACGACGATCGGAGCGGTGGCCGGGTTCGCGCTCGGCTTGTTCGAGGATGTGAAGCACGCGAATTAATTAGAAGATCGCCGCGAGGCGGTCTTTTAATGTATCAAAGCGATAACAAATCATCGCATCGGTCTCAAAAACGTCTCACCACCTCGATAGCAGGGTAACGTATAAAGATAAAGACGTAAGGGAGAGATTCGATGAGACAGAAAAAATGGATGACCGGTTTGAGCGTGATGTTGCTCGCGACGACTTTGGCAGCTTGTGGAGATGCCGAGGAGGAGCAGACGAGCGACTCGACAGAAGAACATTCGGACCATTCGATGATGGACCATTCGGGATCAGGAGAGGTGCCGAGCGGATTAAGTGAAGCGACAGATCCGACGTTCCAGGTCGGGTCGACCGCGATGATGACGGCCGACCATATGCCGGGCATGGATGGCACCGAGGCGACAATCGTCGGTGCATATGACACGACCGTCTATTCGGTCTCTTATACCCCGAGGGATGGGGGCAATCCGGTCGAGGATCACAAGTGGGTCATTCACGAAGAACTCGACAATCCAGGCGAGGCACCGTTAGAAGAAGGGACCGAAGCCACTCTGGCCACAGACCATATGGACGGGATGGACGGCGCCGAGGCGACGATTGATTCGGCCGAACAGACGACGGTGTATATGGTCGACTTCACGACAAACGACGGGGAAGACGTCACGAACCACAAATGGGTCACAGAGGATGAACTCGAAGCCCTAAAATAAAGATCAACCTCAGGATATCCTGAGGTTTTTATTTATTAACGACTATTATTTATTGATAAACGATAAAAAACAGATTATGATGAAGGTATCAAACGAGGTGAGGTGTCTGAATCATGAAACGAGAGACGGTTTTTTTACGGTTGGCCGTATTCGTTCTGGCTGTCCCGATTGTGGCGGCCTGCTTGTTTTTACTTCCGTACATTTGGCGCGAGGCGGTCGAGAGTGGGAGTTGGATTGAGGACTCGATTCGTCCGATTGTGATTGGTATGTATGTATCGGCCATCCCGTTCTTCATTGCGTTGTTCCAAGCGTTCATGCTGCTCCGGTTGATCGACCGCGACGAAGGGTTCTCGTATCGGGCTGTCCAATCACTCCGCACAATCAAGTATTGTGCGTTGGCAATCACGGCCGTCTATATCGGAACGCTCCCGTTCTTCTACTGGTTCGCCGAGCGAGATGATGCGCCTGGGTTCCTTCTCATCGGGCTCGTCTTTGTGTTTGCCGCGTTCGTCGTCGCCGTATTCGCGGAACTGTTACAGAAACTATTGAAGCGTGCCATCGACATGAAGCAAGAAAATGATTTGACGGTCTGAGGTGAGACATATGGCGATTATCGTAAATCTTGACGTAATGTTGGCGAAACGAAAGATGAGTGTGACCGAGCTGTCTGAAAAAGTGGGCATCACGATGGCGAACTTGTCGATTTTAAAGACCGGCAAAGCGAAAGCGATTCGTTTCTCGACGCTCGAAGCAATCTGTCAGGCGCTCGACTGTCAGCCGGGCGACATTTTAGAATATCGGGAAGATTGATGGACAGGGCGATTGCCCTGTTTTTTTGTGGAGTTTGAAACATTTTCCATCACGTTGCGTATAAGACAGGAAAGAAGAACGAAAAGGGGAAACAAGATGATTCAGACATGGAATGAACGGGCGCGCGCCGCAGTAAAAGGGAAGACGGGTACATTGATTATCTGGTCATTTGTGTGCTCGATTGTATTAGAGATTGGATTGATGATGGATCCGTATTATTTCGGGTTCGAATATGATTCATTGGCACTCACTCTGATCAGTCTAGCGGGTCTCATCTTGTACGCGGGACTGCTCCCGGTCATCATCGGTTACAACTGGTTGATGTTAGAAACGGTCCGCGGGAAGTCGTCGTCGTTACGCGATGTCTTTACGCCGTTCCGACATCGCTACGGTAAACATTTGCTTGCCGGATTGCTCGTCATGTTGTTCCAAGTGCTATGGTCATTGTTACTACTTGTACCGGGCATCGTGAAGTACTTCTCGTACGCCTTCACCTTCTTTATCTTGCGCGACGAGCCCGATTTGTCCATCACAGAGGCGATCACGAAATCACGGACGTTGATGCGCGGACGAAAGTGGGAAGCATTCAAGTTGATTTTGCCATTCATCCCGCTATTCTTGGTCGGATTAACGTTCTTTATCAGCATCGAATCCGTCATTCTCGGATCGTTGATTTACCTCGTTGCGATTGCACTAATCCGCCCGTTCATCGTCAGCCGTTTCGCCGTCATGTATGAAGACACGCGCTGTGAGTATGATGAGCAATGGAATCGATCGGCGTGAAGCGCATCGGTTCCGGCGACGGGTCCTCGGTCATGATACAATCTTCCTGACAGAAGGGGGAATGGACATGAACATTGGTATTATTGGTGCCGGACTGAGCGGGATTGTCGCAGCACGCGACCTCGCCCGTCACGGTCATACAGTTGAATTGATTGAAAAGAGTCGGAGCGTCGGGGGACGCTTGGCGACGAGACGGATCGGAGACGGCAAAGCCGATCACGGGGCTGTCTATTTCACCGTACGAGGGGAAGAACTCAAACAAGATGTCGCCGACTGGCAGACGAAAGGGTGGGTCAACGTGTGGTACGCCGACCCGTATCCGCGCTACGTCGCCGTCGACGGGATGAACGTCTTGGCCAAACGGTTGGCTGACGGATTGACCGTCCATTTGAACGAACGGGTCGAGACGGTCACGACACGAGATGGTCAGGTCAGCGTCCAGACGGATGTGACGACGCGACAGTATGACCGTCTCCTCATCACGTCGCCGCTCCCGCAGACGCTCGACTTGCTCGCAGATTTTCCGGTCGATGCGGCGTTACGTGAATTGACGTACGCCCCGACGTTTGTCGGTTTGTTCGAATTGGCAAGCGATACTCCCATCGGTCCGGACGGGATTCTCGATACAGACTTGGCGCCGGGTATCTTGAAAGTCATCAACAACCGCCAAAAAGGCATCTCGGCGACCGAACTCGTCAGCGTCTATATGGACGAGTCGTGGAGCGAGGAGTGGTATGAACGAGCGGACGAAGACACGCTTCGTGAGATTGAGCGCCTGTTGCAAACGGTGACAGGGTCGGCGGTGATTCAATCGAGGCAGTTGAAACGGTGGCGCTATGCGCAGGCGACCGACGTCTGGAACGAGCCTTACCATCGATTGCGTGACGAGCCGATTTTCTTGGCCGGTGACGTCTTCCTCGAGCCGGATGACGCTTCAGGCCGGACTCGGTTCGAGAGCGCGTACGTCTCAGGACTCCGTGTCGCGGAAGCGATGCGCTAAACCTTCTTCGGAAGGTTTTTTTCATGACCGTGCCGAATAGTCAGACATATGAATTGGAGAGGGGAATCAGACATGGGGATGGTTGGCGCATACATGCGGGTATCGGTCGAAGAGTTGACAGCACTGCTTCAAGAGCCGGAGCGTTTCGAGCAACTGTTAGAAGATGAGGAACGACAGACCGATATCGATAAGGCGTGGCACGGTCTTTACTTTTTATTGACCGGGGCGACCGATTTGAACGAGATCGACCGTCATTCGCTCGGGAAGGCAGTCTTCGGAGGGGATGTCATCGACGAAGAGACGGGCATCGCCTATTTGATGCCGGGAGAAGTCGAGGACTTGTCGACCCGACTTCAATACATCGAGCTGGAGGCGCTAGAAGCGCGCTACGACGTCGCGACGATGAACGAGCAGGAACTGTACCCATTTGAACGGGAGTGGGGACTCGAGGAAAAACAGTACTTATTGGACCAGTTCGATGAGTTGAAACGTGTCTTCGCCCAGGCGTCGAGACAGCGGGAGGCGCTCGTCACATGGATCGGGTAAGCGTAAAGGCGTTACGTCTTCAAGATGAGGCGTTGCTGTATGAGTTCGAGTGCGAGAATCGCACGTATTTCGAGCGTTCGGTTCCGAGCCGAGGCGACACCTACTATGAGCCGGAATCATTCCATCAGGCGTTGCAGCAACTATTGAGCGAGCAGGCGGACGGGGACGGATGCTATTACTTGATGTGGTACGACGATACAATCGTCGGGCGTCTGAACGTCCATCACACCGATACCGACACTGGTGAGGTCGGTTACCGGGTCGGGGCGGAGCATGGGGGCCGCGGGTATGCCACGGCGGCCCTGCGCCAATTGTTGACGTTCGAGTTGCCTGGATTCAATCGATTGAGAGCTGAGACGACGAGCGACAATGTGGCGTCCCAACACGTATTAAGGGGTGCCGGTTTTATCCGTGATGGCGAGGCACGACAGCTGGAATGGGAAGGACGAACGCTGACGTTTTATACATATGTGTATCCACTCGACCGGTGAAGGAACAACTTCATCGGTCGTTTTAGTTGACGGTTGATAGTTTAGGTCATAAACTATCCTTATCTAGTTTAGGGGGTAAACCAAAATGAAGGAATTGATGCGGGAAGCCGTCCAGTTGTTCGAAGAGGTCATGTTCCAAGGTGCGGAGCATGTCATCGAGGCAATGGACGGTGACGTCTGGCATGATTATTCGCGGGAACAACTGCAGCTACTCAAGCTGCTCGAACAGTTCGGTCCGATTCAAGCCGGGCAATTGGCCCAAAAACAAGGAGTTCATAAGAGCGCCGTCTCCAACCGGTTAAAAAAGCTCGTCGACAAAGAGCTCGTCGTCAGTCGACGCGGGCATGACCAGCGCGAGCGGTTGATTGAGTTGACGGAAGCCGGACATCGCATCGTCGAAGAAGCGGATGCGGCCGTCTACCGTTATGTCGAATCGTTGCTCGACGGAAACATCGAAGAGACAGAAATCGAACAGTTCGTCCGGACGTTCCGGAAAATTAAACAGCTGCTTCGAATTGGGGAGGAATAACACGTGCATAAAATCATCCAATGGCGCTGGGGCATCTTAATCGGTCTCATCGTCTTGACAGCCGCCTTGTTTGTGGCGGCCCCGAACTTGACGAAGCAGGCCGAACAAGCCGGCAGCTTCCAATTATCAGAGGATATGGACTCGCAGCGGGTGCAGGACATCTTGAACGCCGCCGGGAAGAGCGACAAGACAATTTCACTCGTCTATGAGTTCGAAACGCTCGGTGATGCCGAACGGGCCGATATTTCCCGGGTCATCGACGAGATGGAACAAAACGACACGGTCGTCAAAGACGTACTCGACCCGTTTGAAAGTGAAGAGACGGAAGCACAGCTCGTCTCGGAGGACGGCCGCATCGTGCTCGTCCCAATCACGGTCGAAGGGTCGATGGAAGACATCAACGCCTTCGCAGACGACGTGCGGGCGAACATTCTCCCGGAAGACGAGACGGTCTACATCACAGGTGAAGAAATCATCAACAACGATGTGAACTTGAGTGCGCAGGAAGGCTTGAAGAAGACGGAAATCATCACGGTCGTCCTCATTTTCGGACTGCTCCTACTCGTGTTCCGCTCAATCGTGACACCGTTCATCCCGCTCATTGCGGTCGGATTCACGTATTTATTGAGCCAATCGTTCGTCGCATTCTTTGTTGATTGGTTTGGTTTCCCGGTCTCGAACTATACGCAGATTTTCCTCGTGGCCATCTTGTTCGGGATTGGAACCGACTATTGTATTTTGCTGCTCAGCCGGTATAAAGAAGAGCTCGGCGCGGGTCACGCGATTGAAGATGCCATCGTCAACACGTACAAAACGGCAGGGCGGACAGTCCTCATCAGCGGTCTCGCCGTGTTCGTCGGCTTTGCGGCTATCGGTTTCGCCGATTTCCCAATCTTCAAATCAGCCGTCGCCGTCGCGGTCGGGATTGCTGTCTTACTGTTAATCTTGTTCACGGTCGTGCCGTTCTTTATGGCGACGCTCAAGCATCGTTTGTTCTGGCCCTCGAAAAAGGCGGGCGAACATCACGACAGCCGCCTCTGGGCCGGATTCAGCCGCATCTCGGTCAATCGGCCGTTCGTCTCGATTCTCGTCGTCGCGTTGATTACCGTACCGGTGTTGTTCACGTATGACGATGCCCGGTCATTCAATACGGTCGATGAGATCGGTGACGATTATGATTCCGTACGCGGCCTCAACTTGATTTCAGAAGGATTCGGGCAAGGGGAGTCGCTGCCGGTCCAAGTCATTTTGAAACAAGACGGCGACCTCTCCGAAGCGGAGATTCCGTATATCGAGAAGTTCTCGAGTGAACTTGAAAAAATCGATGGGGTGAGCGGCGTCCGTTCGGTGACGCGTCCGACCGGTGACGTCATCGATGACTTTTACGTGGACACCCAGCTCGAACAAGTGAGTGCAGGATTGACGGAAGCCGAGACTGGCCTCGGTGACGTCCAGGATGGACTCACGCAAGTGGAAGCTGGTCTTGACGCCGTCGTCAATCAATTGCCGGGCGGTTCAACGAACGCCGGTGCCCCGCTCGCGGAAGCGGCAGCGGGACTCGGTCAATTGAACGCTCAGCTCGGTCTGATTGGCCAAGGACTCACGGCGACGCAAAATATTCCTGCGACCGTAACGCAGCTCGGGCAAGTGTCGGCCGGTCTCGGTCAAATCGAGGCAGGCATTAACGAGGCAGCTACGGCATTGACAGCACAAGGCGCCCAAGCCGGGGAACTCGGAACGGGTCTCGGACAACTCGCTGCTGGTGTCGGTGAAGCGAACGCAGGGCTTGTTCAAATCGAGACAGGCATCAATGAAGTGGCAGCATTCCTATCAGACCTGAGTAGCTCGGACAGCCTGCGCGATACGGGCGTCTATCTACCGGAAGGGACGCTCACGTCAGAGGAGTTCGCTCCAGCTATCGAGCGCTACGTGTTTGACGACGGGACGGCGACACAGCTCGAGGTCATCCTCGAGATGAACCCATATTCGCCGGAAGCGATTGACACGGTCGAGACCGTGAAAGCGACGATGGACCGGGTCGTCACCGATACGCCGTTCGCGGAGGCAACGATTGGGTATGCCGGTATCTCGAGCATTAACAGCGACTTGAATGAGACGTCGACGAACGATTTCAATCGGACCGTCGCCATCATGCTCGTGACGCTGTTCATCGTTTTGACGGTGTTGTTCCGGTCGATGGTCATGCCGCTCTATATGATTGGCTCACTCTTATTGACGTATTACACGTCAGCAGCCATCACGGAGCTCATCTTCGTCGAAGGACTCGGCTATGACGGCATCAGTTGGGCTGTTCCGTTCTTCGGGTTCGTCATGTTGATCGCCCTTGGCATCGACTATTCGATTTTCCTGCTCGACCGGTTCCGCGAGGAGTCGATCAACGGGATGACGGTGCGCGACGCGCTCGTCCATTCGATGACGAAGATGGGGACGGTCATCATGACAGCGGCCGTCATTCTTGCCGGTACGTTCGGGGCGATGATCCCGTCTGGCGTACTCAGTCTCGTCCAGATTGCGACGATCGTCATCACCGGACTGTTGTTATACGGATTGATTGTGTTGCCACTGCTCATCCCAGCAATCACGGTATCGTTCGGGGACGGGGTATGGTGGCCGTTCAAACCGAAACACAAGAAATAATTGCAAGCGGGCGTCTCAATCGAGATGCCCGCTTTTGGGATAGATTCGTTTCGTTTAGGGAACAGATGAACGAACAGATGATTAAAAGGAGGAATCGCGTATGGAAATTACGATTACCGCTATTTTGAAGGCGCACCCGGGTAAAGAGGACGAGTTGCGACGAGCGCTCGATGAGGTCATTCCCCCGTCGAGACAAGAAGAAGGATGTTTGACGTATGTGCTCCATGAGTCAATCGACGCACCGGGCACGTTCGTGTTCTATGAGAAGTATCGAGACGAGACGGCGCTCAACGCGCACATCAACTCATCTCACTATCAGGCGTATCGGAAGGCGGCAGAGACGTTGCTCGCGGTTCGTGAGGTGTATCGTCTCCACGAAGTCTGAAAGGAGAAAAGACTATGATTACTCAACCGATTATCCCGTGCATTTGGTTCGAAGGTGACGTTGAGGCAATTGCGGAGTGGTATGTGTCGAAGTTTCCCGATTCATTCGTCGACTATACGACGAAACTGACGGATACGCCATCAGGTGAGACGACGATTGTGACCGTCTCGCTCGCAGGACAGTTCTTTCAGCTGCTCGGGGCTGGTCCGCTGAAGGAACGCAACCCGTCCATCTCGTATATGGTCACGTTCCCGACGTCGGAAGAAGTGGAGACACTGTGGAACGAACTTATGGATGGGGCAGAGGTGCTCATGCCGCTCGACACGTATGATTTCAGTGAGCGCTACGGCTGGTTGAAAGACAAGTACGGTGTCTCCTGGCAAATCATGCATAGCGGCGGGATGGACATCCAGACGGTGACCCCATGCTTTTTGTTCGTCGGGGACGTCTTCGGCCGCGCTGAGGCGGCGATGAATGACTGGATTTCTATCTTCCCGGATTCTTACGTGCTCGAAGACCATATGATTCGTTACGAGGCGACAGACGGTCCAGAGTTGGAAGGGAAGCTCAATTACGCCCGCTTCGTCTTGTCCGGACGCGAGTTCGTCGCCATGGACAGCGCGGAGAATCATCAATTCGCCTTCAATGAGATGCAGTCGCTGATCGCATTTTGTGAGACGCAAGCCGAGATTGACGAGTACTGGGCCAAGCTGTCGGCCGTCCCGGAAGCGGAACAGTGCGGCTGGCTCCAAGACCGGTATGGTGTCTCCTGGCAAATCGTGCCTTGGGAGATGGAAGAGATGCTGACGACCGGTACAAAGGAGCAGCTGGCGCGCGTGACGCAAGCGTTCTTACCGATGAAGAAAATCGATGTCGCCGCGTTACGAAACGTCTACTGACCAAAACAAGCCGTCCCGATTATTTCGGGGCGGCTTGTTTGTCGTTTGGTGTGAAGTCGGACAGGGCGTCCTTCTCAATCATTGTATCGGATAAGCGAAGCTGTTCGGCGGCCTCGTCAATGTATGGTTCACATGCTTGAAGCGGTAAGTCATCACCGGTCTCGACCGAATAACACATGCCGCCACCGACCGGCTCTGTCAAATCCGGGACAAAATAGAGGTCGTCGTAGCGGAACGAGCCGTTCCGGAACACGGTCAAATTGGGCTCGTCGTCGAGGAGCGAATTTCCAAGCATGTACGTCGGTGTCATCCCGAGCAAATCGAGGATGGTCGGGGCCAAATCGACTTGACCGCCGCTCACCTTCACCGTCTGACCTCGTTCAAGTCCGGCCGGTTTGATGAATAACGGGACGGAGCGGTCAAGCTGGAACAAATCGACCGTGGAGTCGGCATCTGCTTTTATAGCCATCTCGTCACCGGCAGCGGTCAATCCGCTGTCGTGGTCGCCATAAAAGACGACCAAGGCGTCATCCCACGTCCCGTTGGCTTTCAGTCGTTCAATCATGAGACCGACGGCGGCATCGGTGTAGTGGACGGTATGATAATAGTCTTGGAGGAGCGGGTCCTCGTATTCCGATAGATCCAACCGTTTCTCCTCGTCCGGAATCTCATACGGCGTATGGCTCGTCAACGCGACCATGAAGGAATAGAACGGCTCGTCCAACGTGTCCAAGTGGTCGACCGATGTCGTCAGGAACTCCTTGTCGCCGACGGCCATACCGATGACCGGATCGGCCGGATAATCGTCTTGGTGGAAGAAGTGATTGTAGCCAATCTGCTCATAGAAGTTGGCACGATTCCAAAACTCCTTGTCGAACGCATGCATCGCGGCCGTATCATAGCCGGCTCGTCGTAACTGCTCAGGCAAGGCGTCAAACGTGTTCGTCGCATACTGCGTATACACCGAACCTGATTTGACGGGATAGAGCGAGGCGTTGACGGTGAATTCCGCATCAGACGTCCGTCCCTCGTGCGTCTGATGATAAAAATTCGGGAAATACAGCATCTCGTCGCGGAGCGCATTCAGATTCGGTGTCAGTTCTTGACCGTTAACCGTCTGGCCGATTACGGAAGCTTGGAACGACTCGAGTTGGACGACGATGACGTTCGTATCGGCTGTGGTCTCAACTGGTTCGGTCGCTAACGCTTCGATTTGGTTGCGCTCCCGTTCTGTCAGGTCGTCACCGAGATGAAGGGCGTCCTGAATGCCGCGGAATGCATCGAGGCCGTGATAGCCCCAAAAGCCGAGCTGATAATACTCGCGCATGTTCGAAATCGAGCTTTTCCGGTGATCTGTTTCGGCGTAATGAACGACGGTAGGGACGGTAAAGACGATGAAGCCGACAAGAAAACCGGCGACCGCCAAACGGCGACCGAGACGTTTTGGTTCCGTGATGGGGTGTCGCTTCATATAGAGGAGGACAGCCGCGTAGACGAGCAAGTCCGTGAACAAGATGAAGTCGGGCGCTTGAATCAGTGTCAGAAAGCCGCCCCCGACGTCTCCCATCTGGCCGATATCAGACAGTAGGGCGGCCGACAGCAAGTTACCGAAATAGCGGTAGTACCAGACGTCCGAGATGAGGAGCGTGCTGTGCAGAAACAGCGACGCGAACAAAATCCAGCGGCGCGTCTGTTGTTTTATGAGTAGCGCCCAACTCGTCATCATCAAGATGGTCGCTAGATTGATGAACAAAAAGCGCAGGTCGAACGCGCTCGCCGTCAACAGACTGAATAGGAACAGCTTGGCGAGGGAGAGCGATAAGTAACTCCAATAATCGAGATATTTCATGAAAGACCTCCAAACGGTACGGACAAAGTGTGTTCTCTGTCATGTACCTGTTCGAAGACGGCGAAAAACATGAGGGTGTGCGATTTTGGCAATAAAAAAAGCGAGGCAGCGCCTCACTTGATTAAGAACGTGTCCCGGAGCTCGATAATCGTGCCTTCCGGAGCTTTTAATTTACTCAAATGACCGTCAACGACGAAGTAGATGTTCCCGCCGTGCTTTGGTAGGAACGTCACGCCAATGTCCTCAAGCCGCCTTACTTCCGCTTCGAGGTCATCGACATAAAGCGCGAAGTGGACCGGTCCGGCCACGTGCTTCGAATAAGGCGACAACGTCTCGTCGACTTTTGCCGTTTGAAGCTCGATATAAAAGTCACCGAGTTTGAGCCAGCTGTTGAACGATCGGGTGTGGAAGTCGGGTGACTCTTGGACGAGCTCGAAGCCGAGCGCCTCATAGAATCGTTTGGACGCCTCGTAATCGGGCGTTTGGATGCAGAGATGGTGGATTTGTTTCATGATGTCACTCCTTTCTTTTAGTTTATCCAATCAACGTTCTGAACGGAACTTTTCTTCACGTGAGACGTATAGGACACCGAGGAGGGAATGATGATGAAAATCCAATACGAATTGACAGAAGACGACTATATCCGGTTCAACTTGAGCCATATTAAACGTTCGAAGACAGGAAAGCGGATGATTCTCTTACAGCGAATCATCGGACCACTTATCTTTTTAGGCGCTGCTTTCGTGCTGGCGACGTGGCTCCAAGAGACGGACTGGTGGCTATATGGCATATACGGGGTCGCGAGTATTCTTTGGTTCCTGTATTATCCGAAATACTTTGAACGGCATGTCCGGAAGCAGACGCGGCGTCTCATCGACGAACGCAGCAACGAAGGCATGATTGGTCCCCACACGATGGATTTGGAGGAGACTGGTCTGCGCGATTTAAATGAGTTCGGCGAGACGCGTGTGTCATGGGCAGGAATCAAGGAAGTCGTCGAGGAGGACGATTATGTGTATCTATACAACTCCTCGGTCAGCGCCTATATCTTGCCGAAGCGCGGACTGGACATGGAAGAGGTACGCCGATGGCTGCCGATACGCTGACGATTCAACTTGTCGATGACACGAACCGGGAGGCTGTTGTCGCCTTGACCGTCGCTTCTGACCAAGCTCGCTTTATCGAAACAAACGCCGAATCGCTCCGCGAGATGGAAACCGATGTCAAATATGCGTGGCAGTGCTATGCACTTTGTCGCGATGATCATCCCGTCGGCTTCATGATGATTGGGGCCGAGAACAAGGTGGAGCGTTACATCTGGCTCGATCGATTTATGATCGATGTGACAGAGCAAGGGAAAGGTATCGGTTCAACATGTTTACAACTTGCGATTCAGTGGATGCAAGAACGCTTCGATGTCGATGACCTCATCCTCAGTTTGCATCCGATGAACGAACCGGCAAAACGGTTCTATGCGAAGGGGGGATTTGTCGACAGTGGCCTGATTGATGAGGCAAACGGGGAAGAGATTTGGGTGTATCACGTTAAGTAGGGACAGCCGTCATGAGTCGGCTGTCCCTGCTTTTGTGGACGTTGTATTTTGGACAGCACTGCCCGCTTTGAAAAAGAGGACGATTGCGGCCACCCCAAAAATCGAGATGAACACGTTTTGAAGCAACACATCGACGAACATCGGCTCGCTCGAGTACGTACCCGTCGCAATCTGGGCATTCCAGCGGGTGAACGTGGCGATCCGTTCGAGCGTGTACAAGAGACCGGACATGAACAGGCAAGCGGTGGCAGTAAGCAATAGCGTTAATCGATTCAAGAGATGACCTCCCTCTATATGTTATCCTTATTTTACCATTTCCTATCGATCGAAGGAAAGTATTTATCGCTTCACCGTGAGCGGTCGCAATTGCTTGACCCGAGCCAAAACAATCCAGCCGAGCACGGCCCCAGTCACACTCGAGGCAAGGAAGGCTGGGAAGAAGAACAGCGCCCCGAACTCGCTCCCCATCAACACCTTGGCGTACGGGACGGCGACGAGCGAAGCGATGAGGCCGGTCCCGATGACTTCACCAAATGCGGCGAAGGCTACGCGGTTCGTCTTCATATAGAAGACCCCGGCCAAAAGCGCCCCAATCATACCTCCGGGAAAGGCCAAGAGCGACCCAGTACCGGTCATGACACGGACGAGTCCGGTCACGAACGCGACGAGAACGGCCCCGATCGGTCCGACGGTGACGGCGGCGATGACGTTCACCATATGTTGAATCGGATAGGCACGGGCGACACCGGTCGGAATCGAGATGAACAGGGAACCGATGACGGCGATGGCGACGAGCATCGCCATCCAAGTGAGTTGTTGAATACGCATAGATAGTCTCCTTTCAAAATGAAAACGCCACTTCTCCAAGTGGAAAAGTGGCGTGGAAAAACAGACGAATCCCACACCACTTCCCTACGCTGGTATGAGCCAGATCAGGTTCGAAGGGTCCGGCGCATGCCGTCTCAGCCCGAAGGCTCCCCTAGTGGTCGTTTATTAACATGAGTATAGCATACCGTCATTTGACGCGGTCGAGCTTTCGTGGTCGGAACGTGACATAGATGATGCCGATGAATAGGCCGTACAACAAAAGGGAGAAGACGAGATTGATCAGCCACGGGAGTGTCCCCATGAACGCGGCGACGGACGCGTTTTGAAACCAGACGAGCGAGAGCGACAGCCCGACAAAGCTGAGAACGAGCGTTGTCCAAAAGCCGACAGCTCGGCGCTTGAACAGATGCCAAACGAGCAGCCCGATGGTGAGACTGACGACGGCCGTCGCCCCTAAGTACATATACAAGATGGCATCGACCGGGTATGAGTAATATACAACGTCCATATCGTTTCCTCCTAGGAGATGATGAAAGAAAGGGTGAACAGGATGAGACAGGCAATCCCATGGCGTGACCGATCGTTTCGTGAACGGTTCGAACGATGGATTGAGGCAAACGTGCAGAATGCGAGGTGGCACGTGATCAAAGATACCGATTTGACGTACTTGCTTGTTGGCGCGCTCAATGAGGAACGTTACTACGCCAAAGCGGTGACCGATATCAGCCGCGGCGAGGCCGGATTGTCGGCGTTTCTGGCCGAGCGGCATCCAAATCTCGTCCCCGACGTCATCGCCATCGATTCAGCTCAGAATTGGCTACTCATGCGAGACATCAGCGGAGAGGTGTTACGTGCACGGCCGGACGTGAGTCGATATGAAACCGCGTTGCGCCAATATGCACAGTTGCAGCGACAAGAGATCGACCAGATTGAGACCTACTTGTCTTACGGCATCCCGGACCGCCGACCGGCCACATTGAAGGATGAAATCCAAACATATTTGCCTGAGCTCTGTGTCGGGCTCGAGCAATACAAAGCCGAGGTCATGCTCGCGCTTCAAGACGAATTGATCGCCATGTGCGATGAGCTGGCGATTGGGATGCCGATGAGTCTCGAGCACGGTGATTTGCACGGCGGCAACATCTTCTGGCGGGAACGGACGAATGATTTGTGTATCCTCGACTGGGGCGACGCGACCGTCACGCATCCGTTTTTCAGCGTGCGCGTGTTTTGGAACGCGCTGTACGACTTATTGCCGGAAGAAGACGAGGTCGCCTGGTATGAACAGATTCAAACGATGCGTACGGTTTACTTGGAAGCGTGGAGCGGCGTCGCACCCAAGGACGTACTTTGGCGTCATCTACTGATCGCCGAGGAGCTCGGTTGCGTCTATCGTGCCTTGTCGTGGCATGTGTATGTGACGAGATACCGGTACGATGTAGCTGAGTCGAGCGATAAGCCGGCGCAATGGCTCAATTTGCTACTCGAGTACCGGGACTTGAAACGACGCTTCCGATAAGTCATTCATGTTTCTCGAGTAGGTTTTCATAATCCGTCTCGCTCCAAAACAGCGGAGCAATCGACTCCGGCCCTTTGAAGATCTCACCGTCCCGGTCATAGACGATGGCATAGCCACCCTCGACCTCAAAGACGATCAAATCGGCCTTCACTTCCTTGACCCCGTTCCCAGCGATGATGACGTTCTCGAGCGGGTCACGCGCGACTTGCACGCCCCATTCGTCGAGCTCGACGATGAGTGCGGACGTATAAGCGTGACGGTTATAGAGCGCCTGAAACTCGTCTTCGGTCAAAACGACGTCCGTCGGTGGGGCACTCGTCCCATATTTCCGTTTTTCAATCTCTTCGACGAATTGAAGGAACGATGCTTCTTGCCAAAACAGCGGGGCGACCGACTCGGGACCGTTAGCGATGTCCCCGTTCTCGCTCTCATAGACGGTGGCGTACGTGCCGTCATCGAGTTTGAACGGATGAATATCGGCGTATGTATGCTGGATGCCGTCGCCGGCGATGACGACGTGCTCGAACGTCTCGCGGAACGGTTTGAGACCATCGTTCTCGAGTGCCGTCAAGAGCGGCGCTACTTTTTCGTATTGGTCGAAGACGTCCTTAAAATCTTCTCGCGTCCAAGCGGTGATGTCTTCGGACGACGGCTCATTTGTATCGGCTGGGACGATGGGTTGCTCAACGGAATCGGTGCACCCGGTCAATAAAAACACACTGAATCCGAGTAGGCCTAGGCGTTTCATCAATCAAACCTCCTAAGAAAGTTACATTTTTTTCCTGTTATCAATGAGCGTAGCATGTTTGCCAGTCATTGAGAACCCGGGTACTTTCTCGCTCAGGGTTGCCGCTTCAAGTAGCGGTCGAGTGCCTCGTGAAAGCGTTGTTGCTGCTCGAACGGGATGTCATGATCGGATGCGGGACCATAGCGAATCAGATGATAGAGCGAGGCATCGATATCTGTCAGCTCGATGCGCTCGAACCAGTCGACGACCGTCTCATTCGTCCGAAGTTTTAACTCAGGGGCGAGCGACGCGTTGAACGTGATCAGCCAATCCCTCAGTTCGATATTCGTGAGCATCGGGAACGTCCGTGCCTCAATCGATGTGTCCGCGTTGAGAGACAGTGGCGCCAAGGCATTCTGTCTACTAGAAAACGTGAATCCTTTCCCCCGTCGACGACGCAGCCATCTACGCACGCCATAGACGGTCAACCCGATGGCGGCAAGGAAGGCGAACAATGTGCCGAGTCCGCCTGGGGCATCACCATTCCCGCTACTAAATTTGAATTTGAGCATGTCTTCCTTCACTTGCCGTTCTCCATCGTTTCCCTTCTCATCGGTAGAACCCAAATCAATACCACCTTTTGGCGGTGGTGCCTCTTCTGGCTTGCCCATTTCGATCACACTGATTGGAGCAGGTGTATTGATTGTTTGGAACCAACTGAACGTCTCCTTGCTGATAAAGACGAACATCACTACGAGACAAGCTGTCACAACAAGGAACCCTATAAATCGAGATGACCACTTCATCTTTTCCCTCCTTATCGGAATGTTCAGACTATTTATTGTCTATATTACCATAAACAGGTAAAATTCGAATAAGACATCTACCAACGGAGGGGAACGAAATGGGAATCGAAGCGGTCATCAAACAGTTGAATGAAGTGTATTTGGGGAAAGGTGAAGTCGTCCGGCTCTGCTGCACGGCGCTTCTCGCCGAAGGGCACATCTTGCTCGAGGACGTACCTGGAACGGGGAAGACGTTGCTCGCCAAAGCGATCGCCGGCAGTTTAGACGGGTCATTCTCGCGCATCCAATTTACGGCCGATTTGCTCCCGTCCGACGTCATAGGGACCGACTACTTCAATATGCAGACGCAAGGATTTGACCATCGGCAAGGTCCGATTTTCGCGAACATCGTCCTGATTGATGAAATCAATCGAGCCGTCCCGCGCACCCAGTCGGCGCTGTTAGAAGCGATGGAGGAACGACAAGTGTCAATCGGCGGGAAGACGTATCCGATGCCGAAGCCGTTCTTCGTC
Organism: Exiguobacterium sp. s26; assembly: GCF_018618235.1. Lineage (NCBI taxonomy): Bacteria > Bacillati > Bacillota > Bacilli > Caryophanales > Exiguobacterium > Exiguobacterium sp. s26. Next base: position 337,903 of record NZ_JACSLS010000004.1, on the reverse strand, counting down.
ATCGCGACGCAAAACCCGATTGAATCGGCTGGGACGTTCCCTCTTCCGGACGCCCAACTCGACCGGTTCCTCATTTCGATTCCGGTCGGCTATCCGGACGCCGCCGAAGAACGGGAACTGTTGTTGCAAGTGTTGACCGAGACCCGCAAACAAATCGAGGCCGTGACGTCACTCGCCTCGCTGCAAGAAGCGCAGGCCGAGACGAGACAAGTCGCGATCCAAGACGATGTCCTCGACTATATGCTCGGTCTCGTCCATGCGACCCGTGGCCATGCGTCCGTCGAGGTCGGGGTCAGTCCACGCGGCGCAATCGCGTTGCTCCGTGCTTGTCAAAGCTATGCCTATTTGGCCGGCCGGCTGTATGTCATCCCGGAAGACGTCAAAGCCGTGGCACCGTATGTGCTCGCCCATCGCATCACGTTAACACTTGAAGGCGGCATCAAGTCGACGAAAGCGAACGTTGTCGCGCACATTTTAGACACCGTCCCTGTACCGGTCGAGGGCTGACGATGACACTCTCCACACACGTTTGGTTACAGCGACGGTTCCTGCCCGTATATATCGTGAGCGGAGTCATGCTCGTGTTCTTCCCGTACGTCTACGGATTCGGCTATCTATGTTTCATTGTCGCGAGTGCGATTTGGATGCTGGAGCGGACGCGGCAACAACTCGAGCGGCACATCGATCTCCAGTCCACGCAATACGAAGAACTGCTGTTTGTCGGGGACGAGAGTCGGCTCGTGTTGGTGGTTGATGGGGTGGGCGAGTTGGACCGGCTCGGCCTGCCACTTCGCATTCGTTTGAAGGCGAGCTCAGGAATAAGCTTTCCGGCGCATGAGCGCCTTCCGAACGTGCTCGACTATGAGGTCGATGTCGGTCGCGCCCGCCACGAATTGGTCGTGCGCGCCGAGTATCGCGGTCCAGCCATGTTCGAGGAGTGCGTCATCGCCGTCACGCTCCCGTTTCGCCTTGGGACGTATTTGTATGAACGACCGATCGATACAGAGTGGACCGTGCTTCCATCGCTCCTGTTGCATCCACCGGTCGGGACGAAGCGGCTAGCGCTCGGGGACCGGCCGCACTTGGCGTCACCGCTTCGAAATCCGTTGCAACTAATCGGGTCGAAACCGTATGAAGGGGAACCGGTGAAGGAAATCGATTGGTATGCGACCGCCAAACTCGGACGACTGCAGTCAAAAGTATTTCAACAGACGACGCTCGATACGTTCACGTTTGCCTTGGATTTGACCGGTCCGTCCGGTTATACGCTCCATCACGACTTCGAATCGCTCATCAGCCAAACCGCCTTCGTCACATCGCGCCTGTTAAAAGAGGACTGCAAAATCGAGCTATTCTTGAATCGATTCAACGAGGATGGGACGATGTTCCATGTCCCGTTGCAGGAAGGCGAGCGCGGCATTCGATTCATTTTGCTGCAGCTGGCGACGATTCACCCGGGCAATCGCTTCATCTCGACTGACGCGTTTACCCGGATGGTGGAGCGAAAACGATTGAAACAAAGTCACCTCGTCTCGTTCAATCAACACAATCTGTACGATTGAACAGGGGAATGTCGGATTTTGGCGAACTCTTTACGTATGAATTGGGTCAAAAGGAGAGAGACATATGCCAAAACGAAAATTTGCTAATCGCCGAGACTGGGAACGGATCTTGCAACATCGCTACGCGCAAATGGAGGTACATGATGACCGTTTCTCCGGTACCGTCGCCTTATTTCAAATCGATGCGGTGCGCGCACCGCAATATAAGATGCACAAGGGAGAGGAGTTCATCGTCGCCGACGCTGGCTACGCCTGGCTCCAATATTTCCCGGACGACGAGCCGTTCGGTGTGACTGTCATGTTCAATGACCAAGGCCACATCGTCCAATGGTACATCGATATCGTCGAAGCCATCGGACATGAGGATGGGATTCCGTACATGGACGACTTGTTGCTCGATATCCTCATCTTCCCGAATGGGGATGTCGTCCGTAAAGACGAGGACGAGTTCGAGGAAGCGACGGAGGCCGGAGAACTGACGCCGGAACTCGTCGAGCGGGGCTGGCGTGACTTCCATGCGACGCTCGACCGGATTGAACGTCGGGACTTCGTCTATTTCGACTTGGCGAACGAGCATTATACCGAATTGAAGCAAAAACTTTGAACGGCCTGTTCCCTTTGGTACAGTGAAAGAAAAAACAGGGGGACGAATCATGAAAATCATCAATACCGAGACGTGGTCGCGCAAGAAGCACTACGAATTCTTCAAGGCGTTTGACGCTCCACATTTCAACGTGACGGCGAGCGTTGATGTGACGAAGTTACATACGCACGCCAAACGGACCGGCCAGTCGTTCTTTAAACTGTTCTTGTACGGTGCTGTCAAGACGGCGAACGCCATCCCGGAGCTTCGCTACCGCATTCGCGGCGACGAGGTCATCGAGCACGACGTCGTACATCCATCGTTCACCGTCATGATGGACGATGACGTCTTCAACTTTTGCACGGCGACCTATAAAGACGCGTTCCCGGACTTCATGGAAGAAGTGACGGCCCGGATGAGCGGGGCGAAACGGGAAGTCGTTGTCGGCGACGATGAGCCGGACAGTCTGCTTTACATCACGAGCGTGCCTTGGGTCACGTTCACGAGCATCAGCCACCCAACTCACGATCAGCAGCATGATACGGTGCCGCGCATCGCCTGGGGCAAATTCACGGAGACCGGTGACCGGATGACGATGCCGCTCTCGGTCCAAGCCCACCATGCCCTCGTCGATGGCGTCCATGTCGGTCGCTATTACGAGTTGTTGCAAGCGTGGCTTGATGACTTGAGTGACTTGGAAGTTCAAACCCCAGAGGAGAAAGGGCTCGACGAAGCGATTCGTCTCCGCGAGAACGGAGAGCTCGAACGGGCAAAGCAGCTGTTGCTCATGTTGCTCCGACAAGACGAGAAGAACCCACGCCTGCATGCCCATTGCGCCTGGTGTTATGACTCGCTCGGAGAAGAACGGCAAGCCGTCCCGCATTATGAACGGGCAATCCGGCTCGGCCTCGCCGGCGAAGAGCTCCGGGAGACGTATATCGGACTCGGCAGCACGTATCGGGCGCTCGGCCGCTACGAGGACGCTGAGGCGTTGTTCGCCAAGGCGATTGAACAGTTCCCAGACATCGGGGCGCTCAAAGTATTTCAAGCGATGACCCATTATAATCTCGGGCGCCACACTGAAGCGACCGGTACGTTGCTCGAACTGCTCGCAAGCCCGGAGACGGATGACAGCATCAAACGGTATCGTCGCGCCATCGCGTTTTATGCGCGTAACTTGGACGAGACATACGATTAAGGAGAACCGGATGATCACACTTCAACCGATTACAGAACAGAACTGGTATACGTGCTGTCAGCTCACTCTGAGTGACGAGCAACAAGCGTATATGGAACCGAATGCGATTTCGCTGCTGCAAGCGATGTATAAACCGACGCTGCGGGCGTATGCGATTTACGAGGACGAGACGATGGTCGGGTTTCTCATGTACAATACGGTACTCGAAGAGTTGGACGCGCGCTGGGTGTATCGCATCATGATCGACCACGCGTACCAAGGAAAAGGGATTGGACGCATGGCGACCGAACTCATGCTGGAAGAAGTAGGGCAGCTCGGCACCGAACCGATCGTCGTCGGTTACCATCCCGATAATAGGGGCGCGCATCGATTATACGAAAGCTTAGGCTTTGTCGATGAAGGCAATCGCTTCGGGCGGGAGATGGCGGTCATTCGGCGCAGATGAAAAGACGAGGCAACTCGTCTTTTATTTTTTTGAGACAAATTGATTGACCCATCAAACTTACCGTGTTATATTTATCTCGAATTAAAGATAATGAAATTTAAAGTATTGTTTTCTCTCAGCAGAGGAGGGGAACACATGGAAGAACGACAAACGTTAAAAGCAATCACGGTGTTGCTTCGGGCCTCACAGTCGATTCAAGACGTGGTCAAGCAAGAGGTTGCCGAGTACGGGCTGAACCCGACCGAGTTCTCGGTGCTCGAACTGCTGTATCATAAAGGCGATCAACCGATTCAAACAATCGGCAAAAAGGTATTATTGACGAGCGGGAGCATGACGTACATCGTCGATCGGCTCGAAGCGAAAGGCTACTTGATTCGCAAAGCCTGTCCGAGCGATCGGCGCGTCACGTATGTGGCGCTTACTGAAGAAGGGCAGGCACTCATGTCGCGCATCTTTCCGGCCCATGAACAACGAATGGACGAGCTGTTCGACGGCCTCGATTTAGCAAATACAATTACTCAATTGAAGACAGTCGGCAAACGCGCCGAAGCGTCAAAAAAATTTAACTGATTATCTCGAAATCAAGATTTTAAGGAGCGATTCGAATGAACCATGTAAAAGGAATTCACCACGTGACGGCGATTACGAGTAGCGCCGAGAAGAACTATGACTTCTTTACGAACGTCCTCGGAATGCGCCTCGTCAAAAAGACGGTCAACCAAGACGACATTCAGACGTACCACTTATTTTTCGCCGATGACAAAGGCAGCGCTGGAACAGATATGACGTTCTTCGATTTCCCTGGCATCCCAAAAGGCGTGCATGGGACGAATGAAATCGCCAAGACGTCGTTCCGCGTCCCGACCGACGAGGCGCTCACGTATTGGGAACGTCGCTTCGACCGCCTCGGCGTGAAGCATGAAGGTATCACCGAGCAGTTCGGCAAGAAGACGCTCGCGTTCGTCGACTTCGACGAGCAGGCGTACCAGCTCATCTCAGATGAGTTCAACGTCGGTGTCGCGTCAGGCGAGCCGTGGCAAAACGGCCCGGTCCCGCTCGAGTACGCCATCACGGGTCTCGGTCCAATCTTTATCCGCATCGCGGATTTTACGTATTTCAAACAAGTGATGGAGCAAGTCATGTTGTTCGAAGAAATCGGACAAGAAGGCGATGCGCATCTCTTTGAAGGAGGTGAGGGTGGAAACGGGGCGCAAGTCGTCGTCATTCATGACGAGACGTCACCAGTCGCGCGCCAAGGGTTCGGAACCGTGCATCACGTCGCTTTCCGTGTCGATGACCGCAGTGTCCTCGATGAATGGACGGCACGATTGCAACAGTTCGGGTTACCGACATCAGGCTATGTCGACCGCTTCTTCTTCGAATCGTCTTACGCACGGGTCGCGCCGCAAATCCTGTTCGAATGGGCAACGGACGGACCAGGGTTCATGGGCGATGAACCGTATGAGACGGTCGGTGAGAAATTGTCACTCCCGCCGTTCTTAGAACCGAAGCGGGAACAGATTGAAGCGATGGTTCGACCGATTGATACGGTCAGAAGTACAAAAACGTTTGAGAAAGAATATGAGGGCATGAAATGAGCTTTTTAAATCGTTTGTTCGGTAAACAAGAAGAACCAACCAACTCACAAGGGGGAACTAACATGTTGAAAATTGGAATCGTACTCGGATCTACTCGTGAAGGACGCGTCAGCCCGCAAGTCGGAGAATGGGTGAAAGAAATCGCGAACAAACGCGGTGACGCTAACTATGAAATCATCGATATCGCAGACTACAGCCTCCCGCTTCTCGGCGAGCCAGGCGGCGACGCAACAGGTGCCGCGGCATGGTCTGAGAAAATCGCGGAGATGGACGGCTTCGTCTTCATCGTCCAAGAATACAACCACTCGATCACAGGTGCGCTCAAAAACGCCCTCGACTACTTACGCAACGAATGGCATAACAAAGCAGCCGGTATCGTCTCATATGGTTCGGTCGGCGGCGCACGTGCGACAGAACACTTGCGTGGTGTCTTGAGCGAGCTCTTGATCGCTCACGTCCGTGTCCACCCAGCGCTCTCGCTCTTCACAGACTTCGAGAATGGGACACATTTCGCACCGAAAGACGTTCAAGTCCAATCGGTCAACGACATGCTCGATCAGCTCGTCCCATGGACAGAAGCGATGCAGACGGTCCGTTCGAAAGCGGCAGAAGCTGCGAATAACTGATGACTCGACCAGCCTTTTCACGAGGCTGGTTTTTTTGTGCGCTTTTTAGTCGGGTCGTGTAGAGTGAGAGGGGAAGAGGAGGATGGACATGTGGACTAGAAAAATCATCGCGGCGTCACTTACGACCCCGGTTTATTCGTTCTTGTTGGCATGTTGGGTCGTCATCCCGCAATATCCGGATAGCGGAGGGATAGCGGACACGGTGAACGGGCTTCTCATGTTGACGGCCACCTATTTGTCAGTCAGTTTCCCGGTCATCGTCACGTATGGGGTGTTGACATCAGTGTTCAGCGACTGGGTGGCACGCCGAATGTCGATGCGGTTCGAGCCGCTCGTCTCGTTTGGCTTACATATCGGGTTCGGACTTGTTTTGCTCTGGCTTGGTGCAGGAGCGGCAGTTTTATATTGGATGATTGACCGCTACTTGTCGCATAAAGACTGTCGATTCGAAACGAGACAGGCTTGGTCGAGTCTCATCATCCCAGTCGGTGTCGTAGTGGCGGCTTTTGGCATCGTCTATTTGGGCGGTGTGATGCAAGACGTGATGCATCGTTTATAAGGGTGAAAGTTGGCAGGATAGGGAACAAAGAAAAGACATGTTTGCAGAGTTGAAGGAGGAATCGTGATGAAATGGATGATTTATGGGGCGAACGGATATACAGGCGAACTGATTGCCCGTCAAGCGGTGAAACAAGGGATGACACCGGTGCTCGCGGGTCGGCGTGCGGACGCGATCGCCAAGCTCGGGGAGGAGCTCGGGTGCGAGACGCGCGTCTTCAACTTGTCGCTTGATAAGGCGACACGCCAATTGGAAGACATCGACCTCGTGTTACACTGTGCCGGACCGTTCGCCGATACGAGTCGGCCGATGGTCGAGGCGTGTCTCGCCACGAAGACACATTACTTGGATATTACCGGGGAAATCGAGGTGTTCGAATACATCCACTCGAAGAAACGGGCTAAGCTCGCACAAGAAGCAGGCGTGTTGCTCTGTTCGGGTGTCGGATTCGACGTCATTCCGACCGACTGTGTGGCCCGGAAGCTGAAAGAGCTGATGCCGGACGCGACGAATCTCGCACTCGGTTTCTCGGCCGCCGCCGGTATCTCGCGCGGGACGCTGAAAACAGCAATCCGTGGGCTAGGGTCGAGCAGTGCCGAACGAAAAGATGGCGAATTGACACCGTTCCCGCTGGGCGAGAAACGTCGTCACATCGATTTCGGACGCGGCAAGAAAACGGCCATCGCCATTCCATGGGGAGACGTCTCGACCGCCTATTATACGACGGGCATTCCGAACATCACGACGTGGGTCCCGGTCCCTACGGCTTACGCTTACGGGGCGCGTCTTTTGTCTTGGTTCAGTCCGATTCTCGGCAGCGACGCGGTGCAAGGGAAACTGCTCCGTTATGTTGATGAACATGTGAGCGGACCGGACGAGTCAGAACGGGAACGCTCCTCGACGTATGTCTGGGGCGAAGCGACGAACGCCTCAGGACGTAAAGTGATCGTCCGCATCAAGACGGCGAGCACATATGCCTTTACCGTGTACGGGGCGCTTGAGGTCGTGTCACGACTTGTCAGTTCAGGCCGCGTCATCCCTGGCAGCTTCACACCGGCGATGCTGTTCGGATCACACTTCATCGAAGAGATTGAAGGGTCATCCTCGTTTGTCGTTGACGAGGTCCGGCTTTGAGTGAGCAATGGGATTTAGTCGACGGAGAGCGGCGTCCGCTCGGCAAAACGCACGTGCGCGGCGAACAGTTAGCAGTGGACACGTATCATACCGTCATCGAGGTGTTCACGTTTGATGTGAACGGAAACGTGTTGCTCTCGCAACGCCATCCAGGCAAGACGCACCCACTTCTTTGGGAAGGGACGGGTGGTTCCGTTCTTGCCGGTGAAACGAGCCGTGACGGTGCCATTCGTGAACTTGGTGAAGAGATTGGTCTCTGGATCGAACCTGACCAGTTGGAGTGGGTGGCGACGTTACGCCGCGAGACATATTTTCTAGACCTGTATCGCTATCAAACCGATACTCCGCTGCAACTTGATGACTTGGTGCTTCAGGAAGACGAAGTCGTAGCGGTTCGTCTCGTCGATTGGTCAGAATTGATGGCCCTGGATGATCTCGTCCCATCTGTCCGGGAACGGTTACTTCGATTTGAGTCAGACTTGCGTCTCGCCTTGTAACGGAATCACAATCTGTTCGCAATCGAAGTGTGGTAAACTCAGGGGAGATTAGTGGGGAGGGAACGAGATGAGACGCTTAGAACTAGCCAGGCGGATCGAACGCATCAAAGCGGAAGGGACGTCTGCCTATATTCGGCATCGGAAACAGTCCCCTCCCTATGAAGGTTCGGAATTGATTGTCGAAAACAAAGGCCACGTCTTTCGGATGGGCAATACGAGTTTTGCGGTCGGCTTCGGTTTGAATCGACCGACCAGTTTTTACGATTTGCACCAGATGGAGAAATGGGTACGCGGCAAGAACGTGTCCCGCCTACATATCGAGGTTTGTCCGCTCGCGGACATGTCACTCATTCGGTTGCTCCAAGAGCGAAACTATACGCTCGACCACTTCCTGGACGTGTGGTTGCTCGACGTGAACACGTTCGTATTCCCGGATATGGAGCATGCGGTCGAACGCGTGCACGCCGATAACGTGAACGAGTGGGCTCGAGCCATCGCGGCCGGCTTTGCCGAGACTGGGACGGTCATGCAAGAGACGATTGATACCGCGAAAGGCTTCTACGCGTTACCCGAAAACCAGGCGTTTCTCGTCCGCGAAGGTGAGATGGCCGTCGCCGGTGGGATTCTTGCCGTCCAGGACGGAATGGGCGAACTGTTTTTGACGAGCACGATTCCCGCTTATCGGGGCAGAGGCTATCAGACACAGCTCATCTTGGAACGGATTGCGGCCGCAAAAGCAGCCGGTTGCCAGTACGTGACCGTGACGACGAAAGTCGATACGGCCTCGGGACGGAACATGGAGCGCTTAGGATTCATTCCGTTTTACCAGAAAGCCGTCATGAAAAGCCCAATTCTCAAATAAACAGGTCGCCCCGCGGGGCGACCTGTTGTTGTTAAAGTAATGATTCGGCACCGTCGACGTACACCTCAGAGCCGGTGACGTGACTCGACATGTTGCTCGCGAAGAACAAGACGACGTCCGCGACTTGTTTGGCCGTGCCGGATTTCCCGGCCAACGGTTGATTTCCTTCCGGATACTCGATCGGGATGACGATTTCTTCGAGCAAGGCGTCATCGCGATTCGTCGAGTCATCGATGTTCGTGTCGATGGCCCCCGGGCAAATCGAGTTGACGCGAATGCCGAATTGGGCGAGCTCGGCTGCTGCCATTTTGGCGAATCCGGTCTGGCCGGCTTTCGTCGTCGCATAGCCGCTGAACCCAAAGTTTTTGAAGTAACGGTTTCCATTGATGGACGACGTGATGATGACACTGCCACCTCGTTCTTTTAAATGAGGGATGGCATGTTTCACCGTCAAGAACGTGCCCGTCAAGTTCGTCTCGACGACACCGTTCCAATCTTCGAGCGACAAGTGCTCGATTGGTGTGATCGTGCCGTTTCGTCCTGCGTTCGCGAAGACGATGTCGACGCGGCCGAAACGTTCAACCGTCTGCTCGTACGCTTGTTTCATCTCGTCTTCGTTCCCCACATCGGCACTGATGCCGATGGCACGCTCTTCTCCAATCAGAGTCGCAAGTTGTTCCGCGTCTTCTAAGTTCAAATCGACGATGGCGACTTTCGCCCCGGCTTGGACGAACCGGATGACGGTGGCACGTCCGATTCCAGATGCCGCGCCAGTGATGAAGGCGACCTTCCCCGATAACAATGTATTTGAAATCATTCAATTCGCTCCTTTCAGCTTCCTGTTCTCATATTCCACCGTTCTATGAAACCTAAGCCCGTTTTCTGAAAAAAGGTGAAACACTCAATCGGGTTGAACGTGAATCGATACCGCGATTTTCAACTTGGCGTCGCGATCGAGTTCGACCGTGACGACTTGTCCGACCTGGAGTTGTTGCACATCGCTCGCTTCTCCTGTCACTTTCGTTCGTTCGTTGATTAATATTGTCTGCAACGTTAACTCGTCGTCTGACAAGTCATGTGGTCCAATCATCAGCTGTGGGATGTCAATCTGTTCGATTCGACCCTCGATTTGATGGTCGTCCCATGTGCTGATCCAATAAACAGCAACTAAAAAAAGACCGATAAATGCCAGAGCAAAGATGAGTCGGGTTCTCATGGTGTTCCTCCTCTGTGCGATTCCGGTACGATGGTTTCCAATAGTTATTTACCCGGTTTGCAGGAATTCTATAGTGTCTTTTTGACAGGATTTTCAATTGTTGACGCGGAATAAAACAAGACAATTTGAAGAGTGGAGGCGCTGAGGATGGTTCTAATCGGAATGATTGGATTAATCGTTTTAGGATTGGTGGCATTCGGCTGGTGGACAATCGGGTTTCCACGGCGACGGATGTGGGGTGGCGTATTGCTACTAGGCGTGGCTTTGCTTTTTTCGCCACTGTTGCTCGTCGTGAGCGGGGAACGCTTCGGATTTGACGGCATCGTCGCGGGACTGGTCGGGTTGTCCTGTGTCATCGGAGGCGGTTTCTTCTTTCTCACACTTGGTTGGACCGGACGGCCGCAGAAAATCCGAAAAGCACGGACCCTTTCGGAAGACCCTGATTTGTTTTGAACTAGGTTGTCATCCGACTCTTGAAACTCGTACAGTGAAGGCATCGCACTTGATGGAGGGATGACTGTGTTAACGAAGAAGCACCCCCCGGCGCTACGACCGGGAGACACGATTGGAATCATCACACCGTCGTTCCCGGCACCGGCACGGTTCCCGGAACGATACACGCGCGGAATCGAACAACTGAAACGGATGGGATTCATCGTTCAGGAAGGCTCATGCACGCATCGTTCGGAAGGATATCGCTCGGCCTCGATTCAAGAACGGGCCGAAGAGGTCAACGCGCTATTGCGTGACCCGGACGTCAAAGCGATCATCAGTACGATTGGCGGGACGAACTCAAATTCGCTCTTACCGTATATCGATTATGAAGCGTTGCGACGTCAGCCGAAAATCATTATGGGCTATAGCGATGTCACGGCGCTCCTCCTCGCTTGTTATACGCAGACGGGAGTGACGACATTTTACGGTCCGGCCATCGTCCCGTCGTTCGGAGAGTACGAGACGATGTTCGCCGACGGGGAACGTTACGTGCGAGAGGTGCTCGGTTTAGAACGGACGGCACCGTATACGCTCGATGTGCCCCGAGAGTGGACCGAGGAGATGATCGATTGGTCGACCCAGGACCGGGAGAAGACGTTCCGTCCAAATGACGGATGGCTAACCCTTCGAGACGGACAGGCCCGCGGCAAGCTGATTGGTGGGAACATGAACACGATGACCGGCTTTTTGAAGTCTGATTATTTCCCTGATGTGACCGGTGCGATTCTCTTTTTAGAAGACTCGTTCAAGACGATGGCGGACGAGGAGCGTTCCCTCAGCATGCTCAAGCTCGCCGGGGTGTTCGACGTCATCAGCGGTCTCGTCATCGGAAAGCATGAACATTTCGATGCGGCCGGCGCGCCGTTTTCATTTGAGGACTTGTTGCTCGAAGTGCTCGGAGACGTCGACTTCCCGATTTTGACGAACGTCGATATCGGGCATACGTTCCCGTCCCATGTGTTTCCGATTGGCATCGAGGTTGAACTTGACGCGACGGCGGGAACGATCACATTTTTAGAGAACGGGGTGACGTCATGATCGAGTTCATTACAATCGTCGACCACCGTCGGAAGAAAATCGGATTGAAATCACGGGCAGACGTTCATCGGGACGGGGATTGGCATGAGACGTTCCACTGCTGGATGATGGATTACGACCGCCTCTTATTACAGCTTCGCAGCGATACGAAGGCGGACTTCCCCGCGTTGTTCGATATCACGGCCGCCGGGCACTTGACCGCTGGGGAGACCGTTCGTGACGGGGTGCGCGAGATTCAAGAAGAGTTAGGACTCGAATTGACGTTCGATCAACTGACCCCGCTCGGCGTCTTCGAAGACGTCATCGAGACGGATACGTTTTTAGACCGCGAGTTCGCCCATACGTATGTCTATGCGTATGATGGCGAAGCGTTCACGTTGGACGAAGCGGAAGTGGCCGATGTCGTCTCGGTCGAGATCACGGCGCTGCACGCACTTATTGACGGGACGCAGTCTGAGATGGAGACAACATCGGTCATCTCGGGAGAGACACGGGTCGTGACGAAACGCGATCTCGTACCACACCCGACCAACTATTGGGAGCAAGTGCTGGCGGGTGTAAAAACCGCTCAAGAGGAACGCCATGATTGAATTCCTATGGCAACTGCTTCACGTCGTGCTGGTGGTCGGGATGGGCGGCTTGCTCATTTGGTGTTTTCGTAAGTAAAGAGGGGGAAGAAAGATGGAGACAGGACCAGACACAATCCCGCTCGGCGTGGAGACGGCGCGTCTGTATTTACGGGCACCGCTCGCCGATACGGATGCGCGTGTCGTTAACGAGTCGATTCGGAGATCGCATGAAGAGTTGAAGCGATGGCTCCCGTTCGCGCAAGACGTACCGACGTTGTCTGAGACGGAAGCGAATTTACAACGGGCGCAAGAATTGTACGGAACAGGCGAAAGTTTCCGGTATCTCATCTTTTTACGGGAGACGGGGACGTTCGTGGGGACGGTCAGCCTGTTCGGGATTGATTGGGACGTCCCGAAAGCGGAAATCGGGTATTGGCTCGATTCGACGCATACCGGTCGTGGCTATATGACGGAAGCGGTCGAGGCGGTCGTCCGTTTCGGTTTCGCCCAGTTCGATTTCAAACGGATCAAGATTCGCTGCGAGTCGACAAACGAAGGCAGTCGCTTGATTCCGGAACGGCTCGGCTTTCAGCTAGAAGGCATGCTCCGGAACGAAGACTTGTCCGCTGATGGGATGCGACTGACGGACACGGCCGTGTATGGCCTGTTGCCAGGCGAACTTAGACCGTTAGCGACATGATGCGCTGCGGGCCGATGGGGCCGTCGATTCGGCGCTTCGTGTCGATGAAGCCGACCGTCTGATAAAGGGAAAAGGCGGCTTCGTTTTTCAGATTGACCGATAGCACGACCTCGTGTTTATGAGGGAAGTGGGCTCGTACATAGTTCGGCAACTGGTGGAGTGCCGCTTTGGCATGGCCGTTCCCTTGCGCCGAATGGTTGATCGAGAACATCGAGAGCAACAACGCGTCGTCTGCCTCTGTATACGAGGCGACCCGTTCCGTATCGTGGAGCAAAAAGAAGCCGACGGGTTCCTCGGCCACGATGACGATAGGATGAATCCCGTCTAAGAGGGGGGAATCGAGGTCAATCGGGAGTGTCGTATATTTTTCTTGATCGAGCGGTAACGTGAATGTGTTCAAGATGGGCCAATGGGCCTCTCGAAGTGGTTCGAGTCTCGTCGTCATGATGAATCCTCCTCCATGATTAGCTGTCTCCACCAGTATACCGAAATATAAGTGAAGGGAACGAACACGTGATGCATCCAGTGATTTCTTATGTCCAACATCCACCGCTCCAAGATTTGTATCGAGCCTTCATGGACGGCTTTTCCGATTACATGATTCGCTTTGACATGAATGAGGCCCAGTTCGAGGCCGTTTTCCTCGTCCGCGATCAAAACCAGCCGACGCGTTCCGTCGTCGCCTATACGGACGGTCGGCCTGTTGCCGTCATGTTGAGCGGCGTGGCGCACCTCGATACGGGATGGGTCACTCGTTGCGGCGGCTTGGCCGTCGCCCCTGATTACCGACATCTCGGCATCGCGCACGAATTGATGCGACAGTTCGATGAACAGGCGACGGGGAAGCGTCTGCTCGAGGTCATTCAAGGGAACGATCCCGCGCTCGCCCTCTATGACCGACTCGGGTACCGTGTCGTCCGAGAGATTATGTACTTTCAATCCGTACCGACCGAGACGAACGCGACACGGGAACCGGCACCGATCCTTGAACTGTTCGATACGTATTATCCGGCAGCGGGGCACACACCGATTTGGCAAGTCGATGTCCGCACAACGCAACAACAGACCGAGCTCGTGCGAGTGAGGGAAGGCGAGACGAGCGGAGCACTGCTCTTCCGGGGCAGTCTGTTGCTGGATGTGTTCGGTCGCGACGAGGACGCCGAATGGTTATTGCGTGCGGCCGCGGCTGAAGGACCGATTCGCCTGACGTTGACGTCGGATCGCCCGGCGTTGCTCTCGGCAGCGCGACAGCTCGGGTTCGTCCAGGACGAGATTGCTCAATTCGAGATGATCAAGCCCGGGATAGAGACGTAATGCGCGTCCTGTTGCCTGTCCTCATGCTCGGTCTGATCGTCGGGAACTTGTTCACGATTCTCGGTCTGACGACGAACCTGCCATCTGGCCTCGATCGACTCTTTTTGTTCGGCGGACCGGCGCTGACCATCCTGGCTGCCGTTAGTATCATCGTCATCGTCCTACAACGGAGGCGATGATGTGAAATTTCAATGAAGTTTATGGATGGCGAGTTCACTGTTTTGATATGTTCGACATACAAATGAAATGCTTCATATATTGAACTTTTCAGACGTGGATGCTATATTCGCACTTGTAGCTTTTTAATCAAGCTAGCGAATCATCCAATCTGGAGGTTTTATCAATATATGTGGAAACAACTACTCGTCACCGTCGGTACAGGCGTCCTGATTCTATCAGGGACTTCAGCTGTATCCGCGGATCAAATTACCCCGCAAGACCTCGTCAAGACGACGAAATCGCTTCAACAGACCGAACAACGGATTCAAACGTCGAAACAATCGGTCGCCAAAGCCAAACGTCACGTCGAAACGATCGATCAGAGCGCGAAAGCAATCGATCAGAAGATTGAGCAGACCAAATCAAAACTCGCGTCATTCGAGACGGCATTGAATCCGGAGACAGCTGACAAGTCTCTATTCAAACAAGTATTGTCAACCGTGCTCCCGAGCGCCAAGGCAGAGGCGGCGGAGTCTGAAGAGACGAAGCGTGATTTGCAAGCCAAACAAGCTGAGACGAAACAATCATTAAAAGCGCTTGAGAGCAAACGGGCGGACGTGAAAGCAGAGCGACAACAAGCCCGCTCGGCTCACGTGGCTGCCTATAAGCAGTTGAAAGGGCAAGCGGCCCAATTGAAAGACTTGAAGCAACAAACGGCGGCGCTTGCGCCTGACAAGTTTATGATGCCAGCGACCGGACGTCTGTCACAAGGTTACGGACCGGCAAGCGGCCAGTTCGGATATACGTTCCATAACGGGCTCGATATCGCGGCGAACGTCGGCACACCGATTTATGCGGCGGCGGCTGGGACGGTCACGGACGTCAAATCAGGCGGCCCGTATGGGAAACACGTCTTCATCGAGCATGAAATCGATGGTCAAAAGTGGACGACGGTCTACGCCCATATGCATAAAATCGAAGTGAAGACAGGCCAGACGTTGCTCCAAGGCGAAGGCATTGGCCAAATCGGCAACACGGGCAACTCGTCAGGTCCGCACCTCCATTTCGAAGTGCATCAAGGAGAATATGCTTATTCATCAAGTTCGGCCGGCAACACGGTCAACCCGATGGATGTCGCCGAAGTGCTCGGTGGCGCGTCGCCCATCAAAGCGACGTATTGACGCAACGATTCGTTGCGTCATTTTTTTGTGTCTCCCTTCTCATCATGGGTCGCGCGCAGTTCGATTAATTTCCGGAACGCCTCGTCACGGTCGAACGTACTGAACCAGCGGAAGTCGTCGTGGTCGAGAATCCGGTAATGTTGACTGACCATATTCTGTTGAATCCGGTATTTCCCTTGATGCTCAATCGTCGTCCACCAGACGTGTCCGCCCAACGTTTTCGTCGCCAGGCTCGGGTCGGTATGGGCGACGAGACGAATGAACTCGATTGGTTGATCCCCAATCAACGAATGGAGATATGGGCTTTGATTGAATAGAGCGCAGATGGCGACCGTCGTCGTCCAGTTCGCGTTCAGACGTCGCTTCTCGATTTGAATCAACGTTTTTTTCGAGATGCCGACGAGCGTACATAGTTCTTCTTGCGATAATCCTTGCTCGGTACGAATCAGTTTGAGCTTGCTTGAAATCAGTTCGGAAAACGTTTCTTTTGTATGCATACCTGCTCCTAAAGTGTATTTTTACACAGTGTATCACGCGGTATAGAAAGATGGAAGATATCGGATGAAGAAGGGCGTTTCCTCGAGCCATCAAAAAAGCGAAAGGAGAGGGACTCCTTTCGCTCGGTCACTGACTGATGTTATTCACGTGTCGGGTCATGATTGCCCTCGCTATCGGCAATCGTGTCCGAACTCCCGAAATCTTCGACTTGGCTGAACGCATCCGTGCTTTGACCTGGTTCGTCGGTCCCATCGAGTTGTTTCCGGGCAGCCGTCTCAGATGGATTGAGCACGTCCTCTTCGACCGGACGTTCGCGGTCGGTCAAGTGCTCGTTCTCTTCTTGCTCGCGCGCGTGCTGGATGCAGAGCGTCGCCTCAGGGATGATTTCAAGACGGTCCAACTCGATGTCTTCGCCGCACACCTCACATTTTCCATACGTCCCATTCTCGATGGCGAGCAACGCCTTGTCGACGTCACTCAAGAACTCTTCATCGAGCTCAGTTAGCGCTTGGTCGCGTTCGCGCAAGAATAATTCTTCTCCTGAGTCTGCCGGATGGTTATCGTAGTGGGACAGTTCCCCTTCGTCATATACTTCTTCCCGATTTTCCATATATCCTTCGGTCTTCGCTTTCTCTTTTAATAGACGTTCTTTGAACGTATCAATCTGCTGTTGTGTCAACATGCGGTCCACTCTCCAGTTCTGATTTCATTAATATTAGCATTTCCCATTTTGCGACGGTACAAACCTTTCGATTGGCGAAGGTGATTTCTAAACGATTTGAAAAACGGGTATGATGAAAGAGACGGAACGATTATTGTGAAGGAGGGAATGGACCATGAGAAAAGTAGAGGTCGTCCCGTATGATCCGATATGGGAGACGAAATTCAAGGAAGAGGCGTCCAAACTCGAACGCTTGTTTGAAGGGGAAATCGTCGCCATTCATCACATCGGAAGCACGTCGGTGCCGGGACTCGATGCGAAACCGATTATCGACATCATGCCGGTCGTACGAGAAATCGAGCGGATTGATGAATGGGTCGGGCACATGGAGGCACTCGGGTATCGAAGTTTCGGCGAGCATGGGATTCCGAGACGGCGCTTCTTCGCTAAAGGAGAAGACGTCCGGACGATTCACGTCCATATGTTCGAGGAAGGGGATGAAGGCGTGACCCGCCATCTCGCGTTCCGCGATTATTTGATGACGTTCCCAGACGTACGGGACGAGTATGCGGCGCTTAAACAACAATTGGCGAGCCAGCATCCGGAAGATATCGAGAGCTATATCCAAGGAAAACAAGACTGGGTATCCGCGACCGAGCAGGAGGCGACGTTGTGGTATATGTCTCGCCAACAAATTTGAAACATTTTACCGTTTCATCTCGTACAGAAAACTAATCAGTTGAGGGGGGTCATGAGATGAAACGATTTCTCGGGAAATGTATCGAGTACGCGTTTGTCGCACTGTTATTTGTCGGCTTATTTTTTGGATTGCGCTATGGCGTCAATCACTTCGTCGGAACAGACGAGATGCGTGCATACGCCTACCTGTTTCTAGGAACCGCCTTTATCATTTTCCCGGTCTCCTTGTTCGGCGGCTACTTCCTGGCCCGTCCGATTCAACACCGTTTGCACGGCAAAGAGCAGGAAACGACAAACCATACGTTGCGTGGGGATGAAAAGCCGCACGGGGTCACGGAGACGCGGGACTATAAAAATGAAGGTTCGTGGCCGTTATGATGCAGTTGATACGAACCGACGATGCGGCGTTGATTGCGACGTTGAACTGTCCAATCCATGAACATCATCTTCAGTTGGCGCCGGCGTTCTTTGCGCCTTACAATCACGCCTCGATGGAAGCGGCGTTTTCGGAGATGATGGCGCGAGACGATTATCATTTCTTCACGGCAGAGGTCGACGGAGACACAGTCGGCTACGTCTGTTTTCAAGAGCGAGTGAGTGAGGCGAACGCGTTTCGGAAAGCTGTCCGGACACTTTACGTGCATCAAATCAGCATTAACCCGGAGGCGAAGCGGCGAGGGTATGGACGCTTGGTCATGGAAGAAGTGGAACGCTATGCCATCGCACACGGATTTCCGTCAATCGAACTGGATTATTGGTCGGTGAACGAAGCGGCGGCCGCGTTTTATAGCGAAATTGGCTTTCAGCCGAAGCGACAGTTCGTCGTGAAGCATCTCTAAAGTAGAAGATTAGTCTTGGCGTACGATAATCACGCCATTTAAACACATACGAGATCGGGGAGGATTTGATGGAGACAGTCATTTTAGTCATCGGTGTCATCGGCACCATTTCGCTCATGTTATTCATGTCGAACCAATGGTTGGGCTATGGCAAAGGCAATATCGTCATGACGCTCGATGAGCATTACACGAACTTGAATGAATATGTGCCGGCGATTTTGACGAAGCTGTATGAAGACGGGAAGTCGGCCCATTATCTCGGCGACCGGAAGTTTGAAGTAGACGGTAAGCGCTATGTCCTCGTCGAACGGACCGTCCCGATCGGTCGCGTCCCGACGCAGCAGACCGTGCTCATGCCAGATAAAAAATAAGCCACGCCCTAGGCGCGGCTTATTTTATTTGACGGCCGGGGGACCGAAACCACCGGCATGGTAGTCGCGGAACGCCTGACGAATCTCCTCTTCGGTGTTCATGACGAACGGACCGTGGGCGATATAGTCTTCCCGAATCGGCTTACCTGAGTAGATGAGCAGTTTCGCACGTGACGTCGCTTTGAGGCGGACCACGCTCTCACCGTCACTCGTCTCATCGTACGTGAGCGTCGCCGCGTGCGTCTTCGCAAGCGGTGTCGCTGATGTTCCGAGTTCGAGGGAACCCGCGAGAACGTAGACGAAAGCGTTATGATTCGTCGGGATGATGTGCTCATAGGCGGCCCCACTCTGTAAGCTCACTTCGCTCATCGTGATGGGGACGAGACTGTCCATCGGTCCGGTCACTCCGGCGATGTCACCCGAATAGACACGCACGTGTCCTCCGTCAATCGGCACGAGCGGTGCCTCTTCGACATATACGTTTTGGTAAGATGTCGTCGTCGTTTTAAGTGTTTTCGGCAAGTTGAGCCATAGTTGAAGCGTATGAATCAAGTCGTCGTCGACGGCCTCCTCGGCATGACGTGCCGCCCAGCCCGCATTCATATATTGAACGTCACCCGCATCTAAAATCGAATGTCCGCCATGGTTGTCGATATGTTCAAGTCGTCCGTCAATCACGTAGGTAATGGTCTGGAAGCCGCGGTGAGGATGGTCAGAGAACGTTCCCCGCTTGAACCAGTCCTCGGCCATCAAGATGAACGGGTCGAACTCGTCTTTTCGTTCCGGAGGCAAGACCCAACCCTGCTGCACGTGCGGATATCCGTTTTGTTTATAGGCGACCGGCCAATGGCTGGCGACGTCGCGCTCGAATCGTTTCGTCATCACACTCTCTCCTTTGCACTGTTTGTTGTCATTGTCGCATAGCGAGCCAAGGAGGCTTTCCGATTTTGCCTATATAACGTGTAAAGCCAGACCGGTGAGCCAGTCTGGCTTGAAAAGTGTCGTCAGTTGTTTGCTTGTCCGATGGAAAGGTCGCGCCACCGTTCGGCATCGGCGCGGAGCAATTTGAAATGTGAGCCTGTCTTCGTGTTTGTCAAAATTACATCGTCTTCCGTGTAACTGAGATCGAACGTTTGAGCACAAATGCCCTCGAACACCGTCAAATAAGGGGTCGGCGCTGGGGTTCCGGCCGTGGCCACGGCTTTTGAGCGATCGATGGCTTGAAACACGAACTGGACGGTCTCGGCGTTGGCATGATGCAAGAACGGTGCATCTTTTGATTCTGTGCCGATTAGAGCCAGTTCATGGGCGACGACGTGACGTCGATTGGCGAATTGTTGCCGCATTTTTGTTTTCAAGCGGTCGCCGTGCAACAACGTCTCTTCTTTATAGGTGATAGAAACGACTTGTTTATAAGGTTTGCCATCGCGGATGAAGGAGAAACTGAACAGTGGATAGCGCTCGTTCGGAACGAGTTTGGTCGGGAGCGTGCTCGCCTGCCGCGTCCCGAGCATTCGATCGTAGGTGGCATCCTGCGGTCGCAGGACGTCCTCATATAACGTCTGATCGGATGACAGATGGAGCCCGTACTGTTGCGTGTCTTGAGACACTTCGGTCCCTAAGCCGAGGGACAGGAACGGTTGACGTGACGATTCGTTGATGGGCAACGTGATGGTCTCACGCGATTCGGGTGACTCGAACGTGAATTCGAACGAACCGTTGAACGGCATCGTCACGTGGACGAGCGTCTGTTCGAAACCGTGACGTTTTGGATAAGGCTCATTGCCGACCGGTTTTTTCATCTCTTCGGTGAAATGGACTTGCTCGTGCGGTTGCGCAACTCGAAGCTTCGACGTCGCGGATGATGAGACGGCTTGGTCGCGGTACGGAGTGAGACTATCCGGCAACGCATCGATTTGTTTCATATAGGTGATGGTGTCGCCTTGGCATTGGACGTAGGTTTGATTTTCCACTTCAAAAAATGTGGCGGTCGGAAAGACTTCGGTCGAGGCCGTGGTCGTAAGCGGTTGGCTCAATTTGACCGTGCCAATCAAGAGACGCTCTCCATCAGGCGCACGGGTGATGGCGTCCTCTGGGTAACAGGCATCAAGGACGTTCGTCCGGTCGGACTCGGTCATCTCGATTTGTTGACCAGAAGGCAGAGAGGCGCGACCTTGATAGTACTCTGGAGCCGTATGTAAACGAAATGCATGTTCTTCTTCGCATCCGAACAGGACGAACAACATGGCGAGCATACAAAGAATCAGGTACTTTTTCACAGGGTGCACTCCTTTAATGATTAACTTTCATCATTTTAGCACCATTTTTTTGTGACTATAGTCTTAGGAAAATTAATGCGATTTTTTTTAAAAAAATCAAAAAACCCGCTCCACTTGAACTGAACGGGCTTGTTTTACACTTATGGATATGAAATGGAATTTCTCCATTTGACACGTGTCGATTTTTGACGAATGAACGTTGTGATGTAGACGTTCTTGAAAATGACGAAAATCGTCGAAAATAACAAAATGGAATTAAAAAGGGGTTATTTGTTTATTTTTACCTTCAATCCACGTCGCGACCACGGGCCGCCTTCAAAATTTCGAACCATTCTTCTCGCGTCAGGTCAATCTGAAGCGCATCGACGGCGGTCCGAACTCGTTCAATTTTCCCAGATCCGACGATCGGCATGATCTTGGCCGGGTGCTTCAAGAGCCACGCGTAGACGACGGCGTCGATGCCGCCCGCTTGATGTCGATCGCTGATTTCCTCCAATTTTTCACGAAGCGGTGCGTAAGCGGCCTCGGTGAACAGTTGTCCGCCGGCGAGAGGGCTCCACGCCATGAGTGGCATCCGTTTCTCGTGGCATAGGTCGACAGTACCATCTTCAAAATGCTTCAGTTGCATCGGTGAGAGCTCAAGCTGGTTCGTCACGAGTTGGAACGGTAAACGTGACTGTAACAACTGTTGGGTTGCCGGCACATGGTTCGAGACCCCGAACGTACGCACTTTTCCGCTTCGTTGCAACGTGATGAACGCCTCGGCGACTTCGTCCGGGTCCATGAGCGGGTCGGGACGGTGAATCAAAAGCGTGTCAATCTGATCGATGGCGAGCTCCTGTAGCGAGCGCTCGGCTTGACGGATGATATGTTCTTTCGTCGTATCATAATGGTTGATGGATTGGCCAGGGTTGAAAGAGCCTGTCAGCTTGATGCCGGTCTTCGTCACAATCTCGATTTGATCGCGGAGTGATGGCTTGAGACGAAGCGCTTCGCCGAACAATCCTTCACACGTATAGCCACCGTATATATCAGCGTGATCGAACGTCGTGATGCCGAGTTCGATACATTGTTCGATGAAAGTGAGGCGTTCCTGCGGGCTCATGTCCCATTCGGCCAAACGCCACATGCCGTGAATGATTCGTGAGAATGATAAGTCTTCTGTCAGTTCGATGCGTTGCATGGTAAGTTCCTCCTCATTGTTTGTCGCTTTCATTATAAGGATAAAACAGGAGGGCGTCACTTTTGGGGCGTATTGGAAGGACATGAACCGAGTCAAACTAAAGCGATTTCAGTTATGATGAGACAGAGATGATTAGAAAAAGAGGAGTGACTTATGAATCATTACGAACAATATGCGAACGTCACGTTTGAGCAACAAGGTCAGGAAACATACGTGACCGCCGCTCATGCCGATCTCGAACTGCACGGGATTGGGCGCAGTGCCGCCGTGTTTCGCATAAAAGACACGCGACTCGTCATCAAAGTGTTCTTTCCGGATTATACGCATATCGCAGCTGAAGAGGCTGTGATTTATCGAACGCTCGAAGGGTTACCTCAATTCCCACGCTTGTATGAAGCAGGTGTGAATTATATCGTCATCGACTACATCGAGGGCAAGACGCTATTCGAATGTTTGACGGAAGGAATTTGGATTGATGCGTCGTACATTCAGCAAGTCGATGCAGCGCTCATCGCGGCACGAAACCTCGGGCTGACGCCATCGGACGTTCATTTGCGCAATTTGATTTTGACGCCGGAAGGCCGTATTTATTTAATCGACTTGGCCCGCTTCCGCCAAGGACAGCACGTCGATCACCAATGGGAAGACTTGAAGCGGATGTATCGGTTTTATCGGCTCCGTTTCATGCCGAAGCGCTATTCAGAGCGTTTGTTGAACGGAGTCGCCTATTTATACCGTACGTTTGTGAACGACCCGAGACACTAGTCGACGGTCGTTTTTCTTTTGAAGATTAGGGAACAAAGAGGATGTGACTGTCACTTCGTTTTGGAAAAGGAGGCTGATTGTATGCATCGGATTTATGCAAATGAACTGGAGACGTTACGTGATTGTGTGGAGACGTGTAATTACTGTCTCGAGTCGTGCCTGGAAGAACATGACGTTAAGATGATGGTTGACTGCATCCGGCTCGACCGGGAGTGCGCCGCCATCTGTTCGTTTCTCGCCGAGGCGATGACGCGAGATTCGGCGTTCGTGCCCGAACTCGCCCGGGCTTGTGCGGTCGTCTGTAAGGCGTGTGCCCAGGAATGCGAGAAACATAAGCATGCCCATTGCCAAGAATGTGCGCGCGTCTGTGTCGAGTGCGCCTCGATGTGCGATCGTTTGGCAGCATAATGTGAAAAAGTCAGTCAAAACGGCTGACTTTTTTATGTGGGAGCGAATCGCCAGGTGTATTTTGAAATCGAGATAAGTATAATGAAGAAAACGTATGAAAGTGGTGTTCTCATGATTCGCAATTGTCGTCGAGATGATCTTCAAGCTGTCTTACATATTTATAATGATGCCATCGTCAACAGTACCGCCGTCTATCACTACGAACCGGTGACGCTTCAAAATCGAATCGCTTGGTACGAGGAGAAAAAAGCGGCCGGACTTCCAATCATCGTATGGGAGGAAGGGGATGTCGTGATGGGCTTTGCCACGTTTGGACCGTTTCGTCCTTGGCCGGCCTATCATTATACGGTCGAACACTCGGTGTACGTCCATCCTGGATACCGCAGCAAAGGCATCGGCAACAAGCTGCTCCGAGAAATCATCCGCATCGGTGAAGAGCGGGATGTGAAGACGATGATTGGTGGCATCGATGCAGCCAATATCGCGAGCGTCAAAGCACATGAAAAGTTAGGGTTCGTCCATTCCGGTACGATTAAAAAAGCCGGCTACAAGTTCGGAAAGTGGCTCGACTTATCGTTTTATCAACTCGATTTGAAAGGCCCCGAGGCTCCGCAAGAAGGCTGACCGCTAGCTGTCGACGTTCCGAAAATACGGTATACTGGGGACAGTGAATCGAATGGAGGAATCAGCATGACAGAACTACCGAATTGTCCGAAGTGTCAATCGTCTTACGTGTATGAGGACGGGAGCTTGCTCGTCTGTCCAGAATGTGCGTACGAGTGGTCACCGAGTGAGTCGGCTGAAGCAGAAGCGGACGCGCAAATCAAAGACGCGAACGGAAACGTGCTCCAAGACGGGGACACGGTCACGGTCATCAAAGATTTAAAGGTGAAAGGGACGTCGCTCGTCGTCAAACAAGGCACGAAAGTGAAAGGCATCCGTCTCGTCGACGGGGACCATGACATCGACTGCAAGATTGACGGCTTCGGTGCGATGAAGCTCAAATCAGAATTCGTCAAGAAGGTATAAAAAAACTGTTTCGGTCCACGGACCGAAACAGTTTTTTGTGCTTATGAGAAAAATGGTTTGTATTCACGGCGTTCATGCATGACCGATACCCATTGGAGCGTCGTGAACTCCTCAAGCACCCATTCGCCGTTGAAACGGCCAAGACCAGAATCTTTCTCACCACCGAACGGCAAGTGCGGCTCATCGTTCACCGATTGGTCGTTGACGTGAATCATCCCCGTCTCGACTTGGCGGGCGAACTCGGTCGCGCGATAGATTGAACCGTGGACGGCACCGCTCAGTCCGTACGGGAGTTCGTTCGAGAGTTTCAGCGCCTCGGCGTCATCTTTGAACGACAGAATGACGGCGACCGGTCCGAAAATCTCATTTTTCGCGAGTGGCATGTCATTTGTGACACCGCTCACGACGGTCGGCTCGAGCACGTTCCCGTCAGCGTTGCCGCCGACCTGGAGCGTCGCACCGGCGTCGACCGTCTGCTTGATTTGATCGAGGATGCGGTCGACTTGATCGTGATCGATGAGCGGCCCGACTTGTGTATCCGATTCGTTCGGGTTGCCGAACTTCAAGGCGCGAACCCGCTCCACAAATTTTTCAAGGAACGCATCGTGAATCGACTCGGCGACGAGAATCCGGTTCGTCGACATACAGATTTGCCCTTGATGATAGAACTTCGAGTAGACGGCCGATTCGACGGCACGGTCGATGTCGGCGTCGTCTAACACGACGAAGACGTTATTCCCGCCGAGTTCGAGCGCTGTTTTCTTCAACAGGCGTCCGGCCTTCTCGGCGATGCCTTTGCCGACCTCGGTCGAACCAGTGAACGAAATGAGTTTTGGCACCGGATGCTCGACGATGGCGTCCCCAATTTCCGAACCGCGACCGACGACGACGTTCAAGACGCCTTTCGGAAGACCCGCCTCTTCAAATAACGAGGCGAACAGGAGACCACCTGTGACCGGTGTCGCTGTCGCCGGTTTGACGACGACGGTATTGCCCGTCGCGAGCGCGGAGACGATTGAGCGGACCGCGAGGTGGAACGGGAAGTTCCATGGGCTGATGACGCCGATGACACCGAGCGGTTTCCGGTAAACCCGGTTCTCTTTGTTCGGGACGATTGACGGCTTGATGAGTCCGTCCATGCGGAACGGGAACGTCGCCGCTTCTTTGATGATCGCCATCGATGCTAAAAATTCACCTTCTGCTTTGATACGTGTGCTACCCGATTCTTTGACGAGCCACTCGATGATGTCTTCTTTATGTTGTAACGTCACTTCGGCGAACTTCTCAATCAAGGCCCGTCGATTTTGTGGCAGCATCGTCGCCCATTCGGTTTGTGCTTCTTTCGCAACGGCATAAGCCTTGTCGAGATCAGACTCGTCGGCCGAACGAATCGAGAACAATGTCTCGTCCGTGAACGGGTTGGTGTTATCGATCGATTTGTCGCTTGATCCTTCGACCCATTGGCCATCAATGTACATCTTCGTAAAATCGGTATGCATGTTCAAACACTCCTTTATCTTTTTGCTTCACCTTAAGAAGTATTCACCTGATTTGAAAAATTAAACCTATCGATGCGCAACTAACTTGTTTTACAAAGTAGTTGCAAATGGTAGCTCCTTCCATTACTATTATGTATAACAAGTTAGTTTGGTGAAAGTGAGGATACGCCATGGCGATGAGTCAAATGTTAAAAGGATTGCTCGAAGGTTGCCTGTTGGCCATCATCGATAAAGGAGAGACGTACGGCTATGAGATGTCGGAGAAGTTGCAGGCGTACGGATTCACGATGGTGAGTGAGGGCAGTATTTACCCGGTCCTGTTACGGATGAAGAAAGAAGGGTGGGTCGAGACGGTCCAAAAAGCGTTACCATCAGGGGGACCGAAACGAAAATATTACATTTTGACGGAGGCGGGGCACCAAGAGTTGCTGGCCTTCAAACAACGTTGGGCGGAAGTGTCAAGCGGTGTCGACCGCGTACTCGGAGAGGGGAATGAAGATGGAACTTTCAAAAAAGAGTCGTGATTTTTTGGATGACTTGGCGGTATATCTCATGTCGAGCGGGAAATCGGAAGATGAAGTAAAAGAAGTTGTCGAGGAGTTAAAAGACCATCTCGAAGAAGCGGAACGAGCGGGAAAAGGTGTGGACGAGGTCGTCGGCCAGAGCCCGAAAGACTACATGCAACACCTCGGAAGCGAGATGACGTTTGACGTGAAGGGATTCGTCAAAATTGTTGCGATGATCATTCCGAACGTGTTCGCCTACATCATCATCGCTAATTTCATTCAAGGCGAGATGACATTCTCGACGGTCCAGTTGATTGGGTTCCCGCTCATCGCCGTCCTGTTCTTGCTGGCCGCCTCACAAGCGTTCCGCCACATGTCGGTCCGCTCAAAAGAAAGCAAATTTAAAAATGGGGCGACGTACATCACGCTCGCTGCGCTGCCGATGACATTGTTCCTCGGGCTGATGATACTCGACATCTTCGTCGAGACCCCGACGATCGTGTTCGGTCCAACCGGTCAACTCGTATTGTTCGGACTGGCCGTCGTCACGTTGCTCACCGTCTCGGTGTGGACGAAGACATGGATCAATCTGATCATTCCGATTCTCTTATTCGGACCACAATACGCGTTTGCCCAGACGAGTTTGCCGCTCGAGCAACAACTTATTTTCTCGATGCTGATTCTGTTCGTCGGGATGGGGGTCTTCTTGTTCGTCTGGTGGAAAAAGAATCAACAGGGACAAGCATGATGCTCGGACGAATCATTTTTGTCGCGATCTTGTGTCTGCCGTGGGGCTTTTTCGTGACAGCGGCAGACTTTCTATGGGGGAATGCGCTCGGTTATCTTCTGATTCCAGCGATCGTGTGGTCGAGTGTGTGGTGGTTTGGGCGGCGTGAGATGTTCCCGTGGCTCGCATGTGGGCTCATCGTATCGTATGTCATTTCCACGGCGATGGTTTGGCACGTCGATGGGGCGTGGGATTATTTCTTCAAGCCGATTGGCCAGTCTATCCTCGTGAATGTCTGGACCATTGTTTACGCGAGTGGTGTCGTTTTGGCGTATATGTATCGTCGTGCTTTGCAAAAAGCACGTGAATCTGCTTAAGGTCGGACGCGGCTGGGAATAGGCAACTGAACGCCTAAAAGAGAAAGAAGGGATTCCCATTGCCAGTCAATCCGACGATTCAATTTTATTTGAACCAGTTTCAAAATCAGCTCTCGACCACATATGACCAATTGGATCCGCTCGAATTAAGACGACAAGAAGACGCAATGATGACCCGATTTCAACATAGAGAACATGTGCTTGATGTCGAGGAGCGCTGGATCACGCTCCCGAATCGCTCACTTCCAATCCGCATCTATCGATCGAGTCGAACGCTTGCCCCTGCCCTCGTCTATTATCACGGGGGTGGCTATGTCACGGGGAGTCTCGACACGCATGATGCGATTTGCCGGACGATCGCGAATGAGGCCGACTGTACCGTCATCTCGGTCGGTTATCGACTCGCGCCGGAACATAAATTCCCGACAGCCGTCTACGACAGCTATGAGGCGCTCGTTTGGATTGCGGATCACGCCTCGGAACTCGAAATCGATGCCGAGCGCATCGCCGTCGGCGGTGACAGCGCTGGGGGGACGCTCGCCACGGTCAGCGCTTTGATGGCCATCGAGCAAGGCCGTCCCCTCGCCATGCATCAGCTGTTATTTTATCCGGTGACGGGGACCGAGGAGAATCTGCCGTTATCGTTAATCGAGTATGCGACCGGCTATTTGCTCGACGAGGCGTTGATTCGTTGGTTCCAACACCAATACTTTCATGACGAGACTGAATTGACCCACCCCTACGCCTCGCCGATCGTTTCGCCACATTTGGCGAAACTGCCGCCGACGACGCTGTTGACGGCAGAATATGACCCGCTCCGTGACCTCGGCCGAGCGTACGCCAATAAATTGATTAGTCTCGGTGTCCCGGTGACGTATCACAATTACGGAGGACTCATCCACGGCTTCGTCAACTACTACGCATACGTTCCGGAAGCGCGACGAGCCGTCAAAGAAGCGGCGCAGTCGCTCGGACATGCCTTTCATACGCAAAAAACTCGCCCCTAAGGCGAGTTTTTTTCATGCTTTCGATAAATAAGGAAAGCGACAACCTTCCGGGAAAAATTGTCCTTCGTTCATGCGAATCATCCATTGGCCTTCGCGGGACGGACGTTGCTCCACACCGTCCAGGTCCGGCGTGAATTTAAAGACGATTTCGGTGATGCCTTCAAAGGAGAGCCGGGCCACGACGTCACGCATATCGACAGGCCGCGGCGACAGCACGGCATACAAGTTTAAGCGCGAGCGCTCAATCATATAAATGACATGGACGTCATCGAAACGATACACGTCCTCGTCCATCCCTTGATAGTAATGGAACATCCAAATGTGCATGTCGTCTGTCGTATACAGACGCGGTGAAAACGGGAGTGACTCTAGTTTGAAACGACGCCACTGTTCGGCATCGACGTCAACATGTTCGAGTAGGGAAGCCGATCCCGAGACTGAAACGAATAGCTCCGGTTCGGGTTGGACGGAGAACCCCTGTTGCTCGTAAAATGGTGCAACCCCTTCGTCACAAGCCAAAAAATAAGGTAACCCATCCGTGTCATGCTGCTTGAACAAATGCTTAAAGATGCGGGTGGCGAGCCCTTGTCCTTGTCGGATCTCGTCCGTCATGACCGTTCCGATTTGATACGCTTCGCGCGCGGTTCCGTCCATCATCACTGTCATTCGGCTCATCCCGACGTTCGAGATGACATTCCGATAGAACGTCAATGAATAACAGCGATAGTGGTCAGTCCATTCGCCAGCTTTGTACCACTCGCGAAAATCGATGCCGAATGTCTCATCGGCAAAGTAAAAAAACGATTCGAGTTCTTTGTTCGAATACTCGAGGTTGGTGATTGGCTTTTTGGGCATAGGGCTCGCTCCTTTTTTGAACTTCTATGTCTGTTCCTGTACATTAGAGGCAGAGAGGGGTAATAGAGATTATGAAACGGTATGAAGCGATTTTATTCGATGTCGACGACACGTTGCTCGACTTTAAACAGAGCGAGCACGTCGCCTTGGAGCAGTTGCTCGCGGCACACAACGTTCGGATGACAGATGAATTGAAACAACAGTACGTGACGATCAATAACGGATTATGGCGCGCGTTCGAGCGTGGCGAGGTCGGACGGGAAGACGTCTTAATGGGCCGACACACGCAACTGTTCGATACGCTCGGCATCACAATCGACGCGCATGAAGTCGAACAGCGCTATCGCGACCATTTGCACGACGGGGTACACATCATCGATGGGGCACTCGAGCTCGTCCAAACGCTCAGTGAACAGTATCCGCTCTATATCGTCACGAACGGTGTGACGGAGACGCAGTTCAAGCGGCTCGAAGCGTCGGGACTGCTTCCTTATTTCAAGGATGTGTTCGTCTCGGATGCGACCGGATCGCAAAAGCCGATGGAACCGTTCTTCGATTACGTGTTCGACCGCGTGCCGAACGTGGCACCGCAACGTGGACTCATCGTCGGTGACTCGCTGACGGCAGATATCGCCGGCGGGCGCATGTATGGGCTCGACACGTGCTGGTACAATCCGCACGAGATTGCGGCGTCGGTCGAGACGACATATGAGATTCAAGACTTGCACGAGTTGAAGTCGATTCTATCAAGCTCAGCGATCGATAAAGTGGGGCGGCAGTGATTGCGGCAACGCATAGAGTGTCTCCGGGAAGAGTTTCAAGTCCCGGAGCGCGTCGAGCGGCTGCCAACGATAGATGAGGTGATCGCCTTCCGGTCCGTGGAAGTCTCCATGCCGGAGCGGGAGGTCACCCGATACATAAAAGTACATGCCGATCTCATGCACGGTGCGCTCCAAATACGTGAAGAAATTTTCGGAGACGAAAGCGAACGTCGTTCCCGTCAGTGTCGCTTCGAGTTCTTCTTGCAGCTCACGCGTCAAGGCGAGCTCGGCTTCTTCGCCGATGCCGACCCGGCCGCCCGGCAACGCCCAAAAGTCATCGTTCACGTTCCGATGAACGAGCAAATGACCGTCCTGGACCCAGATGCCGGCAACGCGATAATTGAACGTGCCGTGCTCGGTCGGAAATACGATATCCATTTTCATCACTCCATTCCTTAAGCTACATCAAGTATACGCCAAGGAGGCAGGTCATGTTTCAATCAAATGAGAGTTATAAAGGTGAGGACTTCCGCGACGAGACGCTCCGTGACATCCAACTTACGCAGACGACGTTCGAGAACTGTCGCTTCACCTATATCGATGCGACCGAGTTCGAGACCGAACAGTGTCGTTTCATCAACTGTGACTTCACCGATTCGAAGTGGAACGCCTCGCGCCACAGCGGCAGCTCGTTCTTGAACTGTCAGTTCAATGGGGCGAATCTGTTTTTGAGCGAGTTCGATCAGTGCAAGATGACAGGCTCGTCGTTCGAGTCATGCACGTTCGAAGGGGTCGTCGTGCGTGAAGGAGATTGGTCGTTCGTCAATCTGCGTCACGCCCCGCTCCGGAAGATGGATTGGTCCGGTGTCCGGTTGACCGAGGCCGATTTATACGGTGCGGATTTGAAAGAATCACGCTGGACGAACGCCGTCTTGTCCCGCGCCGTGTTGCAGCACGCGGATTGCACCGGTGCCGATTTTGTAGGGGCCGAGATGGACGGGGTCGATTTCTCGGACGTCATCCTGAAACAAGCGACGATCGATGTGATACAGGCCGTCCAAATCGCCCGCTCGCTCGGGGCGAACGTCATATGACCAATGAGCAAGTGCTCGAGCATTTGACGTCCGTGGCCGCGGAGCGGGAAGACGTCCGCGTCCTCGTCTTGAACGGGTCGCTCGTCAATCCGAACGTGCCGGTGGACTTCTTTCAAGACGTCGATGTCACTTGTTTCGTCGAAGACGTGACCACGTTCATCGAGGACCGTTCCTGGATGCTGCCGCTCGGGGACGTCTTGATCATGCAGATGCCGGACGAGGTGCCGGGAGGCGACGAATATGAGCGTTTCGCGTTTCTCGTCCAGTTTGCAGCCGGTCATCGCGTCGATTTGACCGTTCGCCCGCTGCGTGACGTGCAACAGGCGATTCAAGCGGACTCACTCAGTCTCGTCCTCGTCGATAAAGACGGGATTGCCGGTGAACCGATTCCATCTGATGACACGTACCGCATCCACCGACCGAGCCGATTTGACTATGAGCAGTGTTGGAACGAGTTTTGGTGGGTGTCGCTTTACGTCGTCAAAGGTATCAAGCGGGGTCAACTGTTATACGCTTTCGACCATGTGACGATCATGCGAACGATGCTCCGGCAGATGCTTGCATGGGACGTCGGCTTTGCGACAAACTTTACGGCGAACGGAGGAAAGTCTGGGGATGGGCTTGAGAAGCATCTGGCCCCTGAAGTATGGCAGGCTTATCTTGATACATACACTTTGGTCGAAGTGACAGCGATGGAAACGGCCCATGCGACGTTGGTGGAACAATTTGAATGTGTCAGTCGCCGCGTGGCCGACCAAGCCGGATATCCGTTTGCGGAGATGGAAGCCCGACGAATTCGTGACGCCTTTTCGACGCTTTGGTGTTCAAACGATTAGTTTTCGGTTGAGTCGGGAAAAGCCCCTCTATAGAAGGGGGAATGACGCTTGAATCCGTATACGACGTTCATCGCGCTCCTAGTGGGGAGTTTACTCTTATTTGTCGGCATCCGGACGAAAAAATGGCCGATTTTAGTCGTGGCCTTATTTCCGCTTGGACTTGTCGCCTTCAACATGTATTTGCTGATTACTGGACGTTAGAAGACTGTTTTCTTCAGTCTTCTTTTTTGTATATCGATTTTACAAAAAATGCTGTCGGCAACAAAATCCCGATGGCCGCTTCGAGCAAGGCGAACAACCGGGCCGGACCGATTGGCAGCAGGTCGCCGAATCCGATAGACAGCAACGTGACCCCGCTGAAGTAAAGCAGATTGCGCCAGTTCGGATCGACCGCGTTCATCGTCTCGAGTGACGTCACCAATATGACGCCATCGCGTGATAGCGCGTAGTAAATCAAGGCAAACCCGATCATGACGCCGAGTAGGCTGACGAACAAGTGGCTGAACAAGCGCATATCGAAGCCGGTCTGTCTATACGTTTGGCGCCGAAAGAAGGTAAACACGTTCAAGCCGACGAATAATAGGGCAATCGTCAATAAAATGGAATTCACGCCCATTTCTCCCTTCTGTGACAGTCTGTACTATGTTGTTTCCCTGATCGTTCACCGTCAAACGGACCGATTCACACCAAGACGGATTCATTCAACAAGGAGGTGTCCGAGTGCGACGATGTTTAGTGAGCGGCTTATTGTTCATCTTCTTTTTAGGAGGATGTACGACGAAAGAGCCGTTTGATTTTGATGAGATCCATTCCTATAAGATTTTTTATAACATGCCGACCGAGGCGATCATTGAAGACATGGCCCGATACGACCTCGTCATCATCGAACCGATTTGGTATACGCCGGAACAGATTGAGACGATCCGCTCGAACGGGACGAAAGTGCTCGGCTATATTAACGTGATGGAAGCAGATACGTGGAATCGTGCGCTCATCGGCCAAATGGACAAAGACGATTTCTTCTATCGGGACGGGGAACGCATCTATTTCCCGAAATGGGATTCGTATTTGACGGATATCAGCTCGTCCGACTTCCGTAAAATTTTAATCCGTGAAATTCAAAAACAAGTCATCAATAAACATCTGGACGGAATTTTTCTCGACACGGTCGGGGATATCGATGACGTCCACCTCGACTATCCGGACGACTTAGAAGAACAGTTGGCTGGGCTCGAGGCCTTTTTACAAGCGATTGAAAAGGCATATCCGGGCGTCCCAGTCGTCCAAAACTGGGGCATCGAGACGCTTGAACGAACGAGTGCGCCTTATGTGGAAGGCTTCATGTGGGAAGGTTTTAACTACACGGAAATCACGTCCGACTCTTGGTCGATGGAGATGCTCGATCGAATGAACGCGATTCAAGACGAATATGGAATCGCTGTCCTCACCGTCTCAGACCAAGAAGAGGCGACAAGTCGGGATATGGCCGAAGCGAACGGATTCATCCATTATCACGAACCGACATATTACAATACATGGGATTTTTAGGGGGTAATTAGGGTAAGGGAAGATAAGGACTATGTATACCTGTCCGAGGGCAGGGGACCATCCCGCATTAAAAACTGAAGAGATGTTATCCATGAGGAGGGGATTATCATTCTGTACGCTCAAGACCGTCCATGGCTCAAATGGGTCGAGATTCTTGTCGTGTTCGCACTATTGATCGGAATCGATTTATTCTTCAGCCTAGGCACGATTCAAAATGAACTGAACTTGTTTTACGTGGCCGCCATCCTGTTCGCGCTCAGGTATGGAACGATTTTTGGCTTAATCAGTTTCGGCATTTTGCTCCTCTATAAAGTGTTATACACCGGCTTAATGGGAGGAGACATCTTCCTGTTGTTCTACGATACAAACTCACTTCTTACACTGTTTTACTACTTCGCCATCACTGTCATCGTCGGGTTGTTCAGCACCTCATTTCGAGAGCGTTACGAAATCAGCCAGTTCCGCAACGAAGAACTGAAAGATGAAAACACGTATTTGAAAGAGACCGTCGATTTACTCAACACTTCGCAAACCACACTTCGTCAAAAACTACTTCAATCCGAGTACAGCTTGAACCAATTGTATGAACTGGCCGTATCGCTTGATTTACCGCATCCAGAATTGATTCGGAGCGAGACGATTCGCCTGTTGAAAAAAACGTTCCTCGCGAGTGACGTCGCCATCTACCACGTCGACCGTTCCCAGAAGTCGATGCGCCTCTTGATTCGCCAAACGGACAAGAAAGAGTTTCCGCAAACGATTTTTCTCGATGAGGCGTCGAGTATGTTCAAACGGTTCTTCCAAGTGCAAGAGACGACGCTCCGTCAACTCGACGACGAGGACACGGACCCGATGTTGCTCGCACCGATCATCGTGGACGGGATGACCCGAGAAGTCGTCGTCATCAAACGGTTGCCGCTTCGGAAATTGACGACCGATGACTTGCACGTTCTCAATATCCTCTTCTCGTGGATTGGCACACGCATTCAAAATGCCGAGAACCTGATTCGTAAAGAGCAGCACGAGAAGATGCATAAAGGCACCTCGTTTTATAAGAAAACAGCGTTCACAGAACTCGTCGCCATCCAAGAACAAAAGAAGATTCACCATGGACAGCCGTATATCGTCCTCGAATATCCGCTCGGCTATGAGCCTGTCTCACTCGAGAGTATCGAGGCCATCGTCCATTCTTATTTACGGGAGATCGATGTCGTCGGGTATGACCCGGATGAGAACAAGCTGTTGCTCTTACTCCCAGGAACGAGTGAAGAACACCGTCAACGGATCTATGACCGGATCGAAGGGATTTTGATCCAGAAGGGAGTGTGACGGGATGGAGTCTACCATTCGTCTCGTATTGATCGGGATTTATGTCGTTCATGCACTGCTCGCCTTCGGATTATTGATCGTGTTGAAACGAAGAATGAAAGCGCCGGATTATGGCGTCGCGGTGGCGGCGCTCAGCTTCGGTCTGTTCTTACCGTTTCTGGCCGAACTTGCCGTCTATGCGGTGTATCGTTTGGCTGAGCGCTTTGGCCGGAGCGGTCTGATTGAAGACTATGACGACTATATCGATTTCAAAGTCGTCAACTATGAACAGATTCGTCATGAAGCGAATAGTAGCGCGCACTTGTTACCGCTCACCGATGCCATCAATTCCAAAGATCCGGCCATCCGAAAACATTCGATTTTGACGCACGTCAACCAGTCGATTGACCAGCAAGGGAAATATTTGCAGATGGGTCTCGAGAGCAAGGACAGTGAGACCGTCCACTATGCGGCAGCGACGATGAATATCTTGATCGATCAGTATGAACAAGAACTGAAATTAGCGAAACGCGAGTATGATTTAGGGAATCCGGACACGATTCAACGGCTCGCGACAATCTATAAACGGATGATTCATAGCGAGCTCATCACTGAGGTCATGTTGAAGGACAAGCAGACCGCATGGCTTGAAGAATTGTTAAAAGTAAAGACGCTCTATCCGCCGGCACCATGGATTTATGAAGACTTGAACGAGATTTATCTCACGTTACAGCATCCGAAAGAGCAATTGAACATCCTGAAGGAGTACGTCCATCATTTCCCTGAACGAATCGAGGCCCACCTCATGCTCATCAACTTCTATTATGAGCGGGAGCGTTGGAACGAAGTGAAGGCGGTCATGTTTATGATGCAGACCCAGTTTTCGCTCGAGGATGTGCCGTATGAGTACCGACTGTTGTTTGAAGAATGGAGTGACACGACATCATGGAAAAACGAACTGTAATCTCATTCTCGCTCTTCATCGTCTTATTTCTAGTCATCGTCGGTGCGATTCAATACTTACGGATTCATTCGCTGCACACGTTACTGCCGAACGTCGCCGAGCAGCAGATGAATATCGATCAATTGAAGAGTGATGCGTCAGCGAAAGCGGGCGAACATCAACTTCAAATTTATCTCGTCCGGGATGAAGGAGATTTGGCGGTCGAGACGGCGGACAATCTGCGTCACGGCTTGCAGTACGCGAAGCTCGACGTGCGTGAAGTCAGTCCTGGTGTCGTCGGATCGATTGCGCCTTCTCCGTATACGATTATCATTTTTACCGGAGAAGATTCATCGAGATGGCCGTTCGTCGCGATGAAGCGTTACGTCGAACAGGGCGGCAACCTCGTGTTCGCGAACCGGTTCAAAGACCCCGCGTGGAACGCGTTGACCGGGATTGAAGAAATTGGTGAGTATGTGCCGGACGTATACGGCTTGAATTTCGAGGAGACGATTTTCCCGGGCTATGTCGACTTGAATCCGCCGGACGACCTGTTCGTTCATAGCGTCGTCGACTTTGCGATCGCGGATGACGCCAACGTCATGTTGTCAGCCGAAGGTTTCCCAATCCTGTGGGAATACGGAGTCGGCGAAGGGAACGTCCTATACTGGAACACGACCATCACGAACCAAAAGATGATTCGCGGGCTGTTCGTGCAGACGCTCGGCACGATGCCACCGGCGTTCGTCACGGCACAAGCGGCCATCAAACTCATGTACATTGATGATTTCCCGGCACCGGTCATGGATGGGAAGATGAAAGATGTCTCTGCCACCCCGCTTGATAAATCCGTCAAAGACTTCTTCGCCGAAGATTGGTGGGAAGACATGGTCGATTTAGCGAAAGACGACGATGTGATTTATACAGGTGCCATGATTGGGACGTATGAGGAAGAGATGGAACTTGTCGATGAGCAGTTGATTAAGCGCGGCGAGTTTCCGATGTTGTATTTCGGGCGAAAACTGATTGCCCACGGCGGTGAAATCGGCCTGCATGGCTATAATCATCAGTCGCTCGTCACGGCCGATGAACCGATTGATCCGACGTATGGATATATCCCGTGGAAAGATAAAGACGAGATGAAACGGTCGTTATTACAGGCCGAATCCGTATTTGCGAACTATTTCCCGGCCGAGACGCTCAAGTCATACGTCCCACCGTCGAACGCGCTCAACCGGACCGGGGTCGATGCGATTGCCGAGGCGTTGCCGGAACTTCGTACAATCGCCTCGCTCTACACCGGAGAACCGGAAAGCGGGGATTTCGTGCAAGAGTTCGAATTTGATGCGACGCACCCGAATCTCTATCATTTCCCGCGCGTGACGAGCGATTACGGGGAAGAGCGCGGCTCGATTTTTCAGATGGTCGATGCAATCGCCAACTTCGGCGTGTTTTCACACTTCATTCACCCGGATGATGTCATCGATCCAGACCGGGCCTTCGGACGGGACTGGGATACGATGTTCACGAGCCTGCGAAAAATCGTCCATGACGTGAGAGACCAATATCCGCATCTCGAAGCGTATACGCAACATTACGCGACCGAAAAGATGATCACCTACCAACAAGCTGATTTGAACGTCACGTTCGATGAGTCGACGGTCTATTTGGCCGGGGAAGGGCTCGTCAACCCGTCTCATTTTACGATTCGCCTGAAACCGGGCCAGTCACTCGAGACAGGAAAGTTTGATTTCGGGACGGTCGAGCAGTGGGAGGCCGACCGACCGCTCTATCTCGTCAAACTGACATCGGCGAACGCTGAGATCGACATCAAGGGGGAAGCGCAATGAAAATCGGACTTGTCTTAGAGGGCAGTTATCCGTACGTGAGCGGAGGCGTATCGAGCTGGACGCAGACGTTAATCGAGGCGATGCCCGAGGTGTCGTTTGAAATCATCTCGATTCAACCGACCGAGAAACGGCCAGAAGACATGAAATACGCGCTCCCTCCGAACGTCTCCGGCATCACCCATCTGTATTTGAACGACGTAGGTGAACGCGCGAGGGGACGATTGAAGTGGGGTGCCGACGACGAACAGAACGTGTCGGATTGGCTCATGTTAAGAAGCCCGAACCGGCAAGCGTTGCGACTACTCGGGAAAGAAGTGCCTTCGAGCGAGGCGTTTTTCGCGAGCGAGTTCTTTTGGCGCAACGTGAAGGCCGCCTACGCCGAAGAGATGAACGGCGGCTCGTTCATCGACTATTTCTGGATGTGGCAAAGCATGTACACCCCGATTTTGCGGGTGCTCCATCAGCCGCTCCCGAAAGTCGACCTCGTCCATTCCGTATCGACGGGTTATGCCGGGGTAGTCGCTTCCTACATGAAAGAGACGCAAGGGATCCCGTTCATCTTGACCGAGCATGGCATTTATTCCCGTGAACGCGAGGAAGAAATTTTACAGTCGTATTGGATTCCGGCGCCGTATAAGCCGAGATGGGTCCGGTTCTTCCACCACTTGTCCCGCGAGGCGTATAACGCGGCCGATGAAATTATCACCTTGTTCGAGCGGAATCGCGAATATCAGGAATGGATCGGCGCCCCGAGCGAGAAGACGAAAATTATCGCCAACGGGATTGCCGACCGACAAATCCAGGCGACGGTCAATCGTCCGGAGCACGACCTCTTTCAAATCGGTGCCATCGTCCGCCTCGTTCCCATCAAAGACTTGAAGACGATGATTTACGCCGCCAAGATTTTGCAGGAGCGGCATCGTCTGTTCAAACTGACAATCATGGGTCCACTCGACGAGGATGAAGAATATGCGGAAGAGTGCCGTCTGCTCATCGAACAGAGCGGATTGAGCGATTATGTCGAACTGGCCGGGAAAGTGGACGTCCAAACGTATTTGCCGACCTTTGATTTACTGCTCCTGACGAGCATCTCGGAAGGGCAGCCGCTCGCGATTCTCGAAGGCATGGCCGCCGGGATTCCGTGGGTCGCCACCGATGTCGGCGCCTGTTCCGAGCTTTTATACGGACGAGCGGATGACCCGTTTGGTCCGGCCGGTTTCATCGTGCCACCGGTTCATCCGGAAGCGGTCGCCGACAAAGTCGAATGGATGATGGATTACCCGCAGGAACGAATGCGGTTCGGCAAGAACGGACGGGAGCGGGTCCGCCAATATTATCGTCTCCAACAAGTCGTGGACCGCTATAAGGCTATCTATGAAGCGAGGAGGGAACAGTATGGCGGGCATCGGGTTTAAGTTACAGAAGTTGTTCCAAGAAGACTACTATTCGTCCCGGCTGAAGGCGTACACGTTCTCCGGCCTCGTCACATCCGGACCGTGGTTGATTGTCATCTTGGTCGTCGGTACGATTCAATGGTTGGCGTTCCAAATGCCGACGTTGTCGCTCGCCGAACGGACGCTCTTCATGATCTCGGTCTCGTACGCGTTCATCTTCTCGCAAATCTTGTTCAGTTTTCAACAGCTCGTCGTCACCCGATACGTGGCGGACTTGTTTTATGAGAAGAAGGCACATGAGATTTTCCCGGTGTTCACCGGGATGCTCAAAGTGACGATTCTCGCGGCAAGCTTGCTGTATAGTATCTTTTGGCTATTGTCGCCGCTCGATTTTCTGTACAAACTGACGTTGTTCGTTTTATTCATGACGATTAACGTCATCTGGGTCATGTTCTTGTTTTTAAGTGCCGCCAAGTATTATCAAGCGGTGGCCTATAGCTTCCTGCTCGGCGGACTTATCTCGGTCGGGAGCGTCTATGCGATTAGCCGTCTCATGGTCGACCCGTCGAGTCTCGAGCTGTTGCTCGGTTTCACGGTCGGGATGATTGTGACGTTGTTCGGGTTGTTCTTCGCGATGCTCCGGACGTTCCCGCTCCGTTACGCGGTGAAAGAGTTCTCGTACTTCAAGTACTTCGACCGCTATCCAGACTTGTTCGCCATCGGCGTGTTGTACGTGCTCGGGATTTGGGTCACGAATTTCATCATCTGGTTCGGTGAAGGACGTGTCATCATCGCGGACTCGTTCCTGTTCAACCCGTATTATGATACGGCCATCTTTTGGTCCTACTTGACGATTATCCCGACGCAACTGTTGTTCGTCGTTGCCGTCGAGACCCGGTTTTATGAGCGCTACCGTACGTTTTATGGATTGATCAACTACGGCGGGGCACTCCATCAAATCGAGAAGGCAAAACAGACGATGACGTCCGTATTGAAAAATGAGTTGATTCGACTCGCGCGGAGCCAAGGCGTCGTGACGCTGTTCGCCATCCTGATGGCGGGCGCGTTCGTCAGTTGGATTGGCGTCCCGGATGAGATTGGTCAAATCTTTCGGATGACGACGCTCGCGGCGTTCGCGAATGCGATGATTCTCATCTTGACGCTGTTGTTGCTCTATTTCGAGGACCGGCGCGGGGCGTTGTTCGTCAACATCTCGTTCTTCACGTTGAACGCGTTGTTCACGTTACTGCTCTTGCCGCGCGGCATCGATTGGTACGGTGTCGGCTTTGCCGTCAGCACAACGATCACGTTCTTCTTGGCCGGCCTGCGTTTGATTTATTATATGGGCAAAGTCGATTATTACGTGTTCGCCGCGTCGAACCGTCGCAAGCTCGGCACCGAGCGGTTCTCGCAAATGGGGACGTCGTTGAACCGGCGCTTTTCGCGATAAAGGGTTTTCAGTACAGGGAAAGACTGATATGATGTGGTCGTAGACGACCGAATTTCATAATGTTTACCACTAGGGGAGTCGCGTGACGCGGCTGAGATGGACGAGGTCCAGACCCTTTGAACCTGATCTAGTTCACGCTAGCGTAGGGAAGTGGGCGAACCGATTGTTTTCGTACACTTTGTGTAAATCCGACGCCGCTTCCGTTATGGGAGGCGGCGTCTTTTTTGATCACAAAGGAGGAGAAAACATGACATTCACCGCACATCTACGACAAGAGGCCGACACCTTGTTTCAAGCCAGCTTTGACCATCCGTTCGTCCGCGAGCTCGGAACGGGTGAACTCGACGAGGCGAAGTTTCGGCATTACGTCATGCAAGACTCGTATTATTTGAATCAGTTCTCGAAAGTACAGGCGAAAGGCGCGACCCTCGCCCCGAACATGGAAGTGGCGAGCCGCTTTTTGACGCACGCGCTCCATACCATCGAAGCAGAGCATGCGCTGCATCGTGAGTTTTTCACCTTGCTCAACGTGACGGACGCAGAGTGGGCGACGTTCGAGCCGGCTCCGACGGCTTACGCCTATGCGCTCCATATGCAACATGCCGGTCCAACGCTCGGTGATGTGCTCGCGTCGATTTTGCCGTGCTATTGGGTTTATTACGAGATTGGCGAACGCATGAAAGACGCGACACCCGATCATCCGATTTATGCGACGTGGATTGCGACGTACGGGTCGGAATGGTTCCGCGACCTCGTCGAGGAACAGATTGAACGACTCGACGTGCTCGCCGGACAAGCGACAGCGGAAGAACGCTTTCGGTATCAACAGTTGTTCTTGAAGAGTTGTTATTATGAACATGCGTTTTGGGAGATGGCATGGACGCTCGAGTCGTGGGATTTACCGGCGGGGGTGACACGATGAAGCGCGACTTATGGGACAAAGTCAGAGCCGAACGGCCACTCATCCACAACATCACGAATATCGTCGTCGCCAACTTTTCAGCGAACGGGTTGCTCGCCATCGGGGCGGCCCCGGTCATGGCGTCCGCGGTCGAAGAAGTGGCCGAGATGGCGTCTTTAAGCGATGCGCTCGTGCTCAATATCGGTACACTCGATGCAATGACGGAACGTACGATGATTCGAGCCGGACAGGCGGCGAATCAAGCAGGTAGTCCGATCGTCTTCGATCCGGTTGGTGTCGGGGCGACCTCATTTCGGCGCGACGTCGCCCAGGCGATTCTGCAATCTGTCCGTGCGACGGTCATCCGTGGGAATGCCGGAGAAATCGCGACATTGATTGGTCTCGACGCGGCGGCGCGCGGCGTTGACGCTGGGGAAACGCGGGATGATTTGAATCACATCGCGCGTGAAGCGGCTAAGCGCTACAACTGTGTCGTTGCCGTGACCGGAGAGACGGATATCGTCAGTGACGGGGACGTGA
This sequence comes from Exiguobacterium sp. s26, assembly GCF_018618235.1. Lineage (NCBI taxonomy): Bacteria > Bacillati > Bacillota > Bacilli > Caryophanales > Exiguobacterium > Exiguobacterium sp. s26. Next base: position 295,839 of record NZ_JACSLS010000004.1, on the reverse strand, counting down.
CGATTGAAATTAAAGGCGGCACCGAAGCGATGGCTCGGACGACAGGGACCGGTTGTTTACTGAGTGCGGTCGTCGGTGCGTTCCTTGCGGTCGAACGGGATGCGGTTACGGCCACGGCGACAGCGCTAGCCGGTTATGCCCGGTGCGGGGAACTCGCTACCGCTTTGACCGACGGGCCGGGTGACTTCCCCGTTCACTTCTTGAATGAGCTCGGCAAGATGACGGCGGTCGAGTTGCCGAGTGACCGCATCGAGGTGGTGTCATGATACGGCAGCAAGTGTTGACGATTGCCGGTTCGGATTCGGGCGGTGGCGCTGGCATTCAAGCTGATTTGAAGACGTTTCAAGAGCTCGGTGTGTTCGGGACGAGTGTTTTGACGGCCGTCACGGCCCAAAATACTCGTGGGGTGCATGGGGTCGAGGCGGTGTCACCGGAACTCGTGACGCAACAACTCGATGCAATCGGTTCAGACTTTACGATTGCGGCGTGCAAGACCGGGATGTTGTTCGATGCGGCGCGCATCGAGGTGGTCGCTGATGGGGTGCGGCGTCACACATTCAATCGGCTCGTCGTTGACCCGGTCATGATTGCAAAAGGCGGGGCCTCGTTGCTTCAGGATTCGTCGGTCCAGGCGCTCAAGACATCCCTCTTGCCGCTCGCGACCGTCGTCACGCCGAACGTGCCGGAAGCGGAAGTGTTGACGGGGATGACGATTCGGACGTTTGAAGACCGGATTAAAGCAGCAGAGCAGATGTTAGCGTACGGTGTCCGTGCCGTCATTTTAAAAGGCGGACATCTCGATGGCGCAACTGCGGACGATTTGGTCATGACGGCGTCAGAGACGTTCCTCCTGTCGGCCCCGCGCATCCAGACGAGTGACACGCATGGGACCGGTTGTACGTTCTCGGCAGCGCTCACGGCGGAACTGGCCAAAGGCCATTCCATCCTCGAGGCGACGGTGACCGCCAAGCGATTCATTCAAAGCGCGATCACGCATGGACTCGATATCGGTGCCGGACATGGACCGACGAATCACTGGGCGTATGCGACACATGGAGAGGCAGGTGTGACGCTTGAATCCATCACAACGAACCATCGCTGAGCAGTTGCGGCTTTATTTTATTTGCGGAACCGCAAACGCGGAAGACATGCTCCAGACGGTGGAAACGGCACTTCAATGTGGCGTGACATGTTTTCAATTTCGCGAAAAAGGTAAACATGCACTGTATGGGGATAAAAAAGAAGCGATGGCGAGAGCGTTGCAAACACTCTGCCGCTCATACGATGTTCCGTTCATCATCAATGATGACGTCGAACTAGCAGAGCGCATCGATGCCGACGGCGTGCATATCGGACAGGATGATGCCGAGGCCGCACGCGTTCGTAAGCGAATCGGCCCGAACAAATGGCTTGGTGTCTCGGTGCACACGCTCGAAGAAGTAGCGGCGGCCATCGAGCATGCGGATTATGTGGGCATCGGTCCGGTCTACCCGACGAATTCGAAAGAAGACGCCGGGGCAGTGAACGGGACGGTGCTCATCCGCCAAGTTCGAGCCTTGTATCGAGAGCTGCCAATCGTGGGGATTGGCGGCATCTCACCGGAACACGTTTCGATGATTCGGAACGACGGGGCGGACGGCGTCGCCGTCATCTCGGCCATCGCTTCTGCACCGGATGTGGCCATGGCCACACGGCGTTTCGCTTGTCTCTGAATTCAACTTGAGGAGGAAGACAGATGAACGTATTTGTAATAGGCGCGAATGGACAGATTGGAAAACAGCTCGTCGAACGATTGCACGAGGAAGGGAAGCATCAAGTCACGGCGATGGTGCGGAAACAAGAGCAACTCGACGACTTTACATCAAAAGGCTATCAAGCCGTATTAGGTGATTTAGAAGGGGACGTCTCGTCACTGGAACAGGCGATGTCTGGCATGGACGTTGTCGTCTTCGCAGCCGGTTCGGGTGGTAGCACCGGAGCCGATAAGACACTCTTGATCGACCTGGACGGTGCAGCGAAAAGTATCGAGGCGGCTCAGGCGAACGGGAATGTAAAGCAGTTCGTCATGGTCAGCGCCTTGAAGGCTGAAGATCGTTCGGCATGGCCGGAAGAGATGAAACCGTACTACGTCGCGAAACACCATGCGGACCGTCTGCTTGAAGCGAGCGGGCTCACATACACGATTGTCCGCCCGGGTGCACTGACAGATGATGCCGGTACGGGCAAGGTGAAGACAGGCGACGTCTCGACCGGTGAAATTCCACGTGCGGACGTGGCAGCCTTCTTGGCACACGTCATCGGGCATGACGCAGCCCATAATCAAGCAATCGACCTTGTCAAAGGTGACACGGCAATCGAAGACACGTTTTGAACTACCCCCACCTACGCTTCACTTGGAGGTGGAGGATTCCTGGGTGATCCGGCCTAACGACCGGAACCTGATCAGGCTAGCCCCGTCGTCCCGACGGTTGAAGAGGCCAGGATGCGCTCGGCCTCTCGTTTCAAGTTCAGTCCCGCGTTCACATCGCGGTCGTGGTGGGTCCCACAACCCGGGCATGTCCATATGCGCAGACCGAGATGCTTCACGTCTTTGTGTCGATGGCCGCAACTCGAACAGAGCTGGCTCGAGGCGAACGTCTTGCCGACCTTGACGACGGTCTTGCCGTACCAGCCGGCCTTGTATTCGAGCATACGGAAGAACTCCGACCAGCTGACATCGGAGATCGCTTTGCTGAGCTTGCGGTCCTGCTGCATGTCCTTCACCTGCAGGGTCTCGATGCCGATGACGTCGTGGTTTTTGACGATCTCGGTCGACACCTTGTGCAGGAAGTCGGTACGCTTGTTCGCGATCTTCTCATGGATGCGGGCGACCTTGCGCTTCTGCTTCTGGTAGTTCTTTGCCTCCGACAGCTTGATGTTCCGGTTCAGGGCGATGAGCCGACGCCGCGACAGCTTGCGCTGCTCGCGGGCGAGCTTCTCCTCGAGCGAACGGAAGTAACGGTCGTTTTGGTACACCGTGCCGTCGGACAGGATGGCGAAGTTTTTGAGTCCGACGTCGACGCCGACCGAGGAGCCGGTCTTCGGCAGCTCGTCGATCTCCTGCTCGACGAGGAGGGAGACGAAGTGTTTACCCGTCGCGTTCCGTCGGATCGTGGCGTTCAAGATGCGGCCCTCGACCTGTTTCGAGTTGGCGAAACGCACCCACTTCAACTTCGGCAGCTTGAGCCGGTCGCCGACGATCGACACCTCGGGAAGTTGGGACTTGCCCTGGATGTTCGTCTTGTAGGACTGGACGGGGTTCCGCTTCGACTTGAACCGGGGCCGTTCGTTCTGCCTCTTGAGGAAACGGTCATATGCATCGGCCAGGTGTTTGACGCTATTTTGCACAGAGGTGCTATCGACCTCCATCAGCCAGTCGAACGCTTGCTTCAAGAAAGGGATTTCTTTCGAGCAGGAGCCGTAGGACAGTCCTTTTCCCGTCGCCTCGTAGGTCTCTTCCCACTTCGCCAAGAAGTGGTTGAAGACGAAGCGTGAACAGCCGATCGTCTTGGCGATCAGGATCTCCTGCTCTCTTGTCGGATAAATCCGAAATCGATATGCTTTATGCTTCAACATGATGCTCACCTCCTTTAGGTATTTATACCCAAAAGAGAGGTCGGCGATTCATCGCCCACTTTCACTTGGGCTTCGCCCTTAACGTTTAGAAGTGGGCGTATTCTCGCCTATTTTTGATAAACGAGATGACGACAGCGAGCGGACTTGGTTCCGCTCGCTTTTTGTATGGATGTGTCCGCGCACTCGAGAAAGGATTCGCTTCGACCGATAGAGAAAGTAAGAGATGGATTTGTTTGAAGAAAGGGGTCTATCCGTGACCACACTATTTCTCTATATGGCCGTTTATTTACTTCCGGCTTTCTTATTGAGCCACCTTGCCCTTGATGTTTTGCTCCGGAACCCTCGCCAAGTCGAGCATCGACTGCTCAGCCTGTTCGTATTTGGCTACGCGATGTTGTTCTTGGCCGAGTTTGGACGACATCTGTCCCCAATTGAAGCCAGTCCCGCCTTCGTCACCTATTGGTTCGGCAACGCTGGCATTTTGATTTTTGTGTGTTCCGTCCACTTCATCGTCAAAGTGACGGGAGTCGGGGCGAAACTGCCGAAATGGATGTATCCGTATGTCATCTATTTGCCGCTCGTGCCGGTCGCGTTGACGTTCATCCGCCAAGAGAACATTTTGAACAGTCAGCGGTTCGACCAAGTCGGCGTCTGGATTTATCCTGAGTTCAACGCATCGTATTTGACGACGATGACCGTCGGCAACGTGTTCCATTTTCTCATCATCCTGTTACTCGTCTATGCACTCAAACGCGCCGATCGGACCGAGCATCAACGTGTCCTGCGCATGCTCATTTGGACCGCTGTCGCCGTCCTCATCTGGGACATCGTCTTCGGCTATTTCCAGTTCCGTGGCATCATGCCACCGTATGCGTATATGTATGGGGGCCTCGTCTGGACGGTCGCCCTCGTCGTGGCGATGAACCGACTCGATTTCCTCGCGTCTTATGCGAAACGATACGGTACCCTCTACAACTTGAATCCATCGGCAATTCTCCTCGTCGACGACACCGGTCGCATCGAGAGTGCGAACCCGGCTGCGCGTATGTTGTTCCATACCGTCCGAGTCGTCAATGAGCGTTTCATCGATTTATTGCCCGAGAAAAAGCGGGACGAATGGTGTGAACACTACGCTCAACATTTTAATGCGCAAAAGAAGTTTCTCGAGTTCGAGACGAAGATTCAGACAAAATCAGGACAAGAGCGGTACGTCGTCATCGACGGGGACTTCGTCTATATCGACCAGAAGATTCATGGCATGATTTTGATTCGGGACGTCCATACGTTCAAAGAAGCCGAGCAATCGATTCGCTTCTTCGCCTATCACGACCCGCTCACGAAACTCGCGAACCGTCGCGCGTTTTATGAACAGGCCGATCAGGCGTTACTGCAAGCGGATACGCTCGCGCTCGTCATTCTCGACCTCGATGGTTTTAAAGGTATCAATGATACGTACGGCCACCAGGTCGGTGATGATTTCCTCGTTCATCTCGGTGTCCTGCTCGAAACGGTGACGCCGGAAACGGGTCTCGCCTCGCGGGTCGGCGGTGATGAGTTTTATATGTATTTGACGGATGTCGAAGCAGACGAGATCGTCGCGTTCGTCGAACGATTGCAATCCGAATTGGCCGAGCGGCCGTTCCGACTCGGACGGGAGACGATTCCGATTCGAACGAGCATTGGGGTCAGCGTCGCACCGGATCAAGGGTCAGATTTAGACACGCTTATTCACAAAGCCGATCAGGCGATGTATCAAATCAAGCAACACGGTAAAAACGACTATGCGATTTATGACGAGGTGTTACACGGACCGAAATAACGGGAACGAGAATGAAGATGGTACCTTGATAGAGGAGGAGACGATATGACTGAAAAACCGTTAGTGATGATGCGCGCCGAAGGGGAAGCGACGAGTGTGAAGACGACGGTGCACGTGCGTGACCTCGAGCCGTTCGTCGTCGATGAGCCGGAACGTCTCGGCGGAACGGACGCCGGTCCGAATCCGCTCGAATATTTGCTCGGTGCATTGTCGTCGTGTACGACAATCATGATTGCCTATGTGGCGCAAGATCAAGATTTCAACTACGACGGAGTGACGTTCGTAACTGAAGGAACGCTCGACCCGCGCGGCTTCCAAGGCGTTGAAGGAGTACGGACGTATTTTGAGAAAGTACACGTCAATATCGTCCTCGATACGACCGAATCGGATGAACGGATTGCGGCGCTCCAGAAAGGTGTCGAGGCTCGTTGTCCAATCCATAATTTGATGCATGCGGCCGACGTCGACATCACGGCGACGTGGACACGGAAGTGAGGATGGGGCGACCCATCCTTTTTTTGATGTAGACAGGAATGTTTGCCGACGAGCACGAACAAAAAGAGACATGAGAAAGGAGGCTGTCATGGACATTCGCTCGATGACGCGACAAGACGCCCACGCGATTCAAGCGTGGACGTATGAGTCGCCATATGACTTTTATAATCAAGAAGCTTCAGCGGAAGGGCTGGATGAACTGATGGCCTATCAGGCCGTCCATGACGGTACACTGATCGGTTTTTACTGTCTCGGCCGATACGCACAAGTGCCGAACGATACATATGTCTACGATGACACATACATCGACCTCGGGCTCGGCATGCATCCGGACCGAACGGGGCAGGGAAACGGCCGTGCGTTCGTCCAGTTGGTGATGCAAGAAGCGGCGCGCGAAGGCAAACCGCTCCGGTTGACGGTGGCCGCGTTCAACGAGCGGGCGATCCATCTCTATGAGCGGCTGGGATTTCAACAGGTCACTTCGTTTGAAAAAGGGTCGACCCGTTTTCTCGTCATGACCCGGTAATCATCCGTACTGTTTCTGGTGGGCTTTCTTTCGCTTCAAATAGTCTTCATCTGCTCGAAGTTGGTCCCATCGTTCCTTAAAGATGCGGGCCGATTCCGCCTTTTCTTCATCGATTTGTCGGTCGTGGATGTCGCCGTCGTCCTTATATTTTCGTCCGCCTTTATAGTTGGCGTAACGTCTCGCCCGGGTATAGCCCATCTGGATGAATTTGCGGGCCATATCCATTCCGACGAAATCATCGTTGGCCCGGTATTTTTCGAACAGCTCCATAATCTCATCAGCGGACTGTTTGGCGATGTCTGGCGTCTTGAAACGCCAATGGGGGAGAATCTCACTTTTATACGGTTCGACGAGTAGGACGCCTTGTTCACCTCGTCCGACCCGATACAGCTCCGGTTGTTTACGGAAATCAATCGTTTCAAAATCTAAATCATAATCAAACGGCATCGTCATCCCTCCTCATGGACTCATTCCCGGAACGAATCCGAGGGAAACGACAGAAAGGAAGAACAAGATGATTCAACTTGATACAGACCGGCTCCAGTTGCGGGCGTTTCAACTCGAGGACGCTGAACAGATGTTTCGATACGCGCAAGACGAGCGGGTCGGACCAAAAGCAGGATGGGCGCCGCACCAATCGGTCGAAGAGACGCGTGACGTCATCCGGCTGTTCCAACAAGACCAAGACGTCTGGGCCATCACGTTAAAAGAGACGGGTGAAGTCATCGGCAGTCTTGGGTTGCACGACCGCCGGCCGGACCCTGAGATTCAGCATGACCGGCAACGCGAGATCGGGTATGTCCTCAGCCCGGACCATTGGGGGCAAGGGTACATCCCGGAGGCCGTTCATGAAGTGATGCGTCACGGTTTTGACGACCTCGACCTCGAGCGCATCTGGTGCGGTCATTTCGACTTCAACGACCAGTCGCGCCGTGTCGTCGAAAAGACAGGATTCACATACGTGTTCACGACATCCCAACAGTTGACGCGCTTAGATGGGCGCACTGTGCAGAGCCTCATCTACGTCGTGACGAAAGACGAGTATGAGGAACGCCGGGCTCAATGATGAGCCCGACGTTTTTTTGATGCCGGAAAATTAACACTTGATATGTAACCGGTTACACATTATGATGTGTTTGTAAGCGTTACCAAAAGGAGGGGACGAGATGGCAACAATCAAACAAGTGGCCAAACGGGCGAACGTTTCTGTCGCAACCGTGTCTCGTGTCATGAACAATAACGGCTATGTGAGCGCTGAAGCGAGGGAAGCCGTGGAACGGGCCATCGCCGAGCTCGAATACGCCCCAAACCGGGTGGCTCGTTCGTTATTCACCAAAACGTCCGGGCTAATCGGATTGATTATGCCAGACATCACCAACCCGTTCTTCCCGCAGTTGGCCCGCGCGATTGAAGACGTGGCCAATCAACACGGCTATCAAGTCGTCTTGTGCAACACGGACGAGCAACTGGCGAAAGAACAGTCGTACTTGGTCGCGCTTCAGACGATGCATGTCGACGGTCTGATCATCACGACGAACCATTCAGACAACCCGAACTACGAAAAGTTAGAGTTGCCGATGGTCGCGCTCGACCGAATCGTCAAGTCTGGCATTGACGCCGTCATCTCAGACGGGTATGAAGGCGGTCGCCTGGCGGCGGAGACGCTGTTGAATTGTGGTGCGACAAGGCTCGCTCATATCGGCGGACCTGAACAGCTGCAGACGGTGAAGCGACGGACGGATGGGTTCCTTGACGTCGCGGGAGATCGTCTCGTCGGCATGACGCATTCGAGTTTCACGTTCAAAGAAGCGCTCACGGCGGCGCAAACGCTGTTTGATGAGCATTGGCCGTTCGATGGATTGTTCGCCGCCAATGACGTCATCGCGGCCGCGGTGTTGCAGGAAGCGGTGCGTCGGAATGTGCGTGTGCCGCAAGACTTGCAAGTCATCGGTTACGACGGCATCGAGCTCGGTGAGATGACATCGCCGCCGCTCACGACGATCTCGCAACCCATCTATGAGATGGGACGACGTGCGACCGAGCGACTCCTCGACTTGATTGAGAAGAAGGAGTCCGTTACGAAAGAAATCTTGTTGCCTGTCACGTTGACGGAGCGACAGACGACGATCCGAAAGGGGCATGACACATGAAGCGAATTGTGGTCATCGGTAGTGTATCGATGGATTTAGTGGTCACGACAGACAAACGTCCGCAGGCAGGAGAGACCGTCATCGGACAGGCGTTTCAGACGGTGCCCGGAGGAAAGGGCGCCAACCAAGCGGTCGCCGCCGCTCGACTCGGAGGAAGAGTCGAGATGGTCGGATGCGTCGGTTCCGATGAGTTCGGGCAACATATCCGCCAAAACTTTGAACAGAATGAAGTCGGGACCCAACACCTGCGGACCATTGACGGTGAAGTGACCGGGACGGCGCATATCGTGCTCGCCGAAGGCGACAACTCGATTGTCGTCGTCCAATCGGCGAACAAACAGGTCGTCTTCACGGAAGCCGAGCTCGAACAGTTGATTGATGACGAGACGCTCGTCTTGCTCCAGCTCGAGATTCCGATTGCGACGGTCGAACACGTGAGTGCATACTGTCGCGCCCGCCAAATCCCGGTGCTGTTAAATCCGGCTCCGTCACAACCGCTCACGGATGAACTGCTCGAGCATGTGACCTACGTGACGCCCAACGAGCATGAGTGCCGAGATTTGTTCGGAGATGTCTCGCTTGATGAGGTACTGCGCCGCTATCCGAACAAACTGATTGTGACCGAAGGGGTCAACGGTGTCCGCTTCTTTGATGGCGAGACGATTCAGCACGTTCCAGCCATTCAAGCCGATGTCGTCGATACGACGGGGGCAGGGGATACGTTCAACGGGGCCCTCGCAGCCGCCCTGATGGAAGGAAGCGAGTTACGTGAAGCGGTACGTTTCGCTGTCGTCGCTTCAGGATTGAGCGTGGAAGGGTTCGGTGCCCAAGGCGGCATGCCGAACCGAAATGACGTCATGAGACGATTGGAGCGAGTGTGATGAAGAAACATGGGATTTTGAATAGCCATTTGACCAAAATCTTTGCGGACTTGGGTCATACGGACACGGTCGTCATCGCGGACTGTGGACTACCGATTCCAAACGGCGTGGCGCGAGTCGATTTGGCGCTTCGTCTCGGTGAACCGTCGTTCCTCGATGTATTAGATGCGGTCGAGGCGGACATGGTAATCGAACAGATTACCGTAGCCGATGAGGTGTTCACGGAGAACGAGCCGATCGCAAAAGCGTTGACCGATCGATTTGACACGGTTAAAACTTGTTCACATGAAGCGTTCAAGCGTGAGGTCGAACAGGCGAAAGTCGTCATCCGGACAGGGGAAGCGACTCCGTATGCGAACGTCATTTTACATGCCGGCGTCATATTTTAAGGAGGGGTTCGATGCACATCCAGTTGAAGCGCATCCATAAGTCGTTTGGTCCGGTCAGTGTATTGAAAGGCGTCGACTTCGAATTGTTACCCGGCGAAATTCATGCGTTGATGGGAGAAAACGGGGCCGGTAAATCGACACTCATGAAAGTGATGACCGGGCTGCATCCGCTCGATGAAGGGGAAGTCGTCATCGATGGAGCTGTTCGGCAGTTCAAACATCCAAAAGAAGCCGAGCGAGCCGGTATCGCGTTCATCCATCAAGAGTTGAACATACTACCGGAGCTGACCGTGATGGAAAACTTGTTTCTCGGACGGGAATTGACCGGTCCGTTCGGTGTCATCAAGCAGCAAGAGATGAAGCGTCGGGCGAGGGAGTATTTGGCCGAGTTGAACGTGTTCATGGAAGTCGATCAGCTTGCCAAACAATTATCTGTCGGACAACAGCAGATGATTGAGATCGCCAAAGCGCTCATGACGGATGCGAAAGTCATCGTCATGGACGAACCGACCGCCGCACTCACCGACCGTGAGATTCGAGCGCTGTTCTCGGTATCTCGGGCATTACGTGACCAAGGCGTGTCGATCATCTATATCTCGCACCGGATGGAAGAGATTTTTGAACTATGCGACCGCATCACGGTCCTCCGCGACGGCGTGTCGATTGGGACACACCGCATCAATGAGACATCGTTCGAAGAAATCGTTAAAGAGATGGTCGGGCGAGAGATTGGGGAACGCTATCCGGATCGGAACGCTACGATTGGTGACGTCGTACTTGAAGTCGATGGATTGATAGGTAACCGGTTCCACAATGTCTCGTTTGATGTCCGGGCCGGTGAAATTGTCGGTTTCTCGGGACTCATGGGAGCTGGACGCACCGAAGTGATGCGTGCCTTATTCGGAGCCGACCGAGCCAAAGCAGGCATCGTCAAGCTGAACGGAACCGAAATCCGAATCAAGCAACCGGCCGACGCCATCCGACACGGCATCGCCTTCTTGACGGAAGACCGGAAAGGCGAGGGATTGCTCCTCGATTTCTCATTGCGCGAAAACCTGTCGTTGCCGACGCTCGATAAACGGGCGAAAGGAACAATCATCTCACGCCAAGCAGAGGAGCAGTTCGCGGACGGTTATTTGAAAAAACTGCGCGTCAAGCACCATTCGATGGAACAAAAAGTGAAGTCGCTCTCGGGCGGGAACCAACAAAAAGTCGTTCTTGGGAAATGGCTCGGCGCCGAGCCCGACGTGCTCATTCTTGACGAGCCGACACGGGGCGTTGATGTCGGGGCGAAGAAAGAAATCTATACGATCATGAGTGAGCTGGCCGAATCGGGTGTCGCCATCATCATGGTCTCATCCGATTTACCCGAAGTGCTCGGGATGAGTGATCGGATTGTCGTCATGCGAGAAGGCGTCGTCACGGGGACGTTAACGAAAGACGAGGCGACGCAAGAAAAAGTCATGACATATGCGACAGGAGGACAATGATATGGAATTGAAAGCAGCGACTGCATTAGGGCGACCGCAAAAGCTCGGTTGGGGGCAAAAACTTGGGCCGTTGTTCGGTCTGCTCGCCATCATCGTTGTGGTGACGGCGCTCGAGCCAGGTTTTCTCTCATTGAACAACATCTTTAACGTATTACGCCAAGTCTCGATCAATGCGTTGATCGCGTTCGGGATGACGTTCGTCATTTTGACAGGCGGCATCGACTTGTCGGTCGGTTCGATTCTGGCGCTCTCGTCAGCTTTCGTTGCGGGCATGATGGTCGACGGACAACATGCGGTCATGGCGATCGCACTCGGATTGATCGCCGGTGCTGTGCTCGGTGCGTTCAACGGCGCCGTCATCACATACGGGAAAGTCGCACCGTTCATTGCGACGCTCGCGACGATGACGATTTATCGGGGTTTGACGCTCGTCTATACGGACGGTCGTCCGATTACCGGGTTAGGCGACTCGACGTGGTTCGAACTGCTCGGACGCGGTTACTTCTGGATCATCCCGGTGCCAGCCGTGACGATGTTGATCGCTTTCGGTGTGTTGTACTTCATTTTGAAAAAGACGACGTTCGGTCGTCATACGTACGCGATTGGCGGCAACGAGGAAGCCGCCAAACTGATGGGCATCGGGGTCAACAAAGTCAAAGTCTTGATTTACTCGTTGTCAGGTACGTTAGCGGCACTTGCCGGCATCATTTTAACATCGCGTCTCAACTCGGCCCAACCGACGGCCGGGACGTCTTATGAACTTGACGCCATCGCAGCGGTCGTTCTCGGGGGAACGAGTCTTGCGGGTGGACGAGGCTGGATTGTCGGGACGCTCATTGGGGCGCTTATTATCGGAACGTTGAACAACGGCTTGAACCTTCTCGGCGTCTCATCATTTTTCCAACTCGTCGTCAAAGGGGCCGTCATTTTATTCGCAGTATTGCTCGATCGAAAATAAAACGCTTAATCATCGAAAGGGGAAAACAGGAGATGAAAAAATGGACAGCTTGGCTACTCGTATTGACAATGGTCGTCATGGCAGCTTGTTCGACGGAACAACCGGGGACAAGTTCGGAGCAAGAGACAAAAGACGGGGACTTCAAAATCGGGCTCTCGATTTCGACACTAAACAACCCGTTCTTCGTCGCGTTGAAAGACGGTGCGGAAGAGCAAGCAACTGAACTAGATGCGACACTTACGGTGGCCGATGCGCAAAATGATGCAGCCAAACAAGTGAGCGACGTCGAAGACATGATTCAAAAAGGGATGGACTTGATTCTCATCAACCCGACGGATTCGGAAGCAGTCGGTGCAGCCGTTCAAAGTGCGAACGATGCGGGCATCCCGGTCATCACAGTCGACCGTAACGCCGAGTCAGGCGACGTGGTCGCGCACGTGGCGTCAGATAACGTCGCTGGTGGGAAGCTCGCAGGTGAATATATGGTCGAACTCGTCGGTGAAGGCGGGAAAGTCGTCGAGCTCGAAGGCATTCCAGGAGCGTCAGCCACGCGTGACCGTGGTCAAGGGTTCAACGAAGCGATTGACGGAAAACTTGACGTCGTTGCCAAACAGTCGGCTAACTTTGACCGGGCCCAAGGGTTGACGGTCATGGAGAACATCCTACAAGACAATAAAGACATCGTCGCGGTATTCGCTCATAACGATGAGATGGCGCTCGGTGCCGTTCAAGCGTTGAACAGTGCTGGCTTGAACGATGTCAAAGTCATCGGCTTTGATGCGACGGATGATGCCGTCAAGGCGGTCGAAGACGGAACGATGGCCGCGACGGTCGCGCAGAAACCGACGGAGATTGGAAAACTCGGTGTCGAGGCTGCTGTGAACCACTTAAAAGGGGAGACAGTGGAAGAGAACATCCCGGTCGACCTCGAATTGATTAAATAATATGAACAGCCGACGCATTCGAGGTGCGTCGGCTGTTTTTATGCTTGATGAATAGGTTGGAGTGCTTGAACGACTTCGTCTTTGATCGTGACGCCGCTCGCTTCGAGTTCAGCGATTTTATCGGCGAACTGCGGCAAGTACACTTTGTGGGCGATGAGCAGTTCATCGAGCACCCGTTTCGTGGTCTCGCCGCTCGGGATAAGCGGATTGATGATGAACGCTTGAAGGGCGAGTCCGTAGTCACCGGTCACGGCCGCTTCTTCGACGCACAGCTCCATGTTCTTCATAACTTGGAGCCATCCTTTTTCAGCGGGGGCGAGCGCGCCGAACGCGATTGGTTTCGCACCGGTCGCACCGATATAGGCCGATACTTCGACGACATCGTCTGGTGCGAGATCAGGGACGGCCCCGTTGTTCTTCGTCGAGACGACGATATGTGTGTTCTTATTGGCGTAAATCGAGGCGATTGTCTCACACGCCGCATCCGAGTAGTGGGCACCGCCGCGTTTAGACAGTTGCTCCGGTTTATGGTCGAGGTTCGGGTCTTTATACAGCTCGAACAGCTCGGCTTCCGTCTGCTTCACTTGCTCAGCCCGCGTGCCGACGGCCGGGTCCCGATATTCCTCGAGCATGTGGGCGAGCATCTCTTCGGCACGATAGTAGTATCGGTGATAGCCGCAAGGAATCAAATTCATCTGTTGCAGTTGTTCTTTGAAGAACGGCATGTCATGAATATTGGCGGGGATGCCGGAATCACCGTCATACATCTTGTCGATGATGTCGCGCGTGACGTCTTGACCATGCACGTCATGAACCCGGTGCCAGTGGAAGTGGTTCAATCCGGCGAACGAGTAAATCAACTCTTCCGGTTTCTTGCCGATTAGTTCCGGTTCTGCCATCATCGCATTGACCGGCACGTTGCACAAGCCGATGACTTTGTCCCATTTGCCGTAACGGATGACCGCATCGGTCACCATTCCGCTCGGGTTCGTGAAGTTGACGAGCCAGGCGTCCGGACAGAGCTGTTTCATATCTTCGACGATATCAAGGATGACCGGAATGGTCCGGAACGCCTTCAAGATGCCGCCGGCCCCGTTCGTCTCTTGGCCGACCATGCCGTACGAGAGCGGGATTCGTTCGTCTTTGATGCGGGCGTCGAGCAAACCGACACGGAACTGGGTCGTGACGAAGTCGGCGTCTTGTAACGCTTCTCGACGGTCGAGCGTCAAGTGGACTTTGACGTCATAAGGGGATGCGTCCCACATCCGCTGCGCCATCTGCCCGACGATGTCGAGCTTGTCCTTCCCGGCCTCGATATCGACGAGCCAAATCTCACGAATGGGTAACTCTTCATACCGCTTGATGAAGCCTTCCATCAATTCAGGTGTATAGCTGCTGCCGCCCCCGATGGTGACGAGCTTGATTCCGGTTGTCATTTAAATCTCCTCCTCATTTGTTCACAAAAAAAGTTCTGGATGTGTAAATATATTTGCTGGCTGAATACAACTCCTCATGTCCATTTCAGTATAAAATAAAGAAAAATGAACACAATAGATTTACAGACAACTCCGAAAGCGTTTACAAAATAAAACACATGTATACTTATTTTTGTGAATTCAATTTACGAGAGGAGACCGGACATGCTATTGACCGAGAAAATGAAACAAGACCTGTTCTCTAAATCGGAACGGACCGTCATCGACTATTTGTTCGCCGAACGGGAGCGAATCCACGACAAGACGATGAAACAAATCGCCGAGGTGACGTATACACACCCGTCGATATTAAGTCGTATCGCCATGAAATTGGAGTTTGCGGGTTGGCTCGAGTTGAAGGAACAGTTTTTGGAAGAAATCGAGTATTTAAATCGTCACTTCTCGGATATCGATGCCAATGAGCCATTCTCACCCAAGGACAACTTGATGGTCGTGGCGAACAAGCTGGCGGCGCTCAAGCAGATGACGATTGAGGATACGCTGTCGTTGCTCGATCACGAGGCGTTCGAGCAGGCCGTAACGATGTTATGTGAGGCGCGGCACATCAAAGTCTTTTCTGTCATCCATAATTTGTTGCTCTGTCACGACTTCAAGTCAAAGATGAACCGAATCGGCAAGCAAGTCAGTCTCTGCGAATTCGACGCCGAGTTCGAAGCGGCCAACTCGGACGAAACGACATGTGCGCTCCTGATCTCCTATACGGGAGAAAGTGATTATACGGTCGGACTTATTCCTTACTTAAAGAAACAACGTGTGCCGGTGCTCGCCTTGACGAGTCTCGGAGAGAACGCGATCTCGCATCAGGCCGACTGCACGCTCCGTTTAACGACCCGTGAGCGCCTCTACTCGAAAATTGGGAGCTTCACGACGAACGATTCGATTCATTGTCTGCTCGACCTGTTGTACGCTGGTGTGTTCTCGAAAGACTATGAGGCGAACATGGCTTACAAAGTGCAAATCTCGAAACGGTTCGATCATCGTAAAAGTTCGAGTGAAGTCATGCAGGAAGACTGAAAACACCCCTTCAAGCGAAGGGGTGTTTGTTCAATCGAGCGAACGCAAGAGCGCGCGCACCGGACTGCCATCTCCTTTGACG
Source organism: Exiguobacterium sp. s26 (assembly GCF_018618235.1). Taxonomy (NCBI): domain Bacteria; kingdom Bacillati; phylum Bacillota; class Bacilli; order Caryophanales; genus Exiguobacterium; species Exiguobacterium sp. s26. The sequence goes on along the minus strand of NZ_JACSLS010000004.1, from coordinate 279,980 downwards.
ATTGGGAGCGGCACGGCGTTCAATTCGTAATCACCAGGGGCGATATGGTCGAGGACGAGTCCTTCGAGAATATGGACCCCGTTCCGGGCGAGTGCATGATGCGCCGCCATCTCTTTACTGTCGATCGCGTCGACCGACGGCAGATCGAGACCGATCAAGTAAATCCCAAGTTCGCCAAGCCGGTCGGCGAGTGAAGGTGTGAGTTCAGGGATATGGCTCGGGAACTCCTGCTTATTCGGCCAGCCGTCCGTCTTTAAAATCAATCGTTCGACGCCGGTCAAGTCAAAGCCGTCCAAGTCTGTCGCCTCGATCCGTTCGCGGCCAGGGAGATGGATGACTCGGGCCGGGCCGATATAGAGACCGGGATCAAGGTCGATGACGCGCTGTCCGGCGTCGTCGAAATGGAACGGGGCATCGATGTGCGTGCCTGTATGAAGGCTCATCGTCACTTTCCCGACATTGACCGAACCGCTGTCGGCCATCGGCCAAGCGATTTCGTAACGGAACGCCGTGTCACCTGGCCATGTCGTGATGGAATCTTCGAGCGGTTGCGAAACATCAATCCATGTCATCGTGTTCGTCCTCCTCACAGTTTTGTCCGGACGGTCCAAAGTTCAGGGAAGAAGCGATGGTCGAGGACGCGTCGCAAATAGTTGACGCCGGACGAGCCGCCGGTTCCCATCTTTTGACCGATAATTCGCTCGACCGTGCTCATATGGTTGAAGCGCCACATCTGTTGCTGGCTGCCGATATCGAGCAGTTTCTCTCCGAGCTCATACAAGTCCCAATATTTGTCCACGTCTCGGTACACCTCGGCCCAAGCCGTTTCGACGCTTTCGTTCCATTCCCAGTCTTTCGTGACATCCCGGTTGAGCACGGTGTCATCGATGGCGAGACCACGGCGATGCATTTCGCGGACGGTCATGTCATAGATGCTCGGTGCCTGTAGCGACGATTCGAGAAGCGGGTATAGCTCCTCATCATGGGCGTACACACTGAGTGTGCGCGCGTTCTTAAAGCCGAGGGCGAACTCGATTTGGCGGTTCTGGTACGATTGGAAGCCAGAAGACGAACCGAGTTTGTCGCGGAACTCCAAATATTCAGCCGGGGTCAACGTCGCGAGGACGCTCCACGACTGGATGAGCTGTTGTTGAATCTTCGAGACGCGGGCGAGCATCTTGAACGAACGCTCGAGCTCTCCCGTCTCGATGGCGGTCACGGCTGCCGTCAGTTCATGCAAAATCAATTTCATCCACAGCTCACTCGTCTGATGGATGATGATGAACAGCATCTCGTCATGATGGTCCGATAAGCGGTGCTGACTCGATAAAATCGGGTCGAGTTGTAAATAGTCACCGTATGACATGTCTTTTGAAAAGTCTGTCTGAATCGATTGCTCGACTTTATGTTCAATCCGTTCACTCATATCGATTCTCCTTAGGCCACGACTTCGCGGACGTTCTCGAACGCCTCGTATTCTTTGTTTTCCATAATTGTCTGTAACGTCATCACGACATCATACACATCGGTGAACGTGTTGTAGAGCGCGACCGGTGCGAGTCGGATGATGTTCGGGGCCCGGAAATCCGGAATGACGCGATGTTGTTTGAGCGCTTTACAGATGCGGGCCGCCTCCGGATGCTCGAGGCTCAAATGTGCACCGCGTTGCGTCTCATTGCGCGGGCTGCCGATGACGAATCCGTATGGGGCAAGCACCTCATCAATCAATGCAGTCATATACGTCGTCAAAGCGAGCGATTTCTCACGGATGGCGTCCATCCCGACCTCGTTGAACATCTCGAGGGCACCAAGTTGCGGGGCCAGACTCAAGACGTGCGGTGTCCCGATTTGGAACGCTCCGGCGTCATCGGCCGGCGTCATCGTGTGATCCATATCGAACTGTTTATCTTTGCGTGAACCGAACCAACCGGCCAGGCCAGGTGTCGTCCCGAAATGACGTTCATGGACGAACAGGCCGCCGACACTGCCCGGTCCGCCGTTCAAATGTTTATAGTTGCACCAGTAGGCAAAATCGACGCCCCAGTCGTGGAATGCGTGCGGGATGGCGCCGACCGAATGGCAGGCGTCAAAGCCGATCAAGATATCCCGTTCATGCGCCGCCTTGGCGAGACGGGCCATATCGAGAATTTGTCCGCTGCGATAGAGGACGGTCGGCAAGACGATCAAAGCGATCTCGTCCGTCATCGCTGCGATGATGTCTTCTTCCTTCAAATAGCGTCCGTCCGGGCTCGAGACTTGAACCAAATGTTCGCTCGGGTCGAGTCCACGGAGCTCGAGTTGACTCTTCAAGGCGTAGATGTCAGATGGGAAGGTGAGCGTGTCGGCTAAAATCTTCGTCCGCTTGCCTTCCGGTTTAAAGAATGAGGCGACGAGTTGGTGCAAGTTGACCGTCGTCGACCCGGTGACCATCACTTCTTCGGCTCTGGCTCCGACGAGTGGGGCGTTAAGTGCGGCTAATTGTTCCGATAAGTTGAACCAAGGGTGGCGTCCCGACATCCACCCATCAATCCCGAGCTCTTTCCAATCGCTCAGTGATTCGAGTAACGTCCGTTCGGCCCGTTTCGATAACAGGCCGAGCGAGTTACCGTCCATATAAATGCCGTCTTGCGGCAAATAAAATTCTCCCCGGTATGGTGCGAGCGAGTCGCTGGCGTCGCGTGTTTCTGCGTACGCCCGTGTGAAATCTTGAGCCATATCATTTCCCCCTTTGACTTGCGTGTCATGCTGACAAAAGCGTAGCAATCAGGGCATGGCGTGTCAACACGAATGACCGCAGTTCGGGCATGGTTCGCACGTGCTTCTCGCGCGTGTATATGTGATGATGAAATGGAGAGAGTCAATCTGAGGGAATTGGGTGATTAGACCCACGTGAAAGGAGAAGAGGACATGAAACTAATTGCCATCGATTTAGACGGGACGCTATTATCTCGGACAGGTGTCATCACGGAGGCGAACCAAGAGGCGATTCGCCGGCGTCAGGCCAAAGGGGATTTGGTCTCGATTTCTTCCGGACGTTCGATTCATGATATTGAGGAGCTGTTGAAGCGGAGCGATTTGTCGTGCCCGATTTTGTCAGGGAACGGCGCGATCGCCTTCTATGAAAATGAGCGGATTTATTACCATGCGCTCCCGAAAGATGTCGTGCAAGAGTTGTGGGATGTGGCCCACGAGCACGGAGCGTACGTTGAATTTTATACAAATGCCGGAGTAAAAGTACTTCGTTCGGGTACCGATTTGTTGAAGGGCGAGTTGGATGAGGTGTTGCCGCACGACCAATCGTTCTCACGGGAATGGGGCGAGCGGGAGATTGAGATTCAAAACGAACAATTCGGGTTGACATACGTCGATGCGATTGAGGACATCGACTTTGAGGCCGACGAAGTGTACAAAGTTTTTGTCTATTCGTTCGACCGGCGCAAGCTGCATGAGCTCCGGAAATTGTATGAACCACGGACAGATATTTTAATCACGACGGCGGGCTGGACGAAGATTGAAATCGGTCATCCGAACGCAAGCAAAGGGATGGCGTTGACGCAGTTAGCGGAGCATCATAACATCCCGCAATCAGACATCGTGGCCATCGGTGACAACTTGAATGATATCTCGATGTTTGAAGTGGCGGAAACACGGATCGCGATGGGGAACGCCGTCGATCCGTTGAAAGACATCAGTACCCATATCACGAAAGACGTCGAAGCGGACGGCGTCGCCTATGCGCTCGACCACTATATCGATAACTAATTTTTGGAGAAATGGTGAACAAGGATTCGTCAATCGATAAAACGGTTAATGTATCTGTGTAGTCCTCATTCAACGTGTTGAGCTGAAAGGGGGCAACGGATGAAACAAAGATTCCATCGTTGTTTGACTGAGGCCGGCTCGGTGAAATGAGAGACATGTTGGATGAAGCATCGGCTGACTAGACGACTCTCCTCGTTCAAGCTGTCGTCCACCTGACCTCGCGTAAGGGGTGAGGGGCAGACAAAAGAGAATCGGTGGGAGACTAGACGTTTAGGCAACTCGGTGTTTCAAAAAGGTGGGCCCGATGAGGTTCATGATTGATTTCAACCACATCCGTCAAAACGCAGTCAGAGTCATTGTGGAGACGAGATTCCCGTCAAGGACTTGATTGCTGTTCAGACGAACGTACGCCCCGAAATCACGTTCTGAACCACGTCCGATTTCTAGTTTATATTCATGTACCGCATGGGACGGTCGGCCGGGAAAATTCTCGGTCGGTTGAAAGTCCGCTTTTCTAGAAACGCTCACCGGAAGCGCCACGTTTGTGGCGCTTTTCTTATGGGGAGAAGGTTGTGACGCGGGCCGGTCGTTCGCCGTTTGCTTGACTTGAAACGTATAGGCGGCGTCCGGCCCCGTCCGCGGACGTTAAACCGTACACGTACGAGGGTACCCGTGTCGCCTGAAATGTTATAATGAATCGCAAGTTGTTGCTGCAAGGCGCGTTCGCTACTGGATCTTAGTCGAGTAGCAGACGTAGAGGCAAGTGGTAGAGGAGTGAGGGTATGCCAAAAATTTACTGGCTCGGGACGTTCGCGAGCGGAGTGATTCTGACGACGATGGGAGAAGCGGGCGGAGTCCCGCGGATCGTTCCCTATTTTTTGATGGCGCTCGGTGTGACCGGGTTTCTCGTTCAATCTTGGTTCGAACAAAAACGACGCCGTTAAGCCGGCGTCGTTTTTCATTACATCGATTCTAGGAGTTGGTCAAGCAGCGTGTCGATGTCAGCTTGGAGGACATCGGCCCGGTGTTGCAACGCCATCAGCTCGGTGAGGTCGTTCGTCTCATTCATTTGATGAAGAAGTTCCTGATGCGCTTCTTCAAGCGCAGACAGACGAGCCTCATCCGCCGACGTGTCTCGGGCATCGACCGTTGTCACGGGCGCTTCTGTTGATTTCGTTTTCTTCGGTACCGCCACGACTGCTTCCGGTTCGTACTGGCGTTTTTCGAGCGCATACGTGACATTTCCCGGGAAACGTGTCGCTGTAACGTCAAGCCAATAGGTGACGGGGAACAGTTTGTTCAAGAAGTAGCGGTCGTGCGAGACGGCGACGAGCGTTCCGGTGAAACGATCGAGCGCGTCTTCAAGCGCTTCGCGTGCTTCGATGTCGAGGTGGTTCGTCGGTTCGTCCAAGACGAGCACGTTCACATCCTCATGCATGAGAATGGCGAGCATGAGCCGCATCTTCTCACCGCCGCTCAAATCTTTGACCGGTTTAAAGACACTCGCACCATAGAAGAGGAATTGGGCCAACAGTTGACGGGCCTTTCCCTCGTCGACGGCAATCCGGTCGCGGAACGCCTCGATGAGCCGGTGGGAGTCCTCGAAGTCGATGTGTTGGGACAAGTAGCCGATGCGGGCGCGTTCCGCTCGTCTTACCGTACCCGAGGTCGGTTCGAGTTGGCCGAGCAACACTTTCAACAGTGTCGATTTTCCGCTCCCGTTCGGACCGACGATGGCGACACGCTCCCCGTGACCGGTGTAGAACGACACATGCTCGAAGACGGTCCGGTCGTAACTCACGGTCACATCGGTCGCCTCGAACACATCGCGGCCGGTCCGTCCGTTCGCTGTGAACTGGATGTCAGGTTGGACGGCTTCGAGGCGAGGGCGCTTAATCGTCTCGATGCGGGCGAGCGCCTTCTCCATCGATTTGGCACGGCGGTAAAATTTCTCGTTCGGCGGATTGCCCTCGTTCGCCCATTGCCGAAGCTGGCGAATCGTCTCTTTCATCTTCTTGATTTTCTTTTGTTGCTCCGTGTAGGCGTGGAACTGATCGAGCAATCGTTTTTCTTTTTGCGCAACGAACGCGCTGTAATTGCCGTCAAAACTCGTCAATTTCCCGTCCTCGCACTCGACGATGCGCGTGGCGACTGCATCGAGAAAGACGCGGTCGTGCGAGACGAGGAGTAACGTGGACGGACTTTCACGCAGGAACGTCTCGAGCCAAGCCATCGCCTCTAAATCGAGATGGTTCGTCGGTTCGTCCAGGATGAGCAGTTCCGGTTCTTGGAGCAATGCCAAGGCGAGGCCGACTTTGGTCCGTTCGCCGCCACTGAGCGTATCGAACGGTCGGTCGACGAAGCGGGTCAGGCGCAGCCCGTCGATCATCGCGTTCACTTTTGAATCGATGACGTACCCGCCACCGTTCTCATAGCGCGTCTGCAAGGCACCGTACGTCTCGAGCAGCGCGTCGATGTCGTCATTTGAGGCCATCTGTTCCTCGAGCTGTCGCATCTCGTCACCGAGTCGCGTCAACTCGGCGAACGCGGTGTAGAGCACGTCTCGACCTGACTTACCGGGATGGGCCGGGATTTGGGCCAAATAGCCGACGTGTAACCGTTGTTTGCGATAGATGGTCCCTTCGTCGGGCGAATCGGCGCCGACGATGAGACGCAGAAGCGTCGTCTTGCCGCTCCCGTTCCGTCCGACGAGTCCGATTCGTTCGCCGGCGTTCACATGAAGATTGGCATCGGTCAAGACGGCATGGCCGCCAAATTGTTTTTGGATGTGTTGTAACTCGATTAACATGAGTGGTTCCTCCTAAAGTAGAGGCCTATCAAAAAAGCCGAGCGCAAAGAAGCGCTCGGCAAGAGAGAGAGGCGCTTTGTCGTATTTCAGCAATGTCTAAAAAAGGACAGACGGGTCCTGTGATTATGCGACATCGTGAAAAATCGCACGCAAAATGTACAAATGTTCTGTTGACCAATGCGTACGTCCGACAAAGTTCACCTTTCTCCCTCCTTTCTATCATCATTACGCTCATTGTAAGCGATTTCGGTCGACTCGACAACTAGTGAGACAGGAATATTAGGGGGCAATGTCGTATTGTTTAGGCATCAGAGAGGAGAGACGTCATGCGCAAAGAATGGTTAGGTGCTATCAGTTTAACGCTCGCCGCCAGCATTTGGGGCGGGATGTACGTCGTCAGTAAATATGCGCTCGGCTATATCGAACCGTTCACGCTCATCTGGATGCGTTATGCCGTCGCGTTTGTCGTCCTGTTCGCGATGTGGTGGGCGTTCGGGCGCGAGCGAATCGGTCGACGCGACTGGAAATGGATTGCACTCGTCGGTGTCATCGGATACGTCGCCTCGATTTCGTTTCAGTTCATCGGCACGAAACTATCCGACGCCCATACGGGATCGCTCGTCACGGCGGCGACACCGGCGTTCATGGTGATTTTCGCCCGAGTCATCTTGAAAGAGCGGCTCACACCTGTCAAAATCGGGTCACTCCTGTTGGCGACGCTCGGAGTCATCATCGTCGTCGGTTGGCACGTTGAAGGCACGTATTTCATTGGGAGCCTCGTCTTGGTCGGTGCGGCCATCACGTGGGCGCTCATGTCCATCTATGTGAAAATCGCATCCGAGACGATGTCGTCGTTGACGATCACGACGTTCGCCATCGGTATCGCCTTCGTGTTGATGACGCCGCTCATGGGAATGGAAGTGGCCGCATCCGGCTTACCGAATATGACCATGGTGCTGTGGATGAGCGTATTGTATGTCGGCATCATCTCGACAGCCGGGGCGTTCTTCTTTTGGAACAAAGGGCTCGAGCTCATGGATGCGAGCGTCGGGTCATTATTCTTCTTTTTCCAACCCCTCGTCGGGGGTTACCTCGGCTGGCTCGTCCTCGACGAACGACTCGACCGCAACTTCTTTATCGGCGCCGCCTGTATCGTCACGGCCGTCACGTGGTCGACACTCGCCGAGCGACGGCAAAAGCGTGTCCGCGAGACACGTCAAGCTGAGGAGCGCCATATCTTATAACCAAAGACGACCGACCCGCTCTGGGCCGATCGTCTTTTTAAAATCCGTGATGATCGAGTTTGTCTTCGTCGCGCTTCATCTCGAGTTCGAGCCGCTGAATCGCGAGTTTCTCTTGCTCGATTTTGAGTCGAAGTTCTTCTAAACGAGCCTTCCGTGTCTTATTAAATGTATCTGCGGCGATGGACACGACGACGATGACCATAATATAGAAAAAGAAATCCATTTGATACGCCTCCTTTTAGTGTGAGCCGAACAAATCCGTCACCAGCTGTTGTGTGAGGAGCGCCTCACGACCGTCCGTCATGATGGCTGTATCCTCGGTCACTGCCGAGATAAAGTGGTCGATTGCCCCTTGGAAGCCTCGTTGGGTCAGGAGCGTGTCCCATGACCCGAACGTCTTCGTTGAATGGGCGCCGTGCTCGAACCGTTGAAGCGTCACCATCTCATCGACCGTCACGCGCAGTCCGTCGCGGATGGCGCTGAGTCCTTCATGATTCGTCCCGGCTTTACGGTGCATCGACGTCGTGTGCAGTCCGTGCTCGTCTTGCCAGATATGGCGCGCGAAGTGGAGACCGTTCGCCTCGGTCGTCGCGATTTGGCCCGTCACTAAGCGTAACTCGCTTCCGGCGAAGTACCGGAGCGTGTCGACGACATGCAAATAGTCATCGAGCAACGTGAACTGATAGTCATGGCCGCGCAATCCGTCCCCGCGATGCTTGACGAAGTCGAGCGTGTGGAATGGGGCTGCTGCTTTCACGTGCTGATACATCGGGGCGAACCGGCGATTGAAGCCGACCATGAGCTTCCGGTTCTTCTGCTCGGCCAGCTCGACGAGACGTTCCGCCTGTTCGATTGTCGCAGCGAGTGGTTTATCGACATACACATCGACACCGTTTGCGAGCAGATAAGAGACGACGTCGAAATGCGTCTCGGTCGAACTGTGGACGAACGCCGCGTCGACGGCTGCCGCGAGCTCGGGCAGTCCCGTGAATGATTCCATCCGGTGGGCCCGACAGATCGCCTCACGTTTGGCGACGGTCGGGGAATAGGCACCGACGAGTTCGAACGACGTGCTGTTCGTTAAAATCGGTAAGTACGCTTTCTGAGCGATGCCGCCGAGACCGACGACACCAATTTTAGGCTGACGCATATGTACCACTCCTTTTCTATCATCATAACGAAAAAAGAACCGAATGACACGTACGCGCGGTGCGTCAGGTCATTCGGTCCTTGCTTATAGGCTGGCACTGAGCAAGATGTCGCCCTCTGGTGTCGTGTTGCCCCGTTCGGGTTCTTTCGTGACAGCAACGGTATCCCAGTCCACCTCTGATTCGGTCGAATCGAGCGTATAGATGACGGTCCCGTTCCCTTTGTCGTCCGTAACGAACGCCCCCGTCGGAATCGGCGAACCGTCTTTTAACAACCAAACTTGATACACTTCGTTCGCTTCGAGCGCATCGAGTCCGTTCGTCTGGACGATGAGCTGGCGCTGGCCGTCCTGTTCGGCGAGGTAAGCCACGCCTTCCGATTCGCCTTCGAGCGGGACGGTCTCGGTCAAGGCGATTCCGCTCGGGTCATCTTGGTTCAAGAGCAGATAGCCGTTCCCGATCAAGGAGAGCATGAGTGCGGCCGCGAGAGCGAGCGCCCCCCATGGCGTCTTCTGTTTCTTCTTCGTGGCTGTGAACGGTGTGATCGGGGTCGGTTCGTCTTGCTTCGACTCCGTCTCCGTCTTGTCTTCTGCGAACACGTTGTCGAGGATGCGTGCCTTCATCCCGCTTGGCGGTTCAGCCGGTTCAGAGAGGAACGCGACGCCGCCGACGAGGGCCTCGAGTTGTTCGAGCTCTTCTTGACATGTTTGACATGTCGCGAGATGCGCTTCAAACCGGATGCGTTCGTCTTCTGTCAAATGCTGGTTGAAATAATCGATCAATTGGTCACAAGCGTTCATCGTTCCACCTCCTTATCATTCAAATCATGGGATAAATGCCTTCGTAACTGTTTCAACGCTAATCGAATCCTTCCTTTTACAGTACCGAGCGGGATGCCGCACGTATCGGCAATCTTTTGTTGGCTGAGCCCTTGGAAGTACATGAGACGGACGACTTGTTGTTGCTCGACCGGAAGCTCGGCCATCGCCGTCTCGATTTGGGTCCGCTCTTCTTGCCATTCGACCTCGGTCTCGACGGACGGGGCCGGGGACGGGATAGCTTCCGCGTAGGACTCATCCAGTTGCAGGTCAGGTTTTCGTTTGCGAATCAAGTCGATTGTGACGTGACGGCTCATCGTGAACAGCCACGATTTGAATTTTCCTTTTGTCTCATCATACACGCCGCCACCGCGCCATAGCTTGATGAATACTTCTTGCATCGCTTCTTCGGCGAGGTCGCGGTCTTTCGTCAACTGCATGACGAACGCGTAGAGGATTCGTTCATAGCGGTCATAAAGTGTCTCGAGCGCTTGTTTGTCTTTTTGCCTGACGCGCTCGTACAATTCAATATCAGTCATGGCTGTCTCCTTTATCCATAAGGGAATCCCTTGTATTGATCTAACGGATGAAACCGTGAAATGGATGCCTATTTGAGGTGACTATTTTGTGAACGGTCGTTATGTAGTCCCGTGTTTAACGGGAGCATGTCGATGTCGCGTCGCCGAGTCGGTGAAAGAGTTTCAAATTCAAGGCACTGAGCAGTCGATACGTCACGTAACTAAACAGCATTGCTGTGAGGAATGTGATGAGAAGCGCAAATCCGTTCGGGAGCCATTGTTGCCAAAATGAATATGTCCGTATGCCGAACAAAAAGGTGAAGACGAGCCCGAACCCGATTACGATTCCGCTATACTGACAGTAGTAGCGGCTTAAACGATTTTTCATGTTGCACGTCCTTTCTCCTTTTACTATACGAGAAGGGGGTATGGCGACACAAGGAGGATGACGATGAAACGATTTACAAAGGAAGGACGGACGCTCATCTGTTTTGATTTCGACGAGACGTACTTCCCGCATGCTTGTTCCGCAAAGCAGTTGGAGCACTTGCGGCAACTCGAAGATTTTCTCGATCATCATTCACATCACTTATCGACGATGTGGGTGACGGGGAGTTCGCTCGAGACGATTATGGAGAAAGTGAAGCGGGCCGAGATGCGTTACTTCCCACATCGAATCGCGGCGAGTCTCGGGACAGAGCTGTATCAAGTGACGGCGTCCGGACAACTGGAGCTTGATCCCGGTTATTCGTCACGGTTTCCCGATGATTTTTCAGACCGCGTCACCCAAGTCGTCGACAGGCTAGGGCGAACACTCACGATTGAACCACAGACGAATCTTGGCACAAGCGGCTGGATGCACAATTATTATTACTTCGGCGAGAGCGCACAGGAGCTCGAGCATATTCGTTCGAGTGCCGGTGACTTCGGAATCGCGGTCAACGTTAGTCGTTGCAACCCGCTCGCCGGGGATCCGGCAGACGCCTACGATATTGATTTCATCCCACGAGGGGCGGGGAAAGTCGCTGCAGTCGACTACGTGTGCGACCGATATACGTTTCAGACCGAGCACGCCTATGCGTTCGGGGACAGTGGGAACGATTTAGGGATGTTGAGGTATGTCGGCAACGGCTATGTACTTGGCAACGGGACCGAAGAAGCCAAACGAGAACATGGTCGTGTCACCGAGGGCATGTATGCGGATGGGATTCTAGAAGTGTTGCATCGAGCGGTGCGGTAGACGGATTTAAGCGCTGGCGACTAGACGTAGCGCTGCGGTCTCCACACGTTCGAACAAATGAGTTTTCAGCCGATGGGTCGTCAAATCGAGCGGCAGACGACGTTTCCAAAGCTCTGTGAACACTTCGGAGAGGACGGCCTCGGCCAAGTCGGCTCGCGTCGTCAAGCGGAGGGCGAGTGAATATAAGATGCGATCATAGCGGTCGTAAAGCAGTTCGAGCGCAGAAGTGTCGCGGTTTAACATGCGTGCGTATAAATCGTGATCGGATATGAATGACATGGTGGACTCCTTCAGAATGAGACTCTCTCGTGGTTGGGTTGCGGGCAAATGACGTAACCTTCTTATTTCACTTATAAGGTGAACGTAAACGGTTACTTTCCGATTCGAGCACATTCAAAAACAGCCAATGTTCCGCTGATGAGCGGAATGTTGGCTGTTTTGTAGTTAAAACGACGTATAACAGTGCGGGCACGTCTGTGTGTTCCCGCCGGACCGTTTGAACGTTTTCTTACAGTTCGGACACGTGACGGTCTCGGTGTCTTGACCGAACAGGCTGCCGCGGTTGAATAAAACATTGCTTAAATTTGGCAAGGCTTTGGCCGCATAAATCATGGAAATGAATAAGACGATGGCCAAAACGGCCAACAGCAAATAGGTCATATCGGGTAAACCCCTTTCGCAAAAGATTCATTTCTTCTAGCATACGGCAAATCGCTCAAACGCACACCTCTAGACTGGAGTTACGAACAAATGTTCGATATAATAAAGGTAACAAAAGGAGGGAAATCAGATGAGGCAAGAGGTCATGCGTTGGATGCGGAACGGACAAGTCGTAGAAATGGTGTATATCGATCGGAACGGGGTCATTTCAAAGCGACGCGTCAAACTGATGAAGCTACAAGGCGATCGACTTGTCGCGTGGGATATACGCAAGAAGGCCCGTCGGACATTTTGTATGGAACGTGTCCTCGCCTGTCTCCCGACGATCGAACGAGATTCAGGACGAGAGGAGGGAATTGGATGACACCACTTCCGAAATGTTCGGCGCCGGCCGAACGGGCGCTCAAGGCCGCCTATATCGATACGCTCGAACAGTTGGCCACGTATACGAAGCAAGAGATTGCGGCCTTACATGGGGTCGGGCCAAGTGTGCTGCGAATCTTGGAAACCGCGCTTCATGAGCAAGGACTTCGGTTCACCGACAGCGAAATACATTCCTAGTCCCGTCCTGGACTAGGAATTTTTTGGTTGGGCGATTGCATTGCACGTAAAAAGGGAAGTAATATATTTGTCATCTCCATTACAGCCTAATATCTAGTACCATGACGATAAGGTTTGCGAACCTAGCGACACCCATGAGAAAGGAAGTACACAGCATGAGGACGAAACGTTTATCCGCCATTCTAGAAAATGAGATGGATGACATCGAACGCGATCCATGGGTGACCGGAATTGAGACAGATTCCAGAAAGGTCAGTCCAGGGAATTTATTTATCTGTATCCGCGGTTATACGGTGGACGGACATGAATTCGCTGAGGATGCCGTCTCCAAAGGAGCGGTTGCTGTCATCTCGGAATACCCGCTTGATCTTGAGGTGCCGAACCTTGTCGTCGCGGACACGAAGCGGACAGCCGGCGTGGTGGCCAGTGCCTTTTATGACCACCCCTCACATCGGATGCGTATTTACGGTGTCACCGGTACGAATGGCAAAACGACGACCGCGACATTGACATATGATTTATTTCGTCTGTCCGGACGGCCGGTCGGGATTGTCAGTACGATTGGAGCACGTTATAGAGATCAAACATTAAAAACACCAAATACGACGCCGGAAGCCGTCGTCTTACATCGTATTTTGGCCGAGATGGCGGATGCCGGCGTGACCGACTGTGTCGTCGAAGTCTCCTCGCATGCAATGATGGAAGGACGTGTCGAAGGCGTCCGATTTCACGCGGCGGCGTTCACGAACTTGACGCATGACCACTTGGATTACCATCGCTCAATGGACGAGTACGCCCGGGCCAAAGCCCGATTATTCGAACAAGTCGAAACGACAGACGGGGACGCCATTATTTTGAACGCCGAAGACCCGGCCAGTAAGACGATGGCCGCGTTTGCCCCGACCCGTCGACGTATCATGTATAGCACGCATGCCGACGTACCGGCCGATATCCAAGTCATTTGGCATGACCAAACGGTAGTCGTCAAAATGAACGCACTGACGATTGAGGCGCCGGTCCGCTTCATGGGCGCATTCAACGCCGCCAACCTGGCTGCGGCCATCGGTCTCGTCTCGACGTCGGAACTGATGTTGCGCTCCATCATCGCCAACGTGCCAGGACTCACGCTTCCAAAAGGTCGTCTCGAGCGACTTGATACGGAAGATGGCGAGATTTATATCGACTATGCCCATACGCCGGACGGACTCGAAAAATGTTTGTCGACGCTTCAGCAAGGTGAGCGAGAGCTCGTGGTCGTCTTGAGTGCGGCCGGAGACCGAGATCCGACGAAGCGGGCAGAGATGGGTCGAATCGCGAGCCGCTATTCAGACGATTTAATCGTGACAGTACATGACGTGCGGACGGAAGACCCGAGGCACATCATCGATGGATTGCTCGAAGGTGTTGATTCGAACACGCATTACGTGACGTTCGAGGAACGGCGAGATGCCTTGCGCCATGCAGCGCAACAAGCGCTCGTCGGGAAACGGATCGTCGTCGTCGGAAAAGGTCATGACCACGTCGAACGAGTCGGACAAGAGTCGATTCCGTTCAACGAATCGGACATTTTGCTCGATGAATTAAAAAAATTAAAAGGCCAAGAACCGGCCGTTTAACGAAACGATGACAGCTGTCATCGTTTTTTAATGTGTAATTTTTGCAAAAGAAGGTAATTACTCTTACTGTAACGCTATCGAAGGAGGGAACTACACATGTCAGTTTTGTACAAAGAGTTCACAAATGATGAAGAAGTTGTGACCGCCATTCAATCGATGAAAGCGAAAGGGATTGAGGACAAGCACATTTATGTCGTCACCCACGATGATGACCGGACCGATCGTGTGGCCGATAACGCCGACGCGAATACAGTATCGGCATCAGACGTCGGCCTGGGGACGGCCGCGAAAAATGTATTCCGTAAAAAAGGGGACGAGCTCCGAGCCCAATTCGAACAGCTCGGCTTCTCATCGACAGAAGCGGACCAACTCGAGAAAAAATTAGACCAAGGCAAGGTGATTGTCGTCGTCAAAGACGCACCAGCCGGATTCACTTTATAATTCCACCACCATGGAGAATACAGGGACAGGGCTGAATCGATGGATTCAGCCCTGTTTGTTAGTCATGGATCCGAACGACGGTCCGGCCGCTCAGTTCGCCGCGCATCATCGCCTCAGCGTGGCGAGGGACGTCATGCAACGGAATCTCATGAATCATATGGTTGAGCACGTTAGAATCAAGCAGCTCATCCAATCGTTCCCACGCCTTCAGACGACGTACGATGGGTTGCATGACCGAATCAATGCCGATGAGCCGTACGCCTCGTAAGATGAACGGATAGACGGTCGTGTGGAGCTCATGGCCACCGGCAAGCCCACACGCAACGACCGTCCCTTCATAGCGCGTTCGGCTGAGGATATTACCGAGCGTCTCGCCTCCGACCGAGTCGATGGCAGCATCGAACCGCTGTTCATCCAGCGGTCGGGCCGGTCCTTCGAGCTCGCTTCGGGCCATCACGTTCTCGACACCGAGGTCGCGCAAATACGCCGGGTCTTGTTTGCCGGTCGAGGCAATCACGTGATAGCCGAGCTTGTGGAGCAAGGCGATGGCAAAACTGCCGACTCCCCCGGAAGCACCGGTCACAAGTACTTCTTGACCAGGATGTACACCCTCGTGTTCGAGCGCCTCAACAGCGAACATGGCGGTAAGTCCTGGCGTTCCGATTGTCATTGCATCTCGCAGCGCCATGCCTTTCGGTAGTTTGATGAGCCAGTTCCCAGGGACTTGAGCGTAACGGCTGAAGCCACCGAAATGTCGTTCGCCGATGCCGAAACCGGTCGCAATGATATCGTCGCCGGCTTTGAAATTGAGATGGTCGGATTCAACGACTTTCCCGACGAACTCGCACCCGGGGATGAACGGATAATGACTGACGATTTTGCCGGATCCGGTCAGCCCGAGAGCGTCTTTGTAGTTGAGCGCTGAATAATGGACTTCGACGAGGACGTTGCCGTCTTCTTCTCTCGGAAGGGCGTCGAATTTGACGTCGGTCACCGTGGAATGGAGACGGTCGTCTTTTTTGTCGAGGACGAGTGCTTGAAATGATTCGTTCATGGTCAATTGGCCCCTTTCGCTGATACGTATTCTATTCCTTTGTTATCATTCCCTACCTGCCAAAATATATACACGAATGTTTCGTTCTAACAGGGAGTGGAATGGTACAATGAAAGAGATTCAACTAGAGTGAGGAGGAATGAAGCATGCGGCACGACGACTATGAGTTTGATGAAGAAGTAGAAGAAGTAGAAGAAGGCGAATTGTTTAACGTATACGACATTCTGCCACCGGATGGAACCATTCTTGAGATGGCAACGGCCGAAGAGATGGTACGTGCGGCGGAACTCGAGGCGACACATAATGCGCTCGAGCGAATCCAAGACTCAAACTTTCAGTTGTCAGGGGTAACCTTTAAAGAGTTGCTGGCAGAGTTCGAACGATACGAGCAAGAATCGATGGAATTCTGGACAGGCGTTTATAGCCGATTGCGCATTCCATGGGCATGGACGATTCGAATCGATGTGGCCAACGGTCCGATTCACGTCGTCAATGACCGCGACATCTTTATCGATGAAGCGGACTTCGAAGAGTATGATTTCGAGGAATATGCTGATGATGATTACGAAGAAGAAGACAATCAATGAATCCAAAAACGTCTTTCCCTCATTCAGGGAAAGACGTTTTTTTGCTGTCGAGGAGAGCAACACGGATGCGCGTTACTTCTGTCGCTCCGAACCAAAGCCCGACGCTACATAAGATGGCGACACCGCTCACCATCGCTCCGACAATCGCCGTGTCCCCAATCATCGTGAACGACAATCCGAGACTGAACAAGCCGAAAAATAATAATCCTCCTGCAATCGTCTTCATGACTTAGCCACCCTTTCTCATTTCATCTGTCTCTAGTGTAGGCGGTTGAACCTAAAAAGGGTGGCTGAATTTTATACCAGGTGAAAAATCAGTCTAGGTCATACACCGAATACGTCTTGCCATTCTCGAACGGCTCGTCTAGCAAGTGTTTCGCCAAAATGCGGGCAACCGTCTCAGGGGTGCGCAATCGTCCTTCCGTCACATAGGAGCGGAACTGTTCAACGTCACGGAACGCGTCTTCTGACGAGGCCCGAATGCTTTCCTGCATCGCGGTGTCCATGACGCCTGGATTGAACAAGGCGACCTTGTCGTCCGTCCCGGTCAATTCAAGGGCGACCGTCTCCGTGAAATGGTCGAGCCCGGCTTTCGTCGCACAATAGGCGCTCCAGCCCGAGATGGGGCGCTTGGCGGCCCCTGAGGTCACATGGATGAGCGAGACGGGCAAGTCGTACGCGAGCACCGCGTTCGTCAAGAGCATCGGGGCGAGCAGATTGGCTTGGACGTGGGCGATAAGCTGCGCATCATCCACTTGACCGGCCCGGTGAATCGGTTCAATCAACGCCGCATTTTGGACGACGAGCAAGGACGTTGCCGTCTCGATGAGCGGCTTCATCTGTCCAATCGCGGCCAGTGTGCTTGTCGGATCGGCTAAGTCGACCTTGACGTGACGGAACGAGGCATCGGTCGCCTGCGTCCGTGAAAAATTGACGACCTCATAATCACGCTTCAATAATTCCTCGGCGATGGCACGGCCGAGGCCGCGCGATGCACCGGTCACAATAGCTAGTTTCATGGCAGTTCCTCCTATTCGTGAATCGTCTTCCGATATCCGTAAAACGGACGGAAATTCAATTTCTCGTAATACGTGTGGGATGAAGCGCTCGCGAGCATCTCGAGGCGCGTTTCGGGGTAGAGCGCATGCACGTGTGACAGCAGTCGCTCGCCAATCCCGAGGCGACGGTGCGAGGCCGCGATGAGCAGTTCGCACACGTACAGGCTCACGGTCGTGTCGGTCAATCCACGCAAGTAGGCGATCACCTGTCCTTCTGACTCGACGACATAGGCGACGTTCGATTGCCGCCACGCCTGTTTCGTCAACTCGTGTTGTCGGACGAGTTGACTCCAACCTTCCGCTTCATTCAACGCTTGAATCTGTTCGAAGTCACGTTCTTCGTATGGGCGGATATTCAAGAAGACACACCTGCTTTCTGTTCGATGACTTTCATGAGGTCGAACGCCCCGTCTGACTCGTTCGAACAGACGACCGAGACGATGTCTGTGGCCGGGTAGTAAGCAGAATGAAAACTGACGCCGGGGTCATAACCCATGACATGATATTTGAAGACGTGTCGATTCGCGTCCAATTGAATCCACAGACCGTAGCCATAATGTGCGCCTGTTTCGTTCACTGGCACGTGAGGCGTGAGCAACCGTGACGTCATCGCCTCCCCAAGCAGGCGATGACCGAGCAGGGCGCTCCAAAGTTTGGCCATATCTTGTGCCGTCACGAACGCGCCGCCGTCCGCGCCGCCTTTGACGGGAATCGAATAGTGGTTCGTCCGCCAAGAGCCGTCCACATTGTCGATATACCCGAGCGCCGTGTGCGCTGGTAAGGCATCGAGGGAGAAGTACCCCGAATCGGTCATGTCGGCCGGCTTGAACACGAATCGTTCGATATAGTTCGAGAACATCAACTCGCTCGCTTGTTCGACGATGAGGCCGAGCAAGATATAACCGGCATTATTATATTGAAACACGCCTCGTTCTTGTCGCATCGGCTCGTGTTGGAACATCGGAAGAAAGTCACGTAGCTGCCTGATGTGATACATCGGACGTTGCCGCCACAATTCCTCAAAATCGTCCATGACAGACTCGTCGAAATAATCGGGGATGCCGGACGTGTGAGTGAGCAACTGTTCGACTGTCACGGCCGGATCGAACGTTGGAAAATCGATGGTGAGGCATTCGCCGAGCGTCGATGTGAATGCCAACTTGTCTTGTTCGATGAGCTGGCAGACGGCGATGGCCGTGAACAACTTACAGCCCGAAGCGATACCGAATCGGGTCGACGTTCGATTTTCGATGCGTTCCGCCCGATTCGCATAACCTTGTTGATGGTCGAACAGGATGTCGTTCTGTCGCATGACGAGCGCCGATCCAGAAAAATCAGGTTTAATGGGAAGGTCAGTAAAGTCGTCGTCCAAAAGCTTGTTCATCGGGCACCTCCGAAAGTTTGTCTAGTGTTTTTAGCATAGCATACGGCCAATCAATCCCTAACCACACAAAAAAATGTCTCCTCCGTCAAAGGCGGAGGAGACGCTGATTATTCACCAATCGCTTCTTCACGGTCAGTGTCCGTCGTACCGAGATTCGTCAAGTAAACCTCATATCTCGGGAGCCAGTAGCGATAGGACGCCCAAACGAGGCCACCCGTCACAACGAACAAGGCGATGGTCGCCGGCCAGAACCAGCTCGAGACAATCCCGTCCGCATAGGCGAGACCGATCGGTGAGAAGACGAAGTAGACGAAAATCATCGACGCGACAAGGATGATGGAAGTCGAAATTGCATGACGCCATGGCTTGACGCGGCCAAGATCGATGCGAATCGGATTGATGTGTTGCATCGGTCGAACTTTTGCGAATACGAGCATGATGGTCGTTTCGAGGACGAACAAAATCCCGTAAATGTGAATGAAGTTGATGCCAAGGTCGAAGCCGAACCACTGCTCCGTTCCCCAGACGAGGAAGTAATACGTGACGACGTGGAAGCCGATGACGAGTTTCGCGGCAATCGGCGGTACGCGCTTCACGAGCATCCCGATTAAGACGATGACGAGAATCGGGATATTGAAGAAACCGGTGAAGCGGCGAATCAAGTCCCACAGTCCGTCCGGTGCGTACATCAAGTTCGGAGCGACGAAGAACGAGACGAGCGCGACGAACGTCCCGAACCATTTGCTGACACGAATCAAATCTTTGTCAGACGCGTCCGGTTTGAACTTCGGCTTATAAATATCGAGCACGAATAAGGTGGCGATACTATTGAGCAACGAGTTGAACGAGCTGAACACGGCACCGAGCAAGACGGCGAGGAAGAAGCCCATGAGCCACATCGGCAACAAGTCGGCAATCAAGCTCGGATAAGCGAGGTCCGCCTTATCGACGTTCGTGCCATACAAATGGAACGCGATAATCCCTGGAAGCAGCATGAAAATCGGGACGAGCAACTTCAAATAACCGGTGAAAAGTACCCCTTTTTGACCCTCGGCCAAGTTCTTCGCCCCGAGTGCCCGTTGGATGACATATTGATTGAGCGCCCAATAAAACAAGTTCGCAAAAATCATCCCCGTGAAGATGGACAAGAACGGAACGGAATCGTTCTCTGAACCGATCGCGTTCAGTTTCTCTGGATTCTCGGTTGCAATCGTCTTCATCCCATCGACGAGGTTGCCGTCACCGAGCGCGATGAAGCCGAGCGTCGGGACGAGGAAACCGATGATGATTAATCCGATCCCGTTCAACGTGTCGGAGACGGCGACGGCGCGGAGACCACCGAAAATGGCGTAAACGGCTCCGATAATCCCGATGAACCAAATGACGAGCCAGAGCGACTGCTCGAAGCTGATTCCGAGTAATTCCGGTACGTCAAACAGTTGCAGGACGGCCAATCCGCCGGAATAGAGCATCGATGGGATCGTGACGCACATATAGCCGAACAAGAACAACAGGACCGTCAAGCGGCGGACGTCCTCGTCATACCGTTGGCTCAAAAATTCAGGGATCGTCGAAATCCCGATTCCGAGAAAACGCGGCAGTAAAAAGAGCGCCATGATGATGGCGGCGATTCCGGCTGTGACTTCCCACGCCATGGCTGACATGTTGCCGGCGAACGATTGCCCGTTTAAGCCGATCAACTGCTCGGCTGACAAGTTCGTCAATAAGAGTGATCCGGCGATAAAGATGCCGGTTAGCCCCCGTCCTGCCAAGAAGTAGTCGTCGGCACTCTCGACTTTCCCTTTCGTCATGCGATAAGACACGTAAGCGACGAGCCCCATGAATAAGGCCCCTGTGATTAATATGTAAACAACTTGTTGAATGGTCAACGACATTCCCTCCCTCAACTTCTTCTTATTTATAAGTACTTTTTCATAACTACCCTTCACGAAGTATGATTATTTCCCGTTTTCTCTTTTGTAAAAGAACTGTAACAAACCTCACAACAAAAAAAGACACCTGAGAGGTCAGGTGTCAAAAAAAGCGAAGCAACGAAGTCGCGACCGTGAAATAAATGATTAAGCCGAGATTGTCGACGACTGTTGTGATGAACGGACCCGACGCGACGGCTGGATCGAGTTTCAATCGATTGATCAAGAGCGGCACGAGCGTCCCGACGATGGTCGCCACGCTGAGCGACGCAAAAATCGACAGACCGACGATTATGCCGATTAAGGCACTGTCATAGAGGACGGTGATGACGCCGAAGATGACGACCATACAGGCGAGACCGAGCAAGACGCCCGTCCCGAACTCACGACGAATCATCTTCAACACGTTCTTTCGATTAATCGTCCCGAGCGCGATTGAGCGGACGGCGACGACGAGCGATTGGGTGGCGGCGTTACCGGCCGAACCCATGACGAGCGGCATGAAGACGGCGAGCAAGACGATCGTTTCGAGCGTGTCCTCGAAACCACCGATTGTCGACGCAGTGATCATCCCGAGGAACATGAGGCTAATAATCCATGGCGCGCGCTTCATCGCCGCCTCGACCGGTCCCATGTTGATGTCCGACGAACCTTTCGTCGCCGACAGCTCTTCGAAATCCTCGGTCGTCTCGCGTTCGATGACGTCCATGACATCGTCGACCGTGATGATCCCGAGCAGATGGTCCTCGCTGTCGATGACAGGCAGGGCCAATAAGTCATACTTCTGAACGGTCCGGGCCAAGTCTTCCTGGTCGGCGAGGACGTGGGCCGACACGACGCGCCGGCCCATGATGTCCGCGATTTGCACGTCGAGCGGGGAGACGATCAAGTCGCGTAGCGAGACGACGCCGACGAGCCGGCGATCGGTGTCGATGACGTACAGGTAATAGATTGTCTCGGCTTCCGGTCCAAGTTCGCGCAAGTCTTCGAGTGTCGCACCTACGGTCTTGTCCGCCTTCAACACGATAAACTCGGTCGTCATGATGGCACCGGCCGTATCGTCCGGATAGCGCATCAAGTCTTTGACCTCGGTCGCCTCGGTCTCGTCCATCAACTCGAACAGTTCGTTCATGAAGTCGTCTGGGAGCTCGGTCATCAAGTCGGCGGCGTTATCCGAGAACATATCGTTCAACACACGTACGGCGAACGGACGTGGCATCTCTTGAATGAACTGTTCCTGTTCGTCCAGTTCAAGTTTTTCAAACAAGTCGGTGAACGCTTCCGGGGATAACGCCTCGTAGACGAACTCACGGGCCGGACGTTCAAGTTCGATGAACAGGTCGGCCTGTTCACCAGGGTGGAGGGTGAGGAACACGTCGCGGAAATCGACCGGGCCCCCTTTTTGAATGAGCGCTGTCACTTGGGCTTCATGACGGGCGCGTTCTGTACGTTCGATTGCCATCGACTCACTTCCTTTTCACATCATTTGTCTATATTATGTCACGAGTTTGAGCGGTCTCAAACAAAATCAAAAAAAAGCTATGAATTTTTTTCACAATCTATACAGCGTGTATACGTCACTTTCTCTCGATTCGAGGGGCCACACCGTTTCTCGAGTGATTGTTCATTCATGTCACGTCATGATCTATGCACTTTTCTGTGGAATCCACCACAGTCCAAACGTCGGACTTGCCCATCGTGGAAATGGGTAAGTTGATAATGTAAGGGTAGCAACACACCCGAATCACAAGGAGGAAGCGAGATGATATCGATGACGGATCAACAAACCGCACGGGATACTACGCTGAAACATCCGATCCACGTGTATTCAGAAATTGGTGAACTCAGGACCGTCCTTTTAAAACGTCCAGGACGCGAACTCGAAAATTTGACCCCGGAATATTTGGAACGACTCCTGTTTGACGACATTCCTCATCTTCCAGTCATTCAAAAAGAACACGATTACTTTGCGAGCGTGCTCCAAAACCGAGGCGTCGAAGTGCTTTATCTAGAAAATTTAATGGCTGAGACGTTGTCGTTGCCGGGTGTCCGTGAACGTTTCGTCGCTGATATCTTGTCAGAGTCCAAATCAAATATCAACGGTTCGTACGAGACGCTGAAAGAATATTTGCTCGCCTACGACAATGAAAAGTTGATTGAGACCGTCATGGCCGGGATTCGGAAATCCGAGATTAAGCCCGAAAAACGGCGCCACTTACACGAGATGATTGAGGACACGTATCCGTTCTATCTCGATCCGATGCCGAACTTATACTTCACCCGTGACCCGGCGGCAGCAATCGGCAACGGGCTATCCATCAACCGGATGAAAGAGCCGGCTCGTCGTCGTGAATCGTTGTTCACACAATATATTATGCGTTATCACCCGCGATTCGCGAAACACGACATCCCGATTTGGTCGGACCGCGACTATCGTTTCGCGATGGAGGGGGGGGACGAGCTCGTGTTGTCGAAGGAAGTCGTCGCCATCGGGATTTCCGAACGAACGACGGCCCAAGGGATTGAACGGGTCGCCCTCAACTTGTTGAAAAAAGGCGGTACATTCAAGAAAGTCATCGCCATCGAGATTCCGAAATCGCGCGCGTTCATGCATCTCGACACGGTCTTTACGATGGTCGACCATGACAAGTTCACGATTCATCCGTTCATCCAAGGTCCAGGAGGCAAGATGAATATCTTTGAACTGACGTTGAACGCCGTAGGCGAACTTCACATCACGCAGCATACGGATCTGTTGAACGTGTTAAAAGCCGCACTCGGTCTCGATGAGATCGTCTTAATTCCATGTGGGGGCGGGGACCCGATTGCCGCTGCCCGCGAGCAATGGAACGATGGATCGAACACGCTCGCCATCGCCCCAGGCGTCGTCGTCACGTACGACCGCAACTACGTCTCGAACGAGTTGCTCCGTTCCGAGGGCGTCGAAGTCATCGAAATCATGTCGAGTGAACTGTCGCGTGGTCGTGGGGGTCCACGCTGTATGAGCTGTCCGATTATCCGCGAAGACATTTAACGAGGAGGAAACGAGCATGTCCACAACGTACAACTTTGATTTGAAAGGCCGTCATTTTCTATCATTGAACGATTTTTCAGGAGACGAGTTGAACTATTTGATCGATTTATCGGCCGCCTTCAAGCGTCAAAAGCAACAAGGCGTCCCGCATCGCATCTGTGAAGGGAAGAACGTGGCGCTCTTGTTTGAAAAACCATCGACACGGACGCGTTGTGCGTTTACTGTGGCGGCCATCGATCTCGGCATGCATCCGGAATACCTCGGGAAATCGGATATCCAGTTCGGTAAAAAAGAATCGGTGCGAGACACGGCCATCGTGCTCGGACGTATGTTCGACGGCATCCAGTTCCGTGGGTTCGCCCATGAGACGGTCGAAGGTTTGGCCAAAGATGCCGGTGTCCCGGTATGGAACGGGTTGACGGACTTATATCATCCGACTCAAATCTTGGCCGACTTCTTGACCGTCAAAGAACAGAAAGGCGAGTTGTCTGGCATTCGCTTCGTCTATGTCGGCGATGGACGCAACAATATGGGCAACACGCTCTTGATTGGTGGGGCCAAAGTCGGGATGGACACGCGCATCTGCGCGCCGAAATCGCTCTGGCCGTCAGATGAGGTCGTCGATTTTGCCCGCTCGGTCGCTGCTGAGACGGGAGCGAAAATTACGTTGACCGAGAGTATCGATGAAGCGGTCGCCGACGCCGACGTGATTTACACCGATGTGTGGGTGTCGATGGGCGAAGAGGCGGAATTCGCCGAGCGGATCAAGTTGCTCCATCCTTACCAAGTGAACATGGACATGCTCACGAAGACGAATAATCCAGACGTCATGTTCCTTCACTGTCTGCCAGCCTTCCACGACTTGGAGACCGAGGTTGGCCGAGCCATCCATGCCGAATACGGTCTGACCGAGATGGAAGTCACGGACGAGGTGTTCCGGAGTCGTCATTCCTTCGTCTTTGATCAGGCGGAGAATCGGATGCACACGATTAAAGCTGTGATGGCGGCGACGCTCACCGACACGAACGAATGGCTTGAACGCTGACGGACGGGAGGGGTTTCCCCTCCGGTTCGTACTAAACGAAAGGGATGAGTTCAATGTCTACGAAAATAGCGCATGACTCAAGTGGAACGGCTGGCGTACAACCGGAGAAAAAGGATCGACGATTAGGGCTCGGGGCGTTGACGGCACTCGTCGTCGGTTCGATGATTGGCGGGGGAGCCTTCAACTTGGCGGCCGATTTGGCCCAAGGTGCGAACGCGGGGGCGATTTTGATTGGGTGGGTCATCACCGGAATCGGGATTATCGCACTCGGTCTCAGTTTTCAAAATTTGACGATGCGTCGTCCAGACCTCGACGGAGGGGTGTACAGTTACGCCCGGGCCGGCTTCGGTCAGTTCATGGGGTTCAACTCGGCGTGGGGCTACTGGCTCTCCGCATGGCTTGGTAACGTCGCCTATGCGACGCTCCTGTTCAGTTCGGTCGGTTATTTCTTCCCAATCTTCGAAGGCGGTCAAAACATCGCCTCCATCATCGGCGCCTCGATTATGCTGTGGCTCGTTCATTCGCTCATTTTACGAGGCATTCATGAAGCATCCATGATCAACATCATCACGACGATTGCGAAACTCGTACCGATTTTTGCTTTTATCACCATCACCTTATTCTTCTTCAACCTCGATAATTTCACGTTCGATTTCTGGGGCCAGGGTGGTTTCTCATGGGGTAGTGTGAGAGACCAGGTCGTCTCGACGATGCTCGTCACACTATGGGTGTTCATCGGTGTCGAAGGGGCGGTCGTCTTATCCGGACGGGCCCGCAAGCGCTCGGACGTCGGGAAAGCGACGGTCATCGGGTTGCTCGGGACACTCGTCATCTATCTGCTCATCTCGGTCATGTCGCTCGGTCTCATGAATCCAGAGAACGTGGCGAACGCCTCGCAACCGGCGATGGCGTACTTGCTCGAGTCGGCGGTCGGACCGTGGGGCGCGATGCTCATCAACGGCGGTCTCGTCATCTCTGTCCTCGGGGCGTGGCTCGGGTGGACGTTACTTGCCGCCGAGATTCCATTCGTGGCCGGGAAAGACGGCGTGTTCCCGAAATGGTTCACGAAAGAGAATAAGAACAGCGCGCCGGCCAACGCGCTCTGGCTCACGAACGGATTGATTCAATTGTTCCTCTTCACGTTCCTGTTCTCGGATGCGGCGTATAATTTCGCTTTCTCGCTCGCTTCGAGCGCCATCTTGATTCCGTACGTCTTCTCGGCCTTCTATCAAGTCAAAGTCGCGAAGAACGGCATCGGCTATAACGCCGGTGAACGCCGGACTCGCGACCTCATCATCGGAGCCGTCGCCTCGATTTACGGGATTTGGCTCATCTATGCGGCTGGAATCGACTATCTGCTCTTGACGACCTTACTGTACGCACCAGGTACGTTGCTCTATATCAAGGCACAGCGTGAGAACGGTATCAAGACGTTGACGAAGACGGAATGGATTGTGGCCGGGGTCTTGACCGCGCTCGCCATCTTGGCCGTCGTGCGCATCGTCTCAGGAAATATCTCAGTCTTTTGATCGGGGGAAACCAATATGCGGAATAAACGAGTAGTCATCGCACTAGGTGGAAATGCGATTCAACAAGGAAAAGATGCGACGGCCGAGGCTCAAATTCGAGCCGTCGAGGCGACGGCTGAATCTCTGGCCGCGCTTGTCGCCGAAGGGATTGAGGTCATCATCACCCACGGGAACGGGCCGCAAGTCGGGAATTTGATGTTGCAACAGGCTGCGTCAGATAGTCCGGCGACGCCGGCCTTGCCACTCGACGTTTGCG
Organism: Exiguobacterium sp. s26; assembly: GCF_018618235.1. Classification (NCBI taxonomy): domain Bacteria; kingdom Bacillati; phylum Bacillota; class Bacilli; order Caryophanales; genus Exiguobacterium; species Exiguobacterium sp. s26. Next base: position 253,285 of record NZ_JACSLS010000004.1, on the reverse strand, counting down.
GGGCGATGACACAAGGGATGATTGGCTATTGGTTCGAGAATGCCCTCACGAAAGCTCTGAGATCGCGCGGTTTGGAACGTTCGGTCGCGCCAATCGTCACGCGGTCGGTCGTCGACCCGAACGATAGTGCCTTCAGTCACCCGACGAAGCCGATTGGTCCCTTCTACGACGAGGCGGAAGCGCAGCAGATGGAACGGACGACCGGTTATGTGTTCAAAGAAGACGCCGGTCGCGGCTATCGCCGCGTCGTCCCGAGTCCGTTTCCAGTGGCGATTCTCGAGCACGCGGTCATCCGTGACCTTGTCGCCCATGAGCACATCGTCGTCGCCTCTGGCGGCGGCGGGATTCCCGTCATCGATACACCAGATGGTTATGTCGGTGTCGAGGCGGTCATCGATAAAGATTTCGCCGCTGCGAAACTCGCCGATCTCGTCGACGCCGACATGCTCCTCATTTTGACGGCCGTCGAGCACGTATTCGTCGATTTTGGGACCCCGTCGGCTCGGGCGCTCGAGGAGACGACGAAAGAACAGCTCGAGACGTATATCGCCGAAGGCCAGTTCGCACCGGGCAGTATGTTGCCGAAAGTTCGGGCCGCCCTTCAGTTCGCCGAGTCAGGCCACGACCGGGTCGCCGTCATCACGTCGCTCGAACAAGCCCTTGCGGCGGTCCGAGGCGAAGTCGGGACGCGCGTCCGACTCGCCGCGACGCTCCAACAATAAACTCAACGCCACAGACAACAGCGTCTGTGGCTTTTTTTCTGAATTGGTAGCTCGTCGTTTTTTATGGTCCGACATGGGGAAGGAATGTTGTATGTCGATTTAGACATTGCTATCATTTTGAGTGTAAACGTTTGCACAAATTAGAAGGGGAGTGACGAAGAGCGGTAACGCTCGAGCTTATGCGTCTATTTGAAGAGGAGAACGTCTATACGCAACAAATGAAACCACAGGCAGATAATCGAGCAATCGTCCAAGGGAGCTGCTATCGCTTCACGGTACTGACGAGCCAACTGATTCGGATGGAATACGCGGAAGATGGAGTGTTCGAGGACCGGCCGACCCAAGTCGTCTTTAACCGGGCGTTCGCAGTCCCGGAGTTTCGCGTGATCGAGGATGAGACGGAACTGCAAATCATCACGGAGCACGTCCACCTCTATTACACGAAAGGGCCGTTCGCGCCGAACACGCTCTACGTCGATGTGAAAGGGAACTTCAGTACGTACTATAGCCGCTATACATTTAACGGACCGGAGCGGACGTTGAAAGGGACGGCGCGCACGCTCGACCATGTCGACGGGGCGACGGAACTCGGTGAGGGCATCGCCTCAAAACAAGGATATGCCGTCATCGATGATTCCGATTCGTTCATCATGACCGAGGACCGTTTTGTGGAACCGAGACGGAAACACATCCATGACTTGTACTACTTCGGATATGGACATGAATATAAGCAGGCGCTGCGTGACTTCTATCAACTGACAGGCCCGACGCCGCTGTTGCCACGAAAAGCGCTCGGCAACTGGTGGAGCCGCTATTGGCGCTACGACGAGACGGAATATAAAGAACTCATGCGTCGGTTTAAGACAGAAGACATCCCGTTCTCGGTCAGCGTCATCGACATGGATTGGCACGTCACCGATGTCCCCGAAGAATACGGGAGCGGATGGACGGGTTATTCATGGAATAAAAACCTGTTCCCGGACCCGAAAGGCTTCTTGACGTGGCTCAAACAAGAGAGTCTGCTCGTCACGTTGAACTTGCACCCGGCGGACGGCGTGCGTGCCTTCGAAGATCAGTATACGGCGATGGCCGAGGCGATGGGCATCGACCCGTCCCAGGGTGACCGCATTCCGTTCGACTTCTCTGATAAGCGCTTCATTCAAGCTTATTTCGAGCAGATGCACCATCCGCATGAAGTCGACGGCGTCGATTTTTGGTGGATTGACTGGCAACAAGGCTCGACCTCGAAAATGGAGGGGCTCGACCCGCTCTGGATGTTAAATCACTATCATGCGGCCGACATCGCCCGTGACGGCAACCGTCCGCTCATCTTCTCCCGTTACGCCGGGCCGGGCAGCCATCGGTATCCGGTCGGTTTTTCGGGCGACACGTTGATTTCGTGGGCGTCCCTGGCCTTCCAACCATACTTTACAGCGACGGCGGCCAATATCGGCTATGGCTGGTGGAGTCATGACATCGGCGGCCATTATCGTGGGTCGAAAGATGATGAACTCGCCGCGCGCTGGGTCGCATTCGGTGTATTCAGCCCGATTATGCGACTGCACTCGACATTGAGTACGTTCAACGGCAAGGAGCCGTGGCGCTTCGGTCTCGAGGCGGAACGGTCGATGAAGACGTTCCTGCGTCTGCGCCATCAATTGATTCCATATACCTATACGATGAACTGGCGAAATCATGTCGGCGCCTTGCCGCTCGTCTTACCGATGTATTACGAGCACCCGGACGAAGACGCGGCATATGAGGTGCCGAATGAGTATTACTTCGGCAGTGAACTCATCGTCTCCCCAATCGTCGAACCGATGAATCGACAGCTCCACGTGGCGGCGACGAACGTCTGGCTACCGAAAAGCGACTGGTTCGACTTCTTCACGGGTCATCGCTACAGCGGAGACAAATCGGTTCGCATGTTCCGTGGGCTCGAAGATCAGGCGGTGTTCGCCAAAGCCGGGGCGATTATCCCGATGGCACCACACCATTCGGGTCGAAACGATACCGACAACCCGGCCGATTTGGAAGTGCTCATCTTCCCAGGCGCCTCGAACACGTTCACGCTCTATGAAGACAATGGGAAGGACCGTGGCTATGAGACGGGAGCCTACGCCGAGACGACGTTCACGCTCGATTGGGAGGAACGGAGCCTTCATATCCAAGTGACAGGTGACCGGTCTGTGTTACCGGTGGACCGCCATGTCACGTTGCTCCTTCGAGGGGTGACCGGGTCTGGTGAATACAAACGGGAGACACAGACGCTTCGCCTCGAGCTCGGACCGATCAGAGACGAGCTGACCGTGGAACTCCCGGTCGATGTGACGGCGAACGACCATCGTCTCGATCGGTTGTATCGCTTCTTGGACCGTGCGGAAATCTCATACGATTTAAAAGACCGGTTATACCGGTCAGCGGCGGCGAAGACGCGACTCGAAGCATGGCTGTTCGATTTACATGCGCTCGAACTCGATCGCGACCTGCAAGACGCGATCATGGAATTGATGCTCGACTGAATACTTTATTGTGACGAAGAGGGGCGGTTCATGCCCTTCTTTTTTTGTCAGAAAATCGTCGGATTTTGTAAGCGTTTTCAATAAGAGGTCGCTTTATACTTAAAAGAGAGGCAAGATGGATTGGAGGATGCGACATGAAACCAAAATGGACGGTGGACGATTTGAGACAGCTTGATGTGTTCGCCAAATGTGCCACACGAGAGCTCGAGGCGCTGTTGCCGCATGTCTATTGCCGCACGTATCGGAAAGGTCAACTCTTGTTCATAGAGGGCGATCCCCGGGAACGGGTCTATTTCTTGATTAGCGGTTATGTGAAGCTTGAACGTTGCAACGAGACGGCGACACATCAATATACGGACTACTTGAAACCGAAGCAGTTGTTCCCGTATCGCGGCTTGCTGACGGAACCGTACTATCAACATTCAGCCGAGGCGTTGACCGATATCGAGGTCATCTATATGCCGACCGATCGATTCGAACAACTCGTCTCGCGGAACGCATCGATGTTGCTCCACATCGTCGGACAGATGAACCGGATTCTCGATTTGCACGAGCGCCGTGTCCAGGACATCATCACACCGAGTGCGACCGACCGGGTGCTCAACACGATTCATTACTTGATTGAAGACCTCGGGGAGGCGGAAGCGACGGGCGTTCGTGTCCGCTGCCCGTTCACGACGATTGAGATTTCGCGCTTGTCGGGCACGTCACGAGAGACCGTATCGAACATCTTGTCGCGGTTGCGAAAAGAAGACGTGCTTCAATTTGATGCGCGGGAATTGATGATCGGTCATCCTGAATATTTTGAACAGTCGCTGTGATGGCGCCGCGTGTGGGACGTGGCGTTTTTTGCATGTCTGAGGAAGCGAAGCGTTCGCCTTGCAAGGGTGCATCAGGTATAATTAGTGAGAATCCTCACAAAGAAAAAGTCTCCTGATTGATAGAAAGGATGAACGCAGTGAAACGACTGCAAGCTCTCGCTTTAGCAGAAAAACGCCATATCGTCGGACTCATCATCGCGGCAGTGATGATCGGGTTGTCGATTTTAGCTCAAGCCTATTTGATTGTCGACATTGTCGATCAAGTCTTTTTAAAAAATGCATCGTTTGAAAGCATCGTTCCGACGCTCGGGTGGCTCATCCTCGCGCTCGTCACACGAGCTGGTTTCGGCTATATGTCGGGGAGGATTGGAGCGAGCCTGTCAGAAAAGGCGAAACGAACACTCCGATTGCAATTGCTCGACCGCTATACGTCGAATCCGATTGAGACGTCACTATCCGGTCAATCCGGTAAAAAGGTGAGCGTGTTCATGGACGCGGTCGACGAAGTCGATGCCTACTTTAGCCAATATTGGCCGCAAGTCATTCAAACGTCGATTATTCCACTACTCATTCTCGTCGTCGTCTTCAGCCAACATTGGATTTCAGGCGTCATCATGATGGTGACGGCTCCATTCATCCCAATTTTCTTCATCATCATCGGGATTGCGACCCAGAAGAAGTCAGAACAGCAGATGGAGAAAATGAATCAGTTCTCCGGCAAGTTCTTGGACGTGTTGCAAGGATTAACGACGCTCAAACTATACGGTCGGACCGAGCGTGAGGCGCAAGCGATTGAAAAGAGCAGTCTCGATTTCCGCGACGCGACGATGGTCGTCTTGAAGACGGCGTTCCTGTCGGGTCTCATGCTCGAGTTCATCTCGATGCTCAGCACGGGCGTCGTCGCACTCGAAGTGGCGCTCCAAATGGTCGTCTGGGAGAACTTGACGTTCTTCTCCGGCTTTTTGATTCTCGTCTTGGCCCCGGAATACTATTTGGCCATCAAAGACCTCGGCGGTGCGTTCCACACCGGACGAGGCAGCATGGGGGCGGCCGACCGTATTTTCGAGGCGCTCGATGCACCGGATGAACGCTTGACCTGGGGCGACCGGACGTTGACGAGCCCGACACCCGACCTCGAGCTCGACGCCGTCTCGTTCGCCTATGAAGGTGGACGCTTTACGCTGCATCCATTAAGCGGTGTGATTCCTGCCGGTGCCCACGTGGCGCTCGTCGGGGCGAGCGGGTCCGGTAAGACGACCGTATTGAACGTGTTGTCCGGGCTCGTGAAACCGGACAGTGGACGTGTCCTCGTCGACGGAGAACCGCTCGAGACATACACCGATTCGTCATGGTATGACACGATTGGCTACATCTCACAAAATCCGTATTTGTTCGCCGGTACCGTCGCCGATAATATCGCCCTCGGGGAAACGGCCGACGAGATAAACATCCTTGAAGCCGCGAATGCAGCCGGATTGAACGATGTCATCGCGCAATTGCCGAACGGCATTCATACCGAACTCGGTGAAGGCGGTTATGGATTGTCTGGAGGCGAACGGCAACGGCTCGCCTTGGCCCGCGCCTTCTTGAAACGACCGGGCATCATCTTGTTCGATGAACCGACGACAGGGCTCGATTTAGTGACGGAGCAAATCGTTCGGCGCTCGATTGAGGAGTTGTCGCGCGAGGCGACGCTTGTCACGGTCGCGCATCGCTTGCATACGATCAAGCAGGCGGACGCGATTTGGTTCATGGACGATGGGAAGCTCCTCGCCCAAGGTACGCATGACGAATTGCTCAGCGTTCCGCAATACGCTGACTTGTTCACGCTACAGAAAGGGGTGAGAGGATGAACTCACTTTGGACGATCACGAAATGGATGATGCGCGAGAAGAAGGATATCGTCCTCTCGATCTTCTTTGGGTACGTGGCCGGCATCGCGGCCGTCGCCTTGTTCGCGGCGAGCGGTTACCTCGTCTCACGGGCCGGTCTCGTACCGCCGCTCTATGCGCTCATGGTGCCTGTCGTTTTGATTAAATTGTTCGGTGTGATTCGGGCGAGTGCGCGTTATCAAGAGCGCCTTGCCTCGCACCGGGCGACGTTCACGATTTTGAGCGAGTTGCGGGTCCGGTTTTACCGCCAGCTCGAACCGCTCGTGCCGAGCATCTTTGCCAAGTATCGGAGCGGAGATTTGCTCGCTCGCGTCGTCGGTGACGTCGAGAGCTTGCAAAACTACTTTTTACGGGTATTCTATCCGCCGATTATCTTGGTGCTCGTCTTCTTGAGTACGATTTTTTTCGTCACGTATTTCTCGATGTGGGTCAGCCTCTGGATTTTGTTCGGTGTGTTCGTGACCGGCTTTTTGATTCCGGCGTTCTTCGCCCGAATCCGTGCCAAGCACGACCGCGAGCTTCGCGCCTTACGGGGTGACCTGTCGAGTGGGATGACAGAGATGATGTACGGATATCGCGATTTGTTGCTTCATCATCAACTTGGACGGACACGCGGCGAGCTGCTCGAACAGAGTGACCGTTACGCCGAAGCGCAGAAGCGGGATGTGACGAATCAGTTCTTCAACTCGTCACTCGTCGTGGCGGCATCCCTGCTCGTCTCGTGGGGTGTTCTTGCCATCGGGGCGTATCTCGTCGTCGACGGCGAGTTGAACGGCCTATTTTTGGCCATGCTCATCATGATGTCGCTCACCGCGTTTGAGAACGCGACACCGATGGCGGTCTTCCCAGGCCACTTTGCCGACAGCAAGCAAGCGGCCGATCGACTGCTCGAAGTCGTCGAGCCGAGTGAAGCAATCGTCGCGGCCGAGGCCACCCGGACGGACATGGTACTCGAATCCGCTCCAGACGTATCGTTCGAGCGCGTGACCTATCGCTATCCGGATACGTACCGCGACGTCCTGAGCGACGTGGATGTGACGTTACGAAGCGGAACGAAGACGGTCATCGTCGGGCCGAGCGGCTCAGGGAAATCGACGCTCCTGCAACTGTTGCTCGCTTTCGTCAGACCTGATTCCGGTGAGATCCGATTGAATGGGCAACGCTTGGATGATGTGACCCAAGCATCGGTTTGGCGTGAAGCCAGCGTCGTCCTTCAAGAGAATCACTTCTTCTTCGGGACGGTGCGCGAGAACTTGGCGCTCGCCGGAGAGTTCACCGACGCTGAGATGGAAGCGGCGCTCACGAGCGTCCGGCTCGGTTTCTCACTCGATGAGCCTGTCCTCGAGAAAGGGGCGAACTTGTCGGGCGGAGAACGGCAACGGCTCGCCATCGCCCGGGCGCTCTTGAAGAACGGGGTGCTCTGGATTCTCGATGAAGCGACGTCGGCCCTCGATGCGCGGACCGAGGCGGACGTGTTCGCCGAAGTCTTCCGCCGTGCCGAGTCATCGACACTCGTCATGGTCAGCCATCGCCTGACCGGGCTCGAGCGCTTCGATCACATCATCGTCATGGAAGGCGGTAGCGTCGTAGAGACGGGAACGTATGATGAACTGATGCGGTCCCGCGGTGTCTTCTATGGCTTGAAACAGATCGAGCAAGATATTTTCGCATGAAAAAACGAGCGGCTCCGTCGGAGAGCCGCTCGTTTTTTGGATGGCAAATTTGGGTGCAACAAATGGGGGTTGTCGCATTGCTTTCAAAAAGAGTGTCGTGGAGGGGAATCCACGTGACGCAATAGTTTGGGGAACGGTTACGTCAAGCTTTTGGGAGCTACATCTTGAGTATAGATGATAACGATTCTCATTGTCAATTAGAAAATGATATAAAAAAACCACAACCGGTTCGGGTTGCGGTCAATCGTCAGCTTGATGGCACGCCCTTGCGGAACGTGAAGCGAATCAAGCTGAACAAATAGCGGATATAGAAGAGCGCGAACGCATAAAATACAGCGATGGCTGATGCGCCGAGTTCAACACCTGGAATGTTCATCAAGAACTCGAGGATGAGAATCGACAGCAAGAAGATGTAGAGGCCAGCGTCGAGATAGAGTGGCATCAATTTGCCACGTTGATGCCAGAACGTCCGGACGAGCGGAGCGACGATCATCCCGATGATGCGTTCCGCGAAACCGATGCTAAGCACGGAAATCATGAACGCAGCGACCGTTTCGAACGAGACGAGCTCTGAGAACGCAAACATCGAGATGAGCAAGAGCGGGCCGATGAAAATCATCATTGAGAGTGACGTGCGTAAAAAGATCAGTAAGTTCCGTTTCATCGTGTCGACTCCCCCGAAGAGCGACTGGCGGAACGTCTTGCCACGTTGATAGTCGAGGATGAACGATCCCACAAACATCAAACCGAATAGTGATAACAATACTGTCATGAAATGTGTTTCCCCTTTTTCTGTCCAAATCTATGATCAACTGTAAGAATCATCGAATCAAAGTCTAGCCTAGTGTACCGATTCACTAGTTGAAAGTAAAGCGGGAAAACTGCGTAAAACCGCAATCTTTAGCGAACGATTCGCCGATTACGACGCCAAGATGAAGCGATTGCGACCAGATTCCTTAGCGTGGTATAACGCTTCGTCGGCATGCTTCAACACGCTGTCGACTTCGATGTCGTTTGAATGGCAGGCGCCGAGCGAGACCGTGATATGTAACGTCCCGGCGCTCGTCTCGAACGGGAACGTCGAGACTTTTTCTCGTATAGATTCGGCGAGGCGAGTCACGTCCTCTCGATTGGCGTTCGGCATGATGATTAAAAATTCTTCTCCGCCGAAACGACCGACAAGATGCCGTTCGTCGCTCTCGGCGACGAGTAACATGCCGAGCTCACGCAATACATCGTCCCCGACGTCATGGCCGTACGTGTCGTTCACGCGTTTAAAGTGGTCGATGTCGACGAGAATCAACGCGTACTCTTTCGCCTCGACGTTCAGGTTGGCCATGGCTTCATTCAATAGACGTCGGTTGGCGATGCCGGTCAATGCATCCGTCCGAGCAAGTTGTTGCTGGTGCTGGACGTTCTCAAAGTGACGTCGCAACTCTTGGAGCAACCGGTAAGAAGCACAGGCACCGCCGTATGCCATCACGACGTAGGCAAAAATGATAGGGTAGAACAATTGAAGCGGTAACGCGTAATAGATGGCGGCACCGAAAACAGCGATACTGATTGTCGTGAAAATGAGTAGCGTATTGCGGGTATTATCGAGTTTGAGGCGCAATAGACTGATGGGAAGGACGAGCCCAATCATGCTCAAAACGGCCAGATAAAAGCCGATGTACGCCCCGTCGGTGACCATCAAAAAACGAGCAGTCAAAAAGATAACGGCGGCAACCGTTCCGCTGACCCATCCACCGAACAGGACGGCGAGTGAGATTGGGATGGAGCGCAAATCAATTAGGATCCCTTCAAGTGGCAGTGCGTTCGCTAGTAAAATCAAGGCGACGAGCCCGGTTTGAACGCCGAGCAGAATTCTGCTTTTTAAAGGTGATTTCGGTGTGAGCCGTGGACGGTTTCGGAAAGGGAGAAACGAAATCGTGAATAGCGTGAATAGGATACACAGATTTAGAAAAAATGAGTTGATGATTGTGAGCATGAACGCATCCCCTAACGTGAAATGGAAATAATTAGTTTCAGTTTAGCACATTACAACCAGGTTGACGCTTGATGGATGGGGATAATGTGTTCACCATTCTCGCCATTCTTCCGTCACGTCTTCTGTCGTCTCATAACCGGCTAAAATGGCACCGGCTTGAATGAAGTCGTACAATTCCTCACGCTCGACCGTCTCGATGAAATGGTCGTGTTCTTCGTCAATTTCGTTTAAACGCAATACGACGTCGCGGACGGCCGCTAACACGTTTGCTTCCGTGCCGTCTGCCTGTGTCAAGGCGGTCACGTACCGCCGAAGCGCGGCATCGACGGCAAAGATGATCTCGACGGTATACACGTCATCTCCCTCGTTCATTCGGTCTTCCCACATCAGTGTCGGGCGATTGGCCCATAATCGTTCAACTTCCATATTAGGTGCCTCCTTCGAAATGGAACATCATCTTCCACTCTATCTTAGCAAATAAGTTTGGTATGATAGAGAAAAAGGGGGACTGTCCGTGCGGTATTGGGACCATTTCAAACGAGCCTTCATTCCGATTGCGCTCATCTTGATCGGGTTAGCCATCTTTTATACATTATCGGCTCGAGGCAATCTGGCATTGACTGCTCTCGGAGCGGCCATCGTCGGCGTCATCTTATTTTTAGTGATGCGACATATGAATCGGGTCGAAGAAGACTAACGAGAACACGTTCGGGGTTCTCGTTTTTTGTTGTCTGTGAGATTTTTTGGGTACACTACATAGTAAGGAGGGATTTATTATGACAAAAGCTACATTTGCGGGAGGCTGTTTTTGGTGTATGGTCAAACCGTTTCATAAATATGAGGGGGTCGAGCGCGTCATTTCCGGCTATACGGGCGGACATGTCGACAACCCGACCTACCAACAAGTCTGTTCAGAGACGACAGGTCACCTAGAGGCGATCGAGGTCACGTTCGATCCGGAAGTCATCTCGTACGAGGAACTGTTGCGCATCTATTGGCGTCAAATCGACCCGACCGATGGTGGCGGACAGTTTAACGATCGGGGTGAATCGTATCGACCGGCGATTTTCTATCATTCAGAAGAACAGCGTGCGGCGGCTGAACGCTCCAAACAAGAAATCGAAGACTCAGGCCGCTTCGATCGACCAATCGAAGTGGAGATTCGCCCAGCGAAGACGTTCTGGGAAGCAGAAGACTACCATCAGGACTATTACAAGAAAAACCCATTCCGTTATGAGATGTACCGGGTCGGTTCTGGCCGGGCCAAGTTCGTGAAAGAGGCGTGGAGTGACAAGAAGATTCAGAAAGAATTGAAAGATCGTCTGACGCCGATGCAATATAAAGTCACGCAAGAGAACGGCACCGAGCCTCCGTTCCAAAACGAATATTGGGATGAGGAGCGGGAAGGGCTGTATGTCGATGTCATCGATGGGACACCGCTCTTCACGTCGCGCGATAAATTCCAATCGAATTGCGGTTGGCCGAGCTTCGCGCGTCCAATCGAAGAGAAGCGCATCGACATGAACATGGACACGACGCACCATATGGTCCGGACGGAGGTCCGTTCGAAGGGAGCCGACAGCCACCTCGGCCACTTGTTCGATGACGGTCCGAAAGAGCTCGGTGGCTTGCGCTACTGCATCAACTCGGCAGCGCTCCGTTTCATTCCAAAAGAAGAACTCGAGTCTGCAGGTTATGGAGAGTACAAGCACCTATTCGATGCGTGAAGGAGAGAAGGCCATGTTCACATCCGTCAAACAACAGATCCGTCGTGAGACGCTCGCGACCGTATTGGACTACTACGACAAATCGATTCGGAATCTATCGGAAGCCGCCAGAGATGAGAAGTATAACAAGATGAGCGCGACGCCGTTCTCGTTTTTCCGTGGGAGTTCGCACTTGTTCTATTACGACTTTGCGAAAGTGCCGCTCGCGTTTGATACGGATGCGTCCCATCCGACGTTCATTCAAGGAGATCTCCATTTTGAGAATTTCGGTGTGTTCGAAGATGGCGCCGGGACGATCATTTACGATGTGAACGATTTTGATGAGGCGTATCTCGGCTCTTATTTGTTTGACGTCCTGCGCATGGCCATCTCAGTTGACTTGTTTGCCGCCGAGTCAGGTTTTGATGCGACTCGGGCCATCGAGACATATGCTGACACGTATGCACGTGCGATTGAGCGTTACGCGAACGGGAAAGACGAAGATGTCCAGTTCACGAAAGCGAACACGTGCAAAGCGATCAAGAAAGTGATTAAAAAGGTCGAGAAGAAGAAAGACGCGTTCATGGCCGAGCGGACGGAAGTGCGGGACGAGGAGCGCTACTTTGCGACGAGTGACGACCTCGTGCCGGTCAGTCCGAAGACGGCGAAGCAAATCAAGCAGGCATGGCCGGACTATTTGTCGTCGTTATCGGAGAAACATCGCCATCACGCCGACCATTACAAGATTAAAGATATCGCCATTAAACGTGAGAGTGGCACCGCTTCGATTGGACTCGAACGATATTATATTTTGATTGAAGGCGCGGACGAGGAGCATGACGAGGATATCATCCTTGAAATGAAACAAGCCCAATCGGCCGTCCCGTCTCTCTTCTTGCCGACGCATCCATTGTTTGAGGACGGGCTGTCCCATCAAGGGGCCCGTGTCATCGCGGCTCAGCGTGCCATGGTGCACAGTCGTGACCCGTATCTCGGCTACTTGACGATTGATGGGAATGAATACTACGTCCGTCAACGGTCACCGTATAAGCGAAAAGTGAAAGCGAAGCACATCAAGAATGAGGAATCGCTCATCGAGACGTTGAAAGTGCAGGCGGAAATCACCGCCAAGATTCATGCCCGGGCGGATGCGGATGCGAACGTGCTCGATTATGAGGCGAGTGAACGCATCGCGGCGGCCATCGGTGTGTCGCGCCCGCTGTTTATCCGTCAAATCACACGTTGGTCCCAATTTTACGCCAATCAAGTCCGGTTTGATTTTGAAGCGTTCCAGACATGGCTCACGACGCGCTCGGAGACTCACGTCTGAACGAGCATCGGACTTGCGGCCAGCCCCTCGTTTGCTTCAGAATGGAACGGTAAAGGATGTGTGCGATAGATGATTACGGAACAACAGGTCATCTTGCAGATGAAGCAAGTGATGACACAAATCGAACAGTCGAGCGGAGAGGCCCAGAAGCGCCATTTGGCCAAGCTGATGGGGTATTGCGAGCTACTGCTCGCCGATTCGGCTCCGACGCAACAAGCAGTGGTTCCCGTGGCCCAACCGGTCGAGTCGAAGCCGCCGCTCGATCGTCAGATGGCGGCGTTCCTTGGAATTCCGCTTGAAGAAGAGGACAAACCGAAAACTGATTCATTGCTCGACTTTTAAGCTGTGCCCCGTGGCACAGCTTTTTTTGTGAGGCGTTCGCGTTGACTTATATACCGTAGGGGGTATAATGGGGTTGACTAAAATATACCTAACGGAGGCGTGACTATGCTTGACTTCTTGTTTGTTGCAGTAGTGATCGGATTGATTTATTTTTGGTGGACGAAGCGGAACGGCACGAAAACAGTCTCGACGGATGAGTTGAAACGAAAGATTGCCGAAGAGCGGAACATTCAATTGCTCGATGTCCGAGAACCGCACGAATACCGAGGTGGGCATATCAAGCAAGCGAAGAACGTGCCACTCTCTGGCTTCGGCAATGCGAGTGCCCAGTATCCAAAAGATCAAGCCCGTCCGGTCTATGTCATCTGTCAGAGCGGGATGCGAAGCCAACGAGCCGCCGCCATGTTGAAGAGCGCAGGTTATACGGACGTCTATTCGGTCAAAGGTGGTATGAATTTCTGGCGTGGATAATGAGAACAGCTCTAGCCGAACAATATGTTCAACTAGAGCTGTTTTTTTGATACGCATCCACATCATTTCAGTTTGAGGGCCTGCATAATTTGCTTCGGCACGTCAGTGTTATCCAGAACGCCAGTGAAGCGGTCGTGCTGAGGACCATAGGCATACAGTGGGACGTCCACACCCGTGTGTTGTGACGTCGTCCAACCAACGTAAGCGCGTTTGCTAATGATTTCATTCAGTACGAGCGTGCGTCTTGGCGATTCGGCCGCTTGGATTGCCTTCACTTCTGCTTCCGTCAGCGTGAGTGACGTATATCGTTCGACGACGTCCCGAACATTCGTCAGCGACTCATCAAACGAATCGACCATAAAATCGCCCGTCGCCGTGACCGAACGAAGCACTTCTGGTTTGGCCACGTACTCATTATAACCGCCGACCGACATGCCTCCCGTATCGTGATCGCCTGCGACGACGACAAGTGTCTGTTTGTCCTTCATGGCGAATTGGATGGCTTTCTGGAAAGCGTCATGGAACGCTTCAGAATCTTTCATCGCCCAAGCGGCATCGTGGGCGTGACCGGCCCAATCGATTTGACTGCCCTCAACCATTAGGAAGAAGCCATCTTTGTCTTGGTTAAGGGATGTCAAAGCGGCCGTGGTCATCTCGGCAAGGCTCGGCTCCTCGGTCATCTCACGGTCGAGTTCTGGTGCCATCGCCTCTGGTGCGAACAGACCGAGCAACTTCGAAGCGTTCGCAGTTTCAAGCTCGTCTGCATTCGTTGCATACGTATACCCAGCTGCCTCCGCTCGAGCAATCAAATCTTCTTTTTGCAAGCCGCCGTCTTGTTCAGTAGTGAAATAGTTTTGACCGCCACCGAGCAAGACGTCCACCTCGAGCTCATCCATATATTGTTTGGCGATCTCGGCCTCGCTCGCGCGCGACGCGACGTGTGAGGCGAAAACGGCCGGCGTCGCATGGGTGATGGTCGACGTGGCTACGAGTCCGGTCGCTTTTCCAATCTGATTCGCTTTTTCGAGCACTGACGTCAGTTCCTTGCCGTTCGGGTCCATGCTGATTGTGCCGTTGTTCGTCTTCACGCCGGTCGCCATCGCTGTCCCGGCGGCTGCCGAATCGGTCACTTTCGAGTTCGCGGAATACGTCCGCATCATCCCGGTCAAATGTTGATCGAGTGTAGTCTCTTCCTCGTCCGCATACCATCGATAGTTGGTGGCGTAAGATGCGGAGTATCCGTCCGGAATCATAAAAATCACATTTTTCACTTGCTTCTGGTTATGTTTGGCGTTCGCGCCAGCTTCTGGTTGAATCCCGCTTCCGCCAACGACCGCGCCGACCGTTAAGCCGAAAGCGAGCGTCCCAATCATCCATTTTTGTTTGCTCATTTGTCTGCCTCCTGCATATGTAATCACTACAGTCCTCACTATAAAAAACAAATGTAAATGTTCCATTTCCCTTTTTTTTAGAATCTGTAAAAAAAGATGGGACCACTTGTAAGCACCAGACTTTATGCCTAGTGACGTTTCCGCTTTCGGTTTTCAGGGGATTCTGCTACGGTAGGAACATAGGAAAGAGAGAGGGGACCAGACAATGGCAGTCATTTTATTTGATATCGATGGGACGCTCGTCGACACGACCGGACCGATGACGCAAGCGATTCACGAGGCGTTGGAGCAACTTCCACATTTACCGAAACCGAGTGAGGATGCGGTCCGTTCCGGTTACGGGTTGGCCGGCAACGCATTTTGGGAACATGTCATCCCGGAAGCGACGATTGAAGAGATTCGCCAAATTCGCAAGTTGCGGCATGAGACGCTCGAGCGGGCGATGGAAGGACAGCTCGTCTTGTTCGACGGCATCTATGAGATGCTCGAGGCGCTTCATAAAAAAGGGCACACGTTGACGACCGCGAGCAACTGCGGTGTCCATTATTTGAACTTGATTCTCGACTCGCAAAATATTCGCCAGTTCATGACGGCGCCAGAATGCCTCGAATCCGTAAGTGGTGAGAAAAAAGCCGACATTTTGACGGCGCATCGCCTCCGTCACGGCGAGAACGACTATGTGATGGTCGGGGACCGGAAATCGGATGTCGAAGCGGCTCGGGCCCATGACTTCCCGGTCGTCTTGACTGGATTTGGGTTTGGAAACGAGGATGAATGGGCGCTCGCGGATCATGTGATTGCGACGCCGAACGACTTGATTACGTATATCGAATCATAAAAAAATTCCGGTTGAACGCGATGTTCAACCGGAATTTTTTTAAAGTCCAAGCGAGATATATTTGATTTCCAAAAATTCTTCGATGCCATGGTGACCACCTTCACGGCCGAGACCGCTCTGCTTCCACCCGCCGAACGGTGCTTGCGGTGTCGACGGGAGACCGTCATTGACGCCGACGATGCCGTATTCGAGCGCTTCGGCCAAATAGAGGGCCTCGTTGATGTCTTGCGTGAAGACATAAGCGGCGAGACCGAACGGGGTCGCATTCGCCCGCTCAATTACTTCCTCGAGCGTATCGAACGACGCAATCGGTGCGACGGGGCCGAACGTCTCCTCGTTCATGCATAGCATATCCTCATTCGCATAGCGGACGACGGCCGGCCGGACGAACAATCCGTCTAGCTGTTCGCCACCCGTAATTTCCCCGCCCCGGATTTGGGCGTCTTCCAAGTGCTTCATCACTTTCTCGACCGCGGCCTCGTCGATGAGCGGGCCGATATCCGTCCCTTCGTCGAGTCCGTTCCCGACTTCGAGCGCCGCGACGGCCTCAATGAATTTTTCAGAGAACGCATCGACGATGGATTGCTCGACATAAATCCGGTTGGCACAGACGCACGTCTGTCCGCCGTTACGGAATTTCGTCGCGACGGCTTGAGGCACGGCCTTGTCGAGGTCTGCCTGCGCTGTGACGATGAGCGGGGCGTGACCACCGAGCTCGAGCGAGATTTTCTTCATCGTATCGGCGGCACCGCGCATGAGCGTCTTGCCGACCTCGGTCGAACCGGTGAACGTCAATTTGCGGACACGGGGATCGTGTTGCCACGTGTTCACGATGTCAGAGGCTTTCCCGGTGACGAGATTGATGACACCGGGGGGGAAACCGGCTTTCTCGGCCAGTTTGACGAGTTCAATGGCCGTCAGCGGCGTCGCGGAGGCCGGTTTCAGGACGACGGTGCAGCCTGCAGCCAGAGCCGGTGCGAGCTTCCGGGTGATCATCGCCGCCGGAAAATTCCATGGCGTGATGGCGGCGACGACGCCGACCGGTTGCTTGATGGCGAAGATTCGCTTCTTGTTCGACGAGGCCGGGATGGTCTCGCCGTACACGCGTCTTCCTTCGGCGGCGTACCACTCGATGAAGCCATTCGCATAGCGGACTTCGCCGATGGCTTCTTGTAACGGCTTGCCTTGTTCTTCGACCATCGTCCGAGCGATGGCTTCCGTATGTTCATCAATCAGGCGGTTCCATTCGAGCAGGAGAGCGCCGCGTTCTTCGGCGGTCTTCTCTTGCCAGTCCTTCAAGGCATCGTGCGCGGCATCGACAGCCTGTTTCGCCTCGGCGGTGTCACTCTTTGTCACCGTGGCCATGATGTTTCCGGTGGCGGGGTTGCGCACCTCGATCGTGTCCGATGTATCAATCCATTCTCCATTGATGAAATTGTTCTCCACTCGCATCTTGATTTCCCCTTTCGTCTAGGTCACATTGTAAAAGTACCCGTTTTCAAAAATCATACACAATTTTACAAAGAGGAGGGTCGCCATGTGGATCATCATCGTAGGTTATGTCGTCGGCAGTATTCTGGGCGGGCGCTTGTACAGCATGTGGAGTGGTCAACATCTGGCTACGACCGGATCGGGGAACACCGGTGCCCGCAATGCGTTACGGATTGGCGGGAAGCGAGCCTTTTTGTTCGTTTACGGATTCGACGTCTTGAAGACGGTACTCGTGTTGTCAATCAGCGGTCCGTACTTTTTTGAGACCGGACTCGCCTTGACGCTCGGCCACATTTATCCGATTTGGCATATTCGTTCCGGGGGGAAGGGGTACGCCGTATTTTCTGGAATTATATTAGCGTACAGCCCGCTATGGTTTATCGTGGGACTTCTGCTGTTGTTGCTTCTCATCAAAGTGACGCGTAACTCGCGCGAGACGGGGCTCGTCATGCTCGTGCTCCTACCGCTCGCGGCCTGGGGGGACGCAACAGATGTCGGATTGGCCGGTTTGACGATGCTACTCATCGTGTATCACCACATAAGGGGGAAACAACGTGATTGAATTTCGAAGAGCAACGCCGGAGGATGCTTCGGCGATTCACCGACTGAACTATGAGACGTTCGTCGAGGAAATCCCGCAGCACCATCCAAACGCGGACCGATTTCTCGTCGACCGCTTTCATGACACGAATACATATTGGATTGGGTTGGCGGACGGGCAGCTCGTTGCCATGTGTGCCATCCGGGACGAGCACCCGTTTTCACTTGAACAAAAAGGTGTGACGCTGCCACCGGGAGAGTGGATTGAAGTCCGGCTATTGGCCGTGACGCCCGCCTATCGGAACACGAGGACGTTTGCCGGACTTATGCGAGCGATGCTCATGGAAGCGACAGACCGGGGTGTGGAAGGGATTGTCATCAGCGGAACCGTACGCGAACAGAAGCTATATCGACGGTTCGGGTTTATCCCGTTCGCAGAACCGGTCGGGACGGCGGAGGCATTATACGTGCCGATGCAGTTGACGCGCTCTGGGTTCATGCAGTCAGAGACCGCGCGAACGTTGCGGCCAAAGCTACTCCTCGCCGGGCCCGTCGAACTGTCGAATCAAGTGCGCGCTGCGCTTGCCGCTCAGCCGATATCACATCGGTCGGCCGAGGCCAGCCGTTTGCTCCATTCGGTCCAGTCGAGGCTGAGCCATCTCGTCAAGTTGCCCCATGTTTACACATTGCTCGGGAGCGGGACGATTGCGAACGATGCCGTCGCCGCCCAGTTGCGCGGACGTGGCGTGATCATCGACACAGGGGAGTTCGGACGGCGGCTGATTGACCATGCCAATCGGGCTGGTCTTGAATTTGATGTCGTCCCGCTTTCGGCTGGGCGTCGTCTCGACTTAAAGCGAATCGGACAACATGCACCAGATTGGATTTGGACGGTCCATTGCGAGACGTCGACGGGGAAGCTGGTCGATTTGGACCAGTTGCGTCAGTATGCACAAACACATCCGATGAAGATTGCAATTGATGCCATCAGTGTGGTCGGGACGAAAGTGACCGACTATTCGTTCGCGCATCTGGTGACGTTCGTCTCGGGCAAAGCGCTCCGGAATGCTCCTGGATTGGCGTTTGTCGCCATGCGAGAACGAGCTGTCCCGAACCCGTCGATTCCTCGTTATTTGGACTTGGCAGGCTATGACCCAATCGCCTTCACGCAATCGGTCCCGCTCATTCAAGCGATGGACGTCGCCTTGCGCGAACTGACGGACGCGGAGATTGCGACCCATCAATCCAAACTTGATGCGTTCGTACATGAACTGGTGCGCCGCGGTGTATCGGTTGAACTCGGGGACTACCAAGCGCCGGGCATTTTTTCGCTCACGCTGCCAGACACACTGTCCTCGATTGAGCTAGGATATCAATTGGCGTTCCACGGCTATCAAGTCCAGTTCGAAAGCGTTTATTTGCGGCGCGCGAACTGTCTCCAAGTCGCGACGATGGGATGGACGACCGACCGGGATTTGCAGCAAGTCGCCGCCTATATCGGGACGTGGCTCCAGAAAAAAACCGCCACTCCAAGGAGTGACGGGTTCAGACGCGGAAATCTTGGCGGGCCAAATGACGAATCTTTCGACCGAGGCGTCTTGAGTTGAAATAAGCGATGACCGAGACGACGCCACCTGACCAGAACAGCCACTCATCCGGTCGGAGATAGCCGAATAGCCCGACGACAAGGCCGAGAATAATCAAGCCAGCGTTGAACGTTTGACGATGGAGCAATTCTTTCGACTCGAGCTCACGTTGGAACATCGCTTGTTCGGACAGGCGCTTCCGGGTCGGCTCTTTCAAATAGTTATCGAGGAGCGGCGGGACGTTCAGCAACTTCTTGCCGTAGTTGAGCGCCGTCATGACGTAACGGTTTTGAATTGTCGTGCCGTCGGTCTCGAGCCATTGAATGACAATCGGTTTACCGAGCGTAAACAAATCGATTTTTGAATCAAGGATTTGTAAAATCCCGAGCAAGGTCGAGGCGGCTCGACCGAAGAACGCGAACTCGGCTGGCAATTGAATCGGCTCGTTCTTGACGAGCAACTGGATGTCTTGCAACACTTTTTCAATCAATTTCGTGTCGACCGTGTCGATATCGGTCTCTAAATAGAACGTGACCGCTTTCTCGAGTGCCTGGCGGATATTGTGCTTGTTCGCCGTCGGCAACAAGAAGCGCAAGTCTTCGAGACCGTCGACGACCCCGTCATAGTCGAGCGAGATGAACGCCTGCAGGATTTTACGAATGGTCGCCATATCTTGTGGTGTCGTCGAGCCGACCATTCCGAAGTCGAGCAGGATGATCGTGCCATCGGCCCGGATCTGCACGTTACCCGGGTGTGGGTCGGCGTGGAATTTCCCGCCGAACAACAGTTGCTCGGCCGCCATCGTGAATAAGCGTTCGGCCAGGGCGGAGCGATCGATGTTATTCTCTTTCAAGAAGGCGAGGTCGGTGATGCGACGCGCATCGACCCAATCCATCGTCAACACCCGGTTCGAACAGAGATGATCATAATAGTCCGGTATGTAGACGTCCGGATTTTCGGCGTACTTCGCTTTGAAATAAAGGGCATTTTTTAATTCGGTTTGGAAATTTAATTCATCCCCGATGACAAAAATCATTTGGCGATATAAGCTATCTAAGTCGGTCGATTTTGCCAGCGAGGTCCGCTTGAGCATCGTCGTGACGATTCGCATCGCTTTAAAGTCGGTCCGAATGATTTTTTCAATGTCCGGACGCTGGATTTTCAGAGCGACACGCTTCCCTGTCTCAAGCAGGGTCGCGCCGTATACTTCCCCAATCGAAGCGGAGGCGACGGCATCGATGCCGACGTCTTTCACGACCTGTGTGTAAGGGACGCCCCATTCTGCTTCCAAGATGGCGCGGGATTTGTCCCAGCCTGAAGTCGGGACACGGTCGACGAGCTCCGACAATTCATTTAAAACGGATGGGGGCAACAAGTCGGCTCGAATCGATAAGAATTGGCCAAGCTTGATTAGCAGCCCCTCGAGTCGGAGCGCGTTTCGCTTATACTCGCGGGCGAGATTCAACATGAGTGTCTCGTATTCTTCGGTCGACGCGAGACCTTGCTGCTGTTTGCGTGAGAAGGCATAAATTTTAATGATGAATCGGGCGAACATTGTGACGATAATCCATATGCGGAACAAGGCGATTCGTTTCATAAAGTACCGACATCCTTTACAAGCAGTCGCTCGACTGGTCTGATTTTTTGTATCTTAACTTTACCACAGAATGCTTTCAAGAAAGGGCAAGGGATGTTTATGGAGTGGGAATTACTCAACGTCGTCGGGACGATCGCGTTCGCGGCGAGCGGCGCCATCATCGCGATGGACGAGAAATATGATATTTTTGGGGTATGGTTGCTCGCCTTTACGACAGCCTTCGGCGGCGGAGCAATCCGAAACGTCTTGCTCGGCAACCCCGTCAGCTTGATTTGGCAACAAAATGATCTCTTCATCCTTTGTTTTCTTGTCGCATTGCTCATCTTCCTGCTGCCGAGCGTCGTTTTGCCCCATTGGGAACGCTGGGGTGTCATCGTCGATGCGATTGGGCTTGTCGCCTTTTCGTTTCAAGGCGCACAAGTCGCCATCAAGCTCGATTTACCATTATCGGCAGCGATTGCGGCTGCCGTCTTGACAGGTGTCGGCGGGGGTGTTGTCCGTGATTTGTTGGCCGGCCGTAAGCCGCTCGTCTTACAATCGGAAGTATATGCGATTTGGGCCATCATCATCGCGGTCGTCACGTATTATTTCCGGCTCGAAGGTGGGCTTGCGGTGTATGCGCTATTAATTGTCGTGGCGACGCTTCGAGTGATATCCTACTATCGAAAGTGGAATTTACCTGCACGCAAAGTGCGATAAGGGGGAAACTAGTATGAAAGTATTGCTGATCATCGGCGCTGCCTTGATGGCACTCGGCGTCGCGTTCGGTGCGTTCGGGGCCCACGCCTTGAAAGAACGTCTGACACCGAACATGCTCGCGAACTGGCAGACAGGCGTGCTCTACCATATGATTCATGCCATCGGGATTATCGCCTTGGCGAGCGTCTTGATGAAAGTGAGCATCAGCCAGTTCAGCACGGCAGGCTGGCTCATGTTCGCCGGAATCATCTTCTTCTCGGGGAGCCTTTACGTGATGGCGCTGACCGGAATCACGAAGCTCGGAGCGGTCACACCGATTGGCGGCGTCTTGTTTATCGCGGCCTGGGTGTTCGTTATCATTGGCGCGCTCAAACTGTAATCAAACGTTAACGCCTGATTAACAGTCCTCCTGTATCATTCGGAGTGTGAGACCCCTTGTCTCCACACCAACGAACAATTGGCCCGTTTAGCCTTTTTCGCCTGGAGCGAGAGACTAAACAGGCCCTTTTTACGTTTTTTGGAAATGGTTAGACTTAGAAAAATACCTGGATTATACTTTTTTAATATAAGGTCAATAATTTCCTATTTTCATCTATTATTACAACTATGTTTCGAGAAAAGAAAAGTGAAAAAATGTTGAAATATAAAGGGGTGGGGAGCCGTATAAGGTTTCCCCCCCCTTCGTCGTAATAAAAGTGAAATATAACTTTAACAGGAAAACATTCGACACTTCGATATAATTAGTCGTGTTGAAACTAAAAAATTAATCGTTTTTGTTACATAGCAAAACGACTGACCTTTAAATAGTACGTGAACCCTAACCCCGTCAATAGAAAGGATGTCCCCATTGATCAATTGGAAACGCACCGTCTCGACACTCACGCTTAGCGCGCTTCTTCTTGGGACGCACTCGGTGGCTGATGCCTCGACGTCAATCAAGGAGAAACAAGAGCAGCAGAAGAAAGTGCAAGAGCAACGGAATAACGTCAAACAGAACCAATCGAATACGTCTTCGAAAATTAAGCAAAATAAAAATGAAATCTCGAAAGTTCAAGCTGAAGTCAACAAGATGGATGCCCAACTTCAAGACATCATCAATGATGTCGCAGCGAAACGCCAAGAAATCAAGCGTACTGAGTTGAAAATTGAAGACCTCGAAGCTGACATTAAAGGCTATGAGAAGAAGATGAAGGCTCAAGAAGCAATGATGAAAGAGCGTATGGCCACGATGCAAACGAATGGCGGCGGCTCAATCAATTGGGCTGAGTTCATCTTCGGTTCGAAAAACTTCTCGGACTTGATCACACGGATGATCACGGCCGGAACGATTCAACGAAGCGACCAAGAGTTGTTTGAAGACTATGAAGCGACGCGTCAATCGTTACAAGAAGCGCAAGCATCACTTAAAGAAGAACGCATATCGCTCTTGAAGCAACAAAAAGCGCTAGAAGTACGTCAGGCTCAACTCGAGAAGAAGATGAAACAGCGCGAAGCTCGCATCAAAGAGCTCGAGGACAAGAATATCAAATTCGAATCGCAAATCTTCGACCTTCAAGAAATCGAAGCGACGTTAATCGCGCAAGAAGAAGCGATTGCGGCTGAGATTGAAGCGCAACGTCGTGAGGAAGAAGAAGCGCGTCGTCGTGCTGAAGAGGCGGCTCGTCAAGAAGCAGCGCGTAAAGCTGAAGAAGCTCGCCAAGCAGAAGCGGCGCAAGCAGCAGCAGCGGCCCGTCAAGCAGAAGAAGCAAGAGCGGCAGCGGCTAAAGCCGAGGCAGAACGAGCAGCAGCTCAAAAACAGCAGAACAATAACAATAATACCCAGTCGTCTTCATCTTCAAACCAGACGACACAAAATAGCACACCGGCACCGAAACCGGCTGCGCCAGCACCAAAGCCGGCGCCGGCACCAGCGCCTAAACCAGCTCCGACGGCACCGACCACATCGGCACCGGCACCATCGGGCGCAATGTTCATTCAACCGACAACGGGACGTTTCTCACAAGGATGGGGACCGGCAAGCGGTCAATTCGGCTACTCGTTCCATAACGGCGTCGATATCGCTGGACCTGTCGGAACACCAATCCGTGCCTCGGCAACGGGAACGGTCATCCGTGCAGGCTGGGGTGGCGCATATGGGAATCACGTCATGATCGCCCACGTCATCAACGGACAAGTCTGGACGACGGTCTATGCACACATGAACTCGGTCTCAGTAAGCGCCGGTCAACGCGTGACGCAAGGGTCGAACATCGGTGGACTCGGCAACACGGGTAACTCTTCAGGCCCGCACCTTCACTTCGAGATTCACCAAGGAAGCTATTCATATTCAGGAACGAGCGCGGGAAGCACAGTCAACCCACGTCAGTTCTTCTGATATTCAACGAGGACCCGTCAATCGTGACAGGTCCTCGCTTTGTGTTCCAGCAAAACTAAAAACAAGCGCCTATCCGTTGCGGACAGGCGCTTGTTTCAGTTGGCTTGCTCGATGTCGTCTGATTGATCTTTTGCTTTGCGGAACCGCTCACGGACGAGATAGATGACGGTCAATCCGACCAACCATGGAATCCCGAACTTGAGCAGAATATTGAAGTCGGTGAACCATGTTGTGATCATGAGGCTGAGCAATAGTCCGGCACCGAGTAACGGCAAGAACGGGTAACCGATCATGCGGACCGGTAATTTGCGTCCTGTCCACTTCTTACGGAAGAACAAGTGGGAGACGAATACCATGAACCATGTGAAGATGGCTCCGAACATCGAGATGCCCATCAAGAATGGATACGATGTTTCCATGAACACTTGAAGCAATGCCGCGAGAATAATCCCGCCTGTTGAGACGAGCAAAGCGGGCATTGGAATCCCGCTAGTGCTGACTTTTTTAAAGATGCGCGGAGCATCACCGGCCTCGGCGAGGGAATACATCATTCGCGTTGACGCATAGAGCTGTGCATTCATCGCCGACAAGGCAGCGATTAAGATGACGAAGTTCAAAATGCCAGCAGCGCCAGGCACGTCGAACTGTTGCATGACGAGAACGAACGGGCTTTGATCGATGCCGGCTTGCTGCCATGGGATGAGCATGAGCATGATCCCAATCGTGATGAGATAAAAGAACGTCAGACGGAACACAGTCGCGCGCAACGCTTTCGGTACGGCGCGGTCCGGGTCTTTCGCTTCGCCGGCCGTGACGGCGACGAGCTCGGTCCCGAGGAAACTGAAGAGCGAGATGAAAATCGTCACCCACATCCCGTAAAACCCGAAGGCGAAGAAACCTTCATCGCCGGTCGTGATCGATTCGATTGGTGAACCGGGTTGACCGAACAGCGTGGCGGCACCGAGGACGATAAACAGAATGATGGCCGTCACTTTGATGAACGATAACCAGTATTCGGTCGTCCCGAACGTATGGACGTGCCGGGCGTTGACGTAGATGAGCAACCCGCCGAATACGGCGACCCAGACGAATCCGTTCACGTCGGGGAACCAGTACCGCATATAGATGGCGATTGCGCTCACTTCGACGCCGATGGCGAGGACGTTGGCGACCCAGTACGAGTAGCGGACCAAAAAGCCGGCGAGCGGATGGACATAGCGTTCGGCGATTGTGCCGAACGAGCCCGAGGTCGGATGGGCGACGGTCATCTCAGCGAGACAGCCCATCAATAACAGGACGATGAAGGCTCCGATGGCGTAACTGACGAGCACACTCGGTCCTGCCGTTTGGATAGCGAGCCCGCTTCCGAGGAAGAGGCCCGTCCCGATGGCGCTACCGAGCGAAATCATCGTCAACTGCCGCGTGGACAGTTCACGTTTTAATTTGCTAGTTTCCAAAGTCAATTCTCCTTTAGTTGAGTGAAGTGTTGTTGGGGACGACTATAGCAGACAAAAAAATCAAGTGTCAACTCGCGAAATCGCAAAAGACGGTATCGATTCGGCCGCACCTATAGAAGCAAAGTTTTTTTACATGCTTTTGTTTGACAGGAGGTTTCTCGACCTGTATAGTACGAGTTAACTTAATTGAAACGAATAAAGGCGTCGACGAAGAGAAGTAACGACGGTCCCCGTATGACAGAGAGCTGATGGTTGGTGTGAATCAGTATGCGGGACGTCGCGAATGGACTTCCGAGCTCTAAACCGAAACTTTTAGTAGGCTTTAGCGGGTCACCCACCGTTACCATGGGAAAGCGGATGTTTGTCCGTGAAGTGGGTTCTACGGAACCAACGAAGGTGGCACCACGGGGTTACTCGTCCTTCTCATAGCGCAAGCTATGAGTCGGGCGGGTAACCCTTTTTCGTTTCAACACATCATAAATCAGTGATTGAGAAGAGTAGCGTGAACAAGTCTCGTTCAGAGAGCCGGGGGTGGTGGGATCCCGGCCGAGGCCATCACGTGAATGGGCTCATGAGAGCATGGCTGAATCAAGTAGGTCATGACGGTTTCCTCCGTTATCGGGATACGATGTGATAGCATCGGAAAGTGGGATCAATCGATCCAACGAGAGGTGGCACCGCGGTCCATACCGTCCTCCATACGACAGACGTCGTATGGAGTTTTTTTATACCCAAAATGCTTGAGGAGGAACGGACATGTTAACACGACTATTGACGAACCCATTGACGACGAATGAAATGAAACTGGCAGCGGCCGAGCTGTTCCAAGCCGATGAAGCGCAAATCGCCGAGGTGTTACTCGCCATGAAAGCGCGCGGTGAGACGGCTGAGGAGATGGCCGGACTCGCTGACTATATTCGTGAGGCGGCAACGTTCCCCGAGACGGCGCTTCCTGTGCTCGACGTCTGTGGCACAGGCGGTGACGGGGCGAACACGTTCAACATCAGCTCGACGGTCGCATTCGTCTTGGCGGGATTAGATATCCCGGTCGCCAAACATGGGAATCGCAGCGTGTCGAGCCGGTCAGGCAGTGCCGACGTCCTCGAGTCATTGAATATCCCGATCGTCCAAAGTCATGAGGCGATGCTCGCCGACCTTGAGCGGACGAACTTGAGTTTCTTGTTCGCCCAACACATCCATCCGGTCATGAAACACGTCATGCCGGTCCGGAAACGACTCGCAACGGCGACCATCTTCAATCAAATCGGCCCGTTGACGAACCCGCTCAAGCCGAAGCGGCAATTGATCGGCGTGTACCATCCATCGCTCATCGAGAAGATGGCGACGGCGATGCGCCACCTCGGCGTCGAGCGCGGAATGGTCGTCCATGGGGCGGGCGGGCTGGATGAAGCGAGTCTCGCTGGAAGAAATGACGTCTTGTTCTTCAACGGCGACAAAGTGGCCCGTTACACCGTCGACCCGCGCGACGTCGGATTGATGCGAGCTCCGCTGTCGGCCTTGCAAGGCGGGACACCAGCTGAGAATGCGGCGACGCTCCTGGCCGTCTTGAACGGAGAGCAGGGACCGGCGCGAGACGTCGTCTTATTGAACGCCGCGCTCGCCCTCTGCACATATGGGACGGTCCAGACGCTTCGTGAAGGTGTCGCGGTGGCAACGGCAAGCATTGATGAAGGGCACGCCATCCGCGTGCTCAAACAATTACAACGAACGGAGGTTGGCGCATGAGCTACTTGACGAAAATCATCGGAACGAAAATTGAAGAGGTTAATCAGATGGAGGACATCGAGGTGACGCGGACGACAGCCATCTCATTAACGCTTTTAATGAAGGACGGCTTTCATGTCATCGCCGAAATTAAGCGGTCCTCCCCGTCAAAAGGAGTGATTCGCCAAGAAGTGGACGTCGTGAGCCGGGCCCGCACGTATGAACAGGCAGGGGCGACAATGATTTCCGTTTTGACGGATACGACCTACTTCAACGGTTCGTTCAACGACTTGCGTGATGTCGCGGCCGCTGTTGAGATCCCAGTCCTCTGCAAAGACTTTATCATCGATGAACGACAGCTCGACCGGGCGAAGGAAGCTGGAGCGAGTGCGGCACTATTGATTGTTGCTGCGCTCCATCCGAGCCGGCTTCATACGTTAAAACAGTATGCGCGGTCCATCGGCCTCGACGTGCTTGTCGAAGTTCATGATGAGGCCGAGCTCCAGACGGCGCTCGAACTGGGCGATGTGTTGATTGGCATCAACAATCGAAACTTGAAGACGTTCGAGGTCTCGCTCGACACGTCGGTCGACTTGATGACGAAGTATCCAGATGTCGCGTTCGTCAGCGAGAGCGGCGTCAGCACAGGCGAGGCGGCCCGTCGGTTACAGACGGCCGGGGCCCGAGCGATTCTCGTCGGGGAGGCGCTCATGCGACAGGACGACCCGACAGCCTTGATTGAGGAGTTGACATCATGTTCGTTAAAATATGTGGATTGACGACGGAAGCGAGTGTCGCGACGGCGATCGAGGCCGGAGCGGACGCTATCGGATTCGTCTTTGCGAACAGTTCGCGCCAAATCGACATCGCGACGGCGCAACGGCTTCGGGGGTTCATCCCGGAAGATGTCCGAGTCGTCGGCGTATTTCTCGATCCAACAATCAAAGAGGTCGAAGCTGCCGTCGCTTGCGGGTTGACCGATATCCAATTACACCGCCGGACACGGCCGCTTGAAACGTTCCGTCAGTTCGGTCTCCCGATCATCGAAGCGGATCACGAGTCGGAGGCCGACGTCATTCTTCTCGACGCACCGACACCGGGCAGTGGGCAGGCGCTCGATTGGGCGACGCTTGAACGGCCGGAGCAGACGTTTTGGCTCGCCGGTGGATTGAATGTCGACAATGTCGGTGCGGCGATTCGCGCCATGCGACCGGACGGCGTCGATGTCTCAAGTGGTGTGGAGACGAATGGACAGAAAGATCACGATAAGATTCGCGCGTTCATCCGACGCGCCAAGGAGGAAACACAATGTATACACAACCAGTGAACGGAAAGTTTGGACCATATGGCGGAAAATATATCCCTGAGACGCTCATGCAAGCAGTCGAAGAGCTCGAAGTGGCTTACGAGGAAGCGAAACAAGACCCTGAATTCCAGGAACGCTTCAACGATCTCCTCAGCGAATACGTCGGTCGAGAAACGCCACTCTATTATGCGGAGAACATGAGCCGCCGCCTCGGGACGAATGTCTATTTAAAACGAGAAGATTTGAACCATACCGGTGCCCACAAAATCAACAACACGATCGGCCAGGCGCTCCTCGCCAAACGAATGGGCAAACAAAAAGTCGTCGCCGAAACAGGCGCCGGACAGCACGGGGTCGCTACGGCGACGGTATGTGCGCTGCTCAATCTCGAATGTACGATTTTCATGGGTGAGGTCGACGTCGAACGTCAAGAATTGAACGTATTTCGAATGGAGTTACTCGGTGCGAAAGTCGTTCCCGTTAAGTCGGGGAGTCGAACGTTAAAAGATGCCGTCAACGAGGCGCTCCGTTACTGGGTCAAACATGTCGATGACACGCATTACGTGATGGGGTCGGTGCTCGGACCGCACCCGTTCCCGACGATGGTCCGCGATTTCCAAAGCGTTATCGGGACAGAGACACGTCGTCAAGTGCTCGAGAAGACAGGGCGTCTCCCTGACGCGGTCGTTGCCTGTGTAGGCGGCGGTAGCAATGCGATGGGCATGTTCTATCCGTTCTTGAATGACGAAACAGTCGCCTTATACGGTGTCGAGGCAGCAGGGAGCGGTGTCGACACGGACAAGCATGCGGCAACGCTCACGAAGGGCGAGGTCGGGGTGCTTCACGGGTCGCTCATGTATGTGCTCCAGGACGCAGCCGGGCAAATCCAGGAAGCACACTCGATTTCGGCCGGACTCGACTATCCGGGTGTCGGACCAGAACACAGCTTCTTGAAAGATATCGAACGGGTCCGCTACGCGGCGGTCACGGACGAGGACGCACTCGCAGCCTGCATGTCGCTCAGCCGCCAAGAAGGGATTATTCCGGCACTTGAGTCATCGCATGCGCTCGCTTATGCGGAAACGCTCGCCCAAACGATGGACGAGGACGACGTGCTCGTCATCTGTCTATCTGGTCGCGGGGATAAGGATGTTCATACGATTCGAGAAAGGGTGACTCAATGATGAGATTAGATGAAGCGATTCGACAGCGGAGTGAAGGGACGGCGTTCGTCCCGTACATCATGGCCGGGGACGGCGGACTCGATCACTTGATTCCGACGATTGAACGGCTAGAAGCGATGGGAGCGACGGCCATCGAACTCGGAATTCCATTCTCGGATCCGGTGGCAGACGGTCCCATCATCGAGGCGGCTGGAATGCGCGCCCTCGAACAAGGTGTGACGTTGACGGACGTGTTGGACCGTTTAATAGAAGGAACGGGTCGTTTTTCGGTGCCGATCGTCTTGATGACGTACTTGAATCCGGTGTTCCGGTTCGGGGTCGAGTGTTTCTTCGAGCGGGCGGCAGCGTCTGGGGTCAGCGGCGTCATCATTCCCGATTTGCCGTTTGAAGAGAGCCTCGATTTGTTCGCTGGCATCGATCGTCACGGAGTCGCGGTCGTACCGCTCGTCACGTTGACGAGCAGTCAGACCCGCATCGACACGATTCTGGATCAGGCGGAAGGATTCGTCTATGCGGTGACGCTCAAAGGGACGACCGGGAAGACGGACGTGTTCCCGGATGAGTTACTCGAGCACTTGCGTTCGTTGACGGCACGTTCACCCGTACCGGTGCTCGCCGGTTTTGGTGTCCATCGCACCGATCAGGTCCGGACGCTCGGGTCAGCCTGTGACGGGGTCGTCGTCGGTAGTTTCATCGTCGAGGCGCTCCATGCGGGACGTGAACAGGACGTGGCCACGTTGATTGCATCGGCGCGGACGGTCAACGCAAAAAAATAAGGGTCGTGCCTCGGCACGATCCTTATTTATTCTTCGATTTCAATGGTGCGGGTGCTCGAGCCGTCATCGGCTTTCGGTACGGTCAAGTGGAGCACGCCGTCTGACAGTTTCGCTTTGATGGCATCTTCTTTCACGTTCGGTAGATAGAGTGAACGTTGCATCGATGTGACGCGGCGTTCCCGATAGACGTAGTCTTTGTCTTCTTCCCTCTCTTCACGTTGGTCGACCGAGAGGATGAGATAGTCTTTGTCGTAGCGGATGTGAATGTTATCTTTTTTGATACCTGGCATCTCGGCCTCGATGACGTATTGGCCGTCCTGGTCCCGGACGTCGAGTTTGAACGAGTCGAGGAACGACGTCGCGCCGTCTTTCGGATCGAACAGTTGATTCATCCGATCAAAGACGTCGCCGAACAAATCTTTGCGCAATCGCTCGAGCTCATTCTTCCGGAATGGCGTCAAATCGAACATACAAATTCCCCCTTCAAAAAACGGACAGAGTAGAAGTGTTGTCACTTTTACTCTGTCCGTTTTTAGCTAAGGATAAACGTAATCGACGTGACAGTTCGATGAAGAAAAGAGGATCACAATTCGACGCGCTCTAACCCGTCTTCCCCGAACTTGCGATCGAGTTGGTCATGGCGATACGTCGAGGCGAGGACGTATAACAAGTCGCCTGGCTCGATTTTTGTCTGGCCCGTCGGCGGGATGAGATAGTCTTGACGGACGATTGCATTCACGACCGTGTTCGGTGGCAAGGTGATATCGGCGAGCGTTTTTCCAATCATTGATGATTCTTCGGTCGCCACGTAAGGGACGAGCTGATGTTGCGATTGCTTGCTCG
Source organism: Exiguobacterium sp. s26 (assembly GCF_018618235.1). Classification (NCBI taxonomy): domain Bacteria; kingdom Bacillati; phylum Bacillota; class Bacilli; order Caryophanales; genus Exiguobacterium; species Exiguobacterium sp. s26. The sequence goes on along the minus strand of NZ_JACSLS010000004.1, from coordinate 222,009 downwards.
AGACGAGTGCGATCGTATAGGGCGATCGAATTTTATCCGGTCCGAGCAAATCGAGTTTCGCCGCGAGCGGTGTTAATGTCGTTCCTTGAATCAAGGCACTCGTCACGACGACGAAGAAGACGGCGTTGAAAATCAATTGGGCGTTGTCGATGCCTGCGATGAGCGGGAACGTAGCGAGGACAATCGGCACGGCGCCTTTCAGTCCGGCCCACGAGATAAACAGTTTTTCTTTGTGGGTAAACTGCATCTTAATTGTCGATAAATAGACGGCAATCGGCCGGGCGATGAACATCAGGATGAATGAAATCAATAACCCTTTCCAGATGAGCTCGGGGTCAAGCAACTGTCTCGGGAAGACAAGCAGACCGAGGATGACGAACATGATGATTTGCATGATCCAGGCCAAAGCCTTAGAGAATTGAACGATTGTCACTTCATGGGCCGTGTGCGCATTCCCAACAATCATCGCGGCGAGATAGACGGCAAGTAGTCCGCTACCGGCAAAGTAAGCAGCGACCCCATACGTCATAAAGGCCATCGAAATCATGAGGACGGCGTGCAGACCACTCGACTCGAGACGCAAATGGTTGAGCATGAGTCGGGACAAGTTTCCGAGCATGTAACCGACGAACGCGCCGACAATGATTTGCAGGATGAACATCCAAATACCGTCCCAAATCGTCGTGTCGGGTTTTAACATGAAGTCGAGGGCGAGAATCGTCAAGAACATCGCCATCGGGTCATTCGTGCCGGACTCGGCTTCGAGTGTCGAACCAACTTTCGGTGAGATATTCTTTCCTTTGAAGGCGGCGAAAACAGCAGCCGCGTCAGTAGAGCCGATAATGGCGCCAAATAGGAAAGATTCCACCCAGTCGAAGCCAAATACGAAACGAACGGCCACAGCGATGAGCCCGGTCGTCAACAGCACGCCAATCGTGGCGAGTGAAGCGGACGGGGCGAGCACGCTCCGGATTGACGACCATTTCGTCTGTAAGCCACCTTCGAACAAGATGACGACGAGGGCCGCGACCCCAATCATTTGAGCGAGGTTGGTGTCATCGAAGAAAATCAGCCCAGTAATATCGCTGCCCATCAGCATGCCGATGCCCATAAACAAAATCAGGGCAGGTAAGCCGAAACGCGTCGATACGCGAGTGGCCAACACGCCGGCGACAAGTAGCAGACCGAATAATAAAATCAAAATATCAGTACTCAAAATCGGTGCGGTCAAACACATCACTTCCTTTTTCACGTTGATATTTACATGTATTATTAAGTTCATTATACCATGAAATGGTTATGAATTAAGAAATGACGCATCGAGAATTATGCACATTGGAATAATCGGATATAGATGTGGTACAGTAGGGGCATCAAAAAGGGGGATTCACATGACTAAAATTCACGTGCTCCATGAAAACAACGAATGGACGAACCATCTCGTCCGACGACTCGAAGAATTATCATTGCCGTATGAACTGTGGCACCTCGATCAAGGGACGATCGACTTGGCGAGCGAACCGCCGGAAGGTGTGTTTTACAACCGGATGAGCGCGTCGTCGCATACGCGGGGTCACCGCTACGCGCCGGAACTGACGGAAGGGGTGCTCGCATGGCTCGAAGCGAACGGACGGACCGTCTTCAACGGGACGCGGGCGATTCGGCTCGAAGTGAGCAAGGTCAATCAGTATACGGCGCTTCAACGAGAAGGCATTCGTGTACCGAAGACAGTGGCAGCCGTCGGGAAGAAGCAAATCATCGAGGCGGCCGAGAAGCTCGGGATGACGCCGTTCATCACGAAACATAACCGAGCCGGCAAAGGACTCGGTGTTCAACTGTTCCATTCGATCGATGCGTTGAAGGCATACGTCGAGGGTCCGACGTTCGAGGAATCGATTGACGGGATAACGCTCATCCAACAATATATCGAGGCGCCCAAACCGTACATCACACGCTGTGAGTTCATCGGTGGTAAATTCGTTTACGCGGTGCGTGTCGATACGTCAGACGGTTTCGAACTCTGTCCGGCCGACGCCTGCTCGATTGAAGACCAGTTTTGCCCGGTCGGCGAGACACCACCGGCGAAGTTTGAAATCGTCGAAGGATTCAATGACCCAATCATCGGACAGTTGGAAACGTTCCTCCAGAAGAACGAGATTGCGGTCGCCGGGATTGAAATCATCGAAGACGCGGACGGGAACGTCTACGCGTATGACGTCAACACGAACACGAACTATAATTCTGACGCCGAAGCGAAAGCGGGGCAGTACGGTATGCTCGAACTTGCGACGTTCCTTGGGGACGCCTTGGCGGTCACGACGAAATAAAGACAGAAGAAAGGGTCAGGCTTTTGCCTGACCCTTTCGCTGTGTATGTTGTAATTGTTGTTCAAATCGAAGTTGGACTAGTTCTGCTGTCGGTGCCATTCGTTCGATGAACGAATCTAAACGTTTCGCAGTGTCTCGATCTGATTCCTTGAACACGCGCATCGTTGTTCACCTCATTGATCATTGTTATGTTGCTTCTACAACAATGATTCCCGAGGGCATGATAGCGTAAACCTCGATTACCCGAGGAATGTGCCGAGTTCTTCTTTTGGAAGGATGTTCCCGACATAAAAGTCGCCGAACTCGCCATATTTGGCACTGACTTCATCAAAACGCATCTCATAGACGATCTTTTTGAATTGGAGCGAGTCTTCCGCAAACAAGGTGACGCCCCACTCCCAACCGTCAAAACCGGTCGAACCGCCGATGAACTGTTGAATCTTGCCGGCGTAGCTGCGGCCGATCATGCTGTGGCGATACATGAGGTCTTTGCGCTCATCCATCGACAACGTGTACCAGTTGTCCCCGTCGCGACGAGCCTTGCTCATCGGGTAGAAGCAGATGTGGGCCGCTTTCGGGAGTGTCGGATAGAGGCGGGCCCGAATGTGAGGGTTCTCGTACGGGTCACCGTCTCCAGAACCTCGGTACATGCCGAGTTCGATGACAGACACGTATGAATAGCTTGGAATCATGTAATCGTACAATTTCGTCTTCCGAAGAGCGAGTTCGACTTGCTCGAGCTCTTTGAACGTCGGACGAAGGACCATCAAGACGACGTCCGCCTTTTGACCAAGGATCGAGTAAAAGGCATGGCTTCCTTCACCGCGTGTCTCGACCTCTTCGAGTGAGCCGAGGAAGGCGACGAACTCGTCAATCATCTCTTGACGGGCGGTTGGGTCGACTGCTTTTAAACGAGTCCAATCGATGGAGCGGAAATCATGGAGCGTATACCAACCGTCTAACGTGGCGGCTGCGTGTTGCGTTTCGGTTGTCGGTGCTGGACGTTCTGACATTAAAAAAACTCCTTTCGAGACTAGGCTTCGCTGACTATTTTACCATACACGTTTGACCGTCTGGCAAATTTGACGCCGCCGTGAGGATAGTCACACTCCGGGCGGGGTAAAGAGATAGGGAGCAAGATTTTTGAAAACGGCTTCACAATGGGCTGTATCAGTCGGAAACGGTAAACTGTTCTATTCATATAATGATTGATTTCAAGCGATTTATGACGAAATGGGCAGAATAGTTTATTTTAAAAATCGTACTGTGTATAATAAAACTCGCATATGGACGAGAGCGTCCGAGAGAGAAAAAATCCGATTTCTTCTAATCGAAAAGGAGTTCATTCACTATGAAACTATTTGACACGTTGAAACAAAAAGTCAGCCCGATTCGCCCGACCATCGTCTTCCCAGAAGGGATCGATGAGCGCGTCCTCGGTGCCGCTGTCCGTTTGAAAAATGATGGCATGGTTGAACCGATCGTCATCGGACCAAAAGCTGAACTCGAAGCGGTCGCTTCGAAGCACGGCTTTGACATCTCAGGTTTGACGCAATACGACCCAGCGACGTACGAAGACATCGATACACTCGTCGAATCGTTCGTTGAGCGCCGCAAAGGTAAAGCGACACCGGAACAGGCACGTGAATTGTTGTCGTCAGACGTGAACTACTTCGGTACGATGCTCGTCCACACAGGAAAAGCAGAAGGTCTCGTCTCAGGTGCGATGCATGCGACTGCCGATACGGTCCGTCCGGCCCTTCAAATCATCAAGATGCAAACAGGCATCAAAAAGACGTCAGGCGTCTTCATCATGGTACGTGACGACGAGCAGTACGTCTTCTCGGACTGCGCCATCAACATCGCACCGGATGCGGCTGACCTCGCCGAGAACGCCTACTTGTCAGCGTTGACAGCGAAGACGTTCGGCATCGAGCCGCAAGTCGCGCTCCTCAGCTTCTCGACAAAAGGATCAGCGAAGTCGCCAGAGACAGAAAAAGTCATCGAAGCGACACGTCTCGCCAAAGAGAAGGCGCCAAACCTTCCAATCGACGGCGAACTTCAATTCGATGCGGCGTTCGTACCGAGCGTGGCGGCGAAGAAAGCACCAGGCTCTGAAGTAGCCGGAAATGCGAACGTCTTCGTCTTCCCAAGCCTCGAAGCCGGAAACATTGGCTACAAGATGGTTCAACGTTTCGGCGGATTCGAAGCGATCGGACCAATCCTTCAAGGTCTCAACAAGCCGGTCAACGACTTGTCGCGTGGCTGTAACGAAGAGGACGTCTATAAATTGACGCTCATCACAGCGGCACAAGCCATCGACGAGCGCAACGAAGCGTAAGTCGCAGCATCCTTCCTGAGCGGAGGATGCTTTTTTTGTGGTCACATTGTAAACTATTGGAAAAGGGGGCGAGGAAATGGATGAAGAGGAAGGCATCATCACATTGCCGGAAGGGCATCGGTACGCCATGTTCGGTGGCGGGGATGATTATCCAATTAAAACGTATTACAAAGGGGTGTTCGAAACAGTATTCGTCGTGTTTCATCCGTTTCTGGTCCCGCAAGACGACCCGACCGCGGTTGACCGTTATGTCGAGTTGGATAAAAACGAGGTCGAACAGCAATTTCGGGCCATAACATGGGCAGATATGCGCCGCCGACTTGATTTCGATGACATCAAACGCATCGATCACGCACTCCGGACGATGATTGCGGCGCTGAAACCGCACGCCGAAGATCAAGAAGGTGCGAATCGAATCATCGAATTTTGCAATCGCGAGAACGTACTTCCACCAGGCGAAGGGGAGCTGTCGAATCTTTTAGAGAATCAGGTGTTACGAGCACTTCTTGGGATGGGAGAAGAGTGGATGTGGAGCGGAGACGAGTTCTGCACGGAACGGCATCTCATCAACATTCGGGAGACGCTAACCTCCGATACGTGGGGGATGCGGCATCGGACGTTCTTCGGACATCAACATGATTGGCTCATCGTACCGCCTTGGGATAGCCATTTCACGTTGATTTGTGGCAGCCGAGCTTGGGTCGAGCAGGTGGTCGAGCGGTGCGAACTCGAAGGCTTCTATTGTGATGAAAACACGACAATCAATTGGAGTTTGCTTGATCGAAAACTGAGGTAAACTAGTAGGGGACAACACTATTAAGGGGGAACTACCATGCAAAACATCCATGCAACTGAATTACGTGAAAAGCTTGAGAACGGCGAAACGCTCCATATCATTGACGTGCGCGAACAAGACGAGTACGACGCGGGCCATATCCCGCACGTGCCGCTCTATCCGCTGTCTGAATTTCCTGGCGTCACGGACAAGCTCGCGAAAGATAACGTTTATCACGTCATCTGCCGCTCAGGCGGCCGCAGTGTGACGGCATGCGACTATTTGGAGTCGGAAGGCTATAAGGTCGTCAACGTCGAAGGCGGCATGCTCGCATGGGACGGCGATATCGAGGCGTGATGCTCGACAATCCATGGGTCGTCATCCCGCTGTTAATCGCACTCTATTTGACCGTCTATACGTTCGTCAAACGAGTCGATGGGGACAAGTGGCGGCTCGTCTGGGCTGTCTGGCTCATCGTCATCGTCATGATGTTGACGATTCGGCTCGTCCAAAGTCTATAAAAAAACGAGTGAAGCCCGCACAGGCTTCACTCGTTTTTAGTTATCGCGCTTATCGAATGTGATTGAAGCAATCGCATCGTGTTGGTGAATCGACTCTTCGTTGCGGCATTCGACGAAGAAATTGACGACTTGTTTCATTTCGTACAAGTCAGCCGCGATCAAGCGGACCATGTCTTCAACGAAACGTGGGTTTTCGTAGGCGATTTCCGTGGCACGCTTCTCATCCGGACGTTTCAAGACAGGGTGAAGCGGGGCCGATGCGTTCGACTCGGCCGCCTCGAGCAATGCGAGACGCCAATCGAAACCGTCGAGCGATGCTTCATCGAGACCGGCTTCGATCGTGATGTAGCCGCGTTGGTTGTGGGCGCTGTATTCGCTGATTTCTTTCGAGCATGGGCAGAGCGTCGTCACGTTGATGACGAGACCGACCGTTACGCTCGCCATACCAGTCTCCAAGTTATACGTCACGTTGTGCATGACGTCCGCGTTCATGAGACCGCTGAGACCTGTGGCTGGGGCTTTCCGGCTGAAGAACCATGGGTAACGGACCGTCAATTGACCTTCCGTCTGTTCCATGCGCTCGGCGAGTTCTTGCGCGAACTCGATGAGCGAGCGGTTCGATAACGTCCAGCCTTGCGTGTGGTACGCGTCGAGCTGTTCTGTCAGACGTGACATGTTGATGCCTTTACGGTCTTGGACGAGCGAAGTCGTCAACTCGAACGTGGCGACCGTCGCTTGGATGCCGTCTGGCGTCTCGATGTTGACTGGGTGTTTGACGTTTGAGATGCCGACGCTGTCAAGCGCGAACAAGAAGTTTTTTGGTGTGTTTTGTAGATCGACCATTTTATCTTTTTCAGTTGGTTTCGTGCCTTTGATGGGCGGGACCGAACCGAATAATTTATGTCGTTCTGCTTTAGTAGGTAAAGCGACATGGCTTGTAGACATAATCGGATTCTCCTTTTTTGAGAGGGCAAATGACTGCCACTCGTTCTTGTTAGGATTTTATCACGAAATGTACATCGACCGGGTACCATTTTGCTCTCTGAACATGCTTTGAACGTGCTTTGCATGTCCTCACAAATAAAAAAACTTCAGCAATTGAAGAAAAGAAGATTGATTTCGTGTTAAATCGGGAATAAAATGTTCCTGTGAATTTAAAAAATAGATCACTGTTAAATATGAAGGAACACAACAGAAAAAGGGGATGTTTTAATGGATTGGCAGTTAATCCTGCAGTACGCCTGGATCATTGTCGTACTCGTCGGTCTAGAAGGGCTACTTTCTGCAGACAACGCACTCGTCTTGGCGGTTATGGTCAAGCACTTGCCGCGGACGGAACAGAAGAAGGCACTATTTTACGGCTTGCTTGGAGCGTTCGTTTTCCGCTTCATCGCATTGTTCCTAATCTCATTCTTGATCAACGTCTGGCAAGTCCAGGCGCTCGGTGCGCTTTACTTGATCGGAATGAGTGCACGACATCTGTATATGACCTATAAGGCCCGCAAGCTAGAGCCGAAACAAGATCTCGCTGCTGAGGCGAAAGAAGAGACGGCTGTCACAGAGAAGCCGGTCACGAAGAAAGAATTCTGGTGGACGGTTGCTAAAGTCGAGTTTGCCGACATCGCCTTCGCGGTCGATTCGATTCTCGCAGCGGTCGCGCTCGCGGTCAGCTTGCCGCCACTCGGTCTCGGTGAAATCGGTGGGATCGACTCTGGTCAGTTCTTCGTCGTCTTGACAGGTGGACTCATCGGGGTCATCTTGATGCGTTTCGCTGCTCGAATTTTCGTCAAACTGTTGCATCAACGCCCATCACTCGAAACAGCTGCTTTCATCATCGTCGGCTGGGTCGGTGTGAAGTTGACGGTGCTCGTGCTTGAACACCCTGGCTTCAAGAAATTGATTGCCGGCACACCGTTCGAATTCATGGGTCTTCCGGACGGATTCGTCCACTCGACGGCGTGGACCGTGTTCTTCTGGTCGGTCATGGTCGGTATCGCGGTATGGGGTTGGTTCTCTTCAAAACCGACAGCCGCTGCCAAACATTAAAAAAATGGTCTCTCACCTTTGGGCGAGAGACCATTTTTCATGCTGTCACGTCTTGCTTCTCGTAAATCGGCACCCAGCCTTCGGTCGTCACGAAAATCCGGACGGCGACGACTTTGCGGTCGTCTTGGAGCGTGAAGTAGTGGCGTGTGTTCACCGGCACCGAGATGAGGTCGCCTGGGTTGAGCTCGATGTTGAAATAGCCACGTTCGGCGTCATCGATGGCGAAGATGCCATGGCCGCTGACGATGAAGCGGACCTCGTCATCTGTGTGGTGATGTTCCTTTTGGAAGTTGACGAGCAGTTCGTCCAAGTTCGGCGTCGCATCCGACAACGAGATGACGTCTGCCGTCTCATAGCCACGTCGCTCCGACACGTCGCGAATCTCGTCACGGAACGTCGACAAAATCGCTTGTTTGTCCTCGTCCGTCAACTGATAGTTCTCTTGCAGGTTTTCCGGGAGCTTTGTGATGTCCCACTGTTCGTACAGAATCCCGCGAGACTCTAAAAAGGCACTCACTTCAGTTTGATTGACGTAACGCTCTTCGGTTTGTTGGAAATAGACAGTTGCCATGGTTGGTTCCTCCTTATGAATGGACGCCTAGGGCGCGTAGTTTTAATGTATAGCTGAACAAAAATTCGTAAGCCTCTAAATAGCGTTTGGCCGCGTCCGGGGTCTCGCCCCAGACGGTGATACCATGATTGCGGATGAGAACGGCACCGGCGCTTGCGTGGATGTGAGGGGCGAAGGCGGCCGCGAGCGTCGGGATGTCCGCATGGTTCTCGATGATTGGCACGCGAACGACCGCGTCCTCGTCCCAGTAGCCGAGCGCCTTGATGATCTCTTGGCCGGTGAAGACGACTTCGCCGGTGGCAGCATGGAGCTCGGAGATGACGTTATTGTCGACCGTATGGACATGGAGCGAACACGTCGCGTCCGTCCGATTGAACACTTCAACGTGGAGCAGCGTCTCGGCGGATGGTTTTCCTGTCTGTTCGCCGATCAAGCGTCCGGCCGCATCGACGTGAACAAAGTCTTCCGGTGTTCGTTTTCGTTTATCGCGTCCGCTCGCCGTGACGAGAAATTCGAGCGGATCGTCGGAAACGCGAATCGCCAAATTCCCACTCGTTCCGGGGAACCAGTCGCGGGCGGCGAGTTCGTCTTTAATGTCGGCGAGTTCAAGCCAACGTGTCGCAAGGCTCATACGACCACCTCCTTCAAGTGATGGGTGATGTCGTCAAACGTCTCGAACGGTGCGTAACGGATGCCTGCCGCTTCGCAGAGCGTGATGAGTTGACCTCGTGCGTAGACGAAGTCGGCACGCTTCGCGACCTCGAAGTCGGTCACTGAGTCGCCGATGACGATCAAGCGGTCGGCGGGATTGACGATGCGACGAGCGAGCGTCGGCTTGCAACAGCCGCAATCGTTCGTACATTGTTCATCGCAAGCGTGTGGCCAAGCGACGGTTACCGTCTCAGCGGAGAAGTCGGCGACGTTGCAGTAGATATGCTCGGGGGCGACATGCCCGTCCAAGACCGGCTGCACGAAGAAGTCCATCCCGCCGCTGACGACGTCAAACTTCCAGCCATGGGCCCGAACTTCTTCTAAAAATGCCGGGAACCCTTGGCGGAGCGTGATGCGCTCCAACAAATAATCACGGTAGGCCGGGGCATCTGCGCTCGGCAATAGTTGAAACAGTTGACCGACACCGGAGCGAATCGAAATCCGTTGCTCGAGGACCGCATCTTTCAACTCGACCCAAGCCGGCGGGGCGAACGCCTTCATCAACGCGATAATATTGTCTTCCGCCGTGATCGTCCCGTCGAAGTCGCAGAGGATATGGACCGTCATCGTGACGCCCACGCCTTCAACGCGGTATCGAGCTCGTCCGTCTGTCCTTCGGTTTGGCCGAGAACGTGAGCGATCGCTTGTCGGAAAGCACGAGCCCCGGCGGCTGCGCCGTCCGGGTGTCCGTGAATGCCACCGCCGGCGTTGATGACGACATCCGTCCCGAAATCACGAATGATATCGGCGACGAGTCCTGGATGAATCCCGGCTGACGGGACCGGTAAAATCGGTTTCGACCAATGCGGTTCGGCGCTCTGGTCACGAATCGTGAACGCCTCGTCACGCGGTGTCGCGAGGGAGCCGTACGGAGACGGGAAGAGCGTTAAATCGGCCCCGGCGAGGCGTGGGAGTTTACCGAGTAAGAGCGAATGACTGATTGATCCGGTCAAGGCGCCGGCAAAGGCCGGATGTGCCAAGATGGGGACGCGTATGTCTGAATCGTTCGCAAGTTCGCGCAGTGCGTCGAGACCGTACGTATAGACGTTGAACAGGAGCGCTGTCGCACCTGCCTCGATGAGACGGAGCGCCTGGTCACGTAGACCGAACACGGGGCCGCTCAGCGTGATGGCGTAGAGGACACGTTTCCCGGTCGCCTCGAAGTGGGCTTGAATGACGTCCGCTCCGATCCGGGCCCGTTCGAGCGATGGGGTGAGCGGGTTGTCGTATAAAATCTCGTCGTCTTTGACGATATCGATGCCTCCGGCGAACTGATCGCGGAGTTGCTGCTCGAGAAACGCGAGGTCACGGCCGATGACACCTTTGAAGATGCTCATGACGAGCGGGCGATCATGAACACCGAGTAACTCGCGAATTCCAGTGACCCCGAACTTGGCGCCTTTGAAATGAGGGGCGAGCGTCTCGGGCAACGTCAAATCGATTAACCGAATCGAATCGTCGAGGGACAGTTTCCCGAACGTCGTCGTCAAGATGGATGAAAAGTCAGGGCTGACATTATGTAACGGGTAGCGGATTGTGAAGCGGCTCGTCGTATCCGTATGTATGGTCGACACGACCTCACCGCGATACGCCTGTAACTGCTCTTGCTCTAAGTGAGGCAGCTCCGTCCAAGTACCGACCGTCAGCTCGAGGGCGATTTTGTCGGCGACGGTCGCGACCGCGTCCGTTCGTTTGATTTCATATGTGGCAGTGATACTCATATGGTTCCTCCTTCCAGGCAAACAAAAAATGACCCCATGCCGAGGCAAGAGGTCATCATAAAAAATGAACTCTTATCTCTCAGCTTTCGCTGCAAGAATTAGCACCGTGCCATCTCTGGTCGGTTGCTGCGACATCATCGGGCTCGTCCCTCCGTCTGCTCTTGATAAGAATGTGATTTGAAGTTGTGAAATTTAATTGAATTTTTGCACAGAATCATCATGTCGTCAATTCCTTTTTTTCCAAAAAAAATATTTTGGGAAGTTGTTTCCATATATGCACAAAAAAAGACGGAGTTGCGTCGAGAAAATGACGTTGACAATCGTGACGTCGAGTCCGTAATATTCATCACATAAGTTCACCGAATCGAATAACACACTCTTATCGCGAGTTGGCAGAGGGAATTGGCCCGATGACGCCGCAGCAACCGACCACTAGGCACGGTGCTACATCCACCAGACGAATGTCTGACAGATGAGAGGAACAACCATTTTGGCTGTGCCTCTTTCTCGCGGAGAAAGGGGCTTTTTTTGTGGGCAACGTACAGGAAGGGGAAAACATCATGTCATATCAACCATTTACAGAACAGACCGTCGTCGAGCACGTCCGTCAATTAGGATACTTGCAAGAAGGAATCGCCGAGTGCGAGGAGATCGGGGACGGCAACTTGAATCTCGTGTTTCGGATTCGCCAAGGCGAACAGCGCCTGATCGTCAAACAAGCGCTCCCATACGCCAAAGTCGTCGGTGAGAGCTGGCCGCTCACGCTCGAGCGGGCATGGATTGAACAGTTGGCACTCCGTGAGTTTGCGACTGTCGCGCCTCGGTTCGTCCCGGCTGTCCTTGGCAGCGACCGGACACTCGCTTACACGATTATAGAAGATCTATCTGATTATGAGATTGTCCGCACCGGCTATTTGAACGGGGAGAGCTACCCGGAACTCGCCCGTCATGTCGGTGAATTTTTGGGCGAGACGCTGTTTGCGACGTCGGATTACGCAGCTGGACCGATCGCGAAGAAGCGGATTGAACGTGACTATTACAACCCGGAACTGTGTGACATCACCGAGAAGCTCATCTTCACCGATCCGTTCAAAGACGCGGAGTCGAACAACATCGAGACGGCGCTGCGAGCAGATGTCGAACGCCTTTGGCAAGACCAGGCGCTCAAGGTCGAGGTGACGAAATTGAAAGTCGGGTTTGTCACGAAACATGAGGCACTCCTGCATGGAGACTTACATACGGGCAGCATCTTCGCGACTCAACAAGAGACGAAAATCATCGATCCAGAGTTCGCATTTTACGGACCGTTCGGCTTCGACCTCGGCCAAATCATCGCCCATTTGACGCTGTCGACGTTCCATGACCCGCTCAAACGCTTCGAGCGTTTCACGGACGTCTTGACGGTGTGGGAGACGTTCGAGAAGACGTTTCGGGCTAATTTTGAGCGCGCCGTCGAGCCATTCAATACGGATGGTTTCGTCGACGAGTTGTTGCGGACGGTCTTCAGCGACACGATTGGCTACGCCGGTTGCGAACTCATTCGCCGTGCCGTCGGACTGGCCGGTGTCGCCGATCTCGAGACATTGCCGGAAGCGACGCGGCTCGAACGAAAACGTGACGCGCTCGCCCTCGGGACAGCGCTCATTAAAGAACGCCACAGCGTCGAATCGATTGACGACTTGGTGACACTCCTGTCGGGGGTGCGCGTATGACGGTCCAAAACATCCGTTTCCATTCACAGACAGACGAACTCATCGTATTGGACCAGACGTTGTTGCCGCATGAAGAGCGTTACGTGACAATCGAGACGCTTGAACAGGCCGAACATGCCATCGAGACGCTCCAAGTCCGCGGCGCACCGGCCATCGCTTACTTCGGGGCGTTCGTCCTCGCCAAAGAAGCGGGACGGTTAGTCGATGACCCGGACTTCACGCGTCGGCTCGACCTCGTCGGACGCCGCTTGATTGCGACCCGGCCGACAGCGGTCAATCTGCAAAACGTGATTGAATCGCTCCTTGATTTAAATGTCGGGGATGATTTTGAGGCGATTGCCGAGGAAATCAAACGCCGCGCCATCGCTTTGTACGACCGGGACGTCGATACGTACCGGGCCATCGGCGAGCATGCACTGACGGTGTTGCCGGCCGGGGGGAACGTGTTAACGATTTGCAACGCCGGTGCCATCGCGACATCGCGTTACGGTACGGCGCTCGCACCGTTTTACGTCGGAAAAGAACGAGGTGTATCCTTCAACGTCTTCGCCTGTGAGACGCGACCGCTCCTGCAAGGGGCACGCCTCACTGTCTGGGAGCTCGATCGGGCCGATATCGACGTGACGCTCATCACGGACAATATGGCGGCTTGGACGATTCAGTCGAAACGAGTCGACGCCATCATCGTCGGAGCCGACCGCATCACACGGACGGGGCACGTCGCCAATAAAATCGGCACGTTGCAACTCGCCGTCCTCGCCAAACATTACGGCATTCCGTTCTATGTCGCGGCGCCGCATTCGACGTTCGATTTGACGGCGGACGACACGATTGAGATCGAGGAGCGGAACCCGTCAGAAGTGACACATATCGGCGGTCAACCGACGGCACCCGTCGGCATCACCGTCTTCAATCCGGCGTTCGACGTCACCACGCCCGACCTCATCACCGGACTCATCACCGAGGCGGGTGTGTTCGAGCCGACAGAGACCGCCATCACATATCATGTAGGGGGAACGATTCATGTCTAAAAAACTATTGATTTTGTTATTCACATTCGTCTTGGCGCTCGTCGGTTGCACGAACGAGCAAGCGGCCCCATCGAAGCCGGCCGAGAAGACGCCGGAGACGAAACCCGTCTCGGTCTCGAACGGGACGTTGCCGAAAGAGATCGATGTCGCCCTGATCATGCAGATGTCGATCGGGACGTTCTCGTCGCAGTATATCAACGGGGTGACGGAACAAGTCGAATCGTTCGGCGGCAACGTGAAAGTGTACAACGCCGACAACGACCTATCGAAGATGGCGAGCTATGTCGACACGGCGACGACGCAAGGCGTCGATGTCATCTTGATTGACCATGGCCGCGCCGATGCATTGAAAGAACCAGTCCAACGCGCACTCGACAAAGGCATCAAAGTCGTCGCGTTCGACAACGATTTGACGAACGACGGGGTGACGGTCATCGACCAGGACGACTATTCGCTCGCCTGGCGTTCGCTCAAGGCACTCGCTGAAGATTTGGACGGCGAAGGCAAAATCGTCACGATTTGGGTCGGTGGCTTCACACCGATGGAACGACGCCACACGATTTATGATGCGTTCTTGAAACGCTACCCAGGCATTACGGAAGTCGCCAAGTTCGGTTCGGCGACGAACAATACGGCGCTCGACACACAGAGCCAGATGGAAGCGATTTTGAAGAAGTATCCGGAAGGCGAGATTGATGCCGTATTCGCAATGTGGGACGAGTTCGCCAAAGGGGCGAGCCGTGCCATCAAACAGGCCGGACGCGATGAAATTTCGGTCTATGGCATCGATTTGAGTGACGAAGACCTTCAACTCATGCAAGAGGACGGCAGCCCGTGGAAAGTGACGGCGGCGACCGATCCGGCTGAAATCGGACGGATCCAAGTCCGTTACGCGTATCAAAAATTAGCGGGTGAAGAGACGCCGTCGATTCATTCGGTCGACCCATATCTCGTCGACCGTGACGTCTTGCCGGACGAGAAAGTGACGATGGACGACCTCGGCCAATACGTCCCGAACTGGGGCGCATCAGACGCGGCCTGGTCGGACTGGATGAAAGGGACGGACTGATGTTACGGCTCGAACGCGTCACGAAACGCTATGGCGACGTCACCGTGCTCGACGATGTCAGCTTCACGCTCCGACGTGGCGAGATTCATGGATTGCTTGGATTGAACGGGGCCGGAAAGAGTACGCTCGTGAAGCTGTTGAGTGGCGCAATCATCCCGACGTCCGGGACGGTCGAACTCGACGAAACGGCGGTCACATTCACACCGGCCGAGGCGATTCGCCGCGGGGTCATCACGGTGTCGCAAGAAGTCGATGACGCGCTCTATCTCGATTTACCGATTTATGAGAACGTCGTGCCGTGGCAGGCGGTCGAGCGGATTCGTCCTCGCGAACTAAAACAGCGAGCGGCTGCCTACTTGGAACGTGTCGGGCTAGAGATTGACGTGACCGAACCGGTCGGGCGTTTCCCGCTCAGTGTCAAACAACGTGTCTTGATTGCCCGTTCGCTCGCGAGTGATGCGGCCTACCTCTTGCTCGACGAACCGACGGCCGCCTTGTCGACGGATGATGCGGCGGCACTGCTCACATTACTGCAGTCGCTCGCAGCAGAGGACGTCGGCATTCTTCTCATCACCCATCGATCGGACGAACTGTCGCGCATCACCACGACGACGACGTTCCTCCGGGATGGGCGCATCGCTTACGAAGGGCCGTTTCAGGCGTTGTCAGAACGGGATATCCATACGTATTTGAGCGGATCTGACATGGCAGAGGCGGTAGAGAAAGCCGTTCCTGAAACCGAGATCCGGATTCAGGCAGACCTCACGTTACCGACGTTCGGGACGAGGCTTTCGTTCACGGCGTATAAAGGCGAAGTCGTCGGCATCGGCGGCGTCACCGGGAGCGGGAAGACGGAGTTGATTGAGGCGCTATTCGGTCTCTCTGGCGTCGAACAACAAGTGACGTTGGACGGGAAACCGCTCAAGATTCGTGAACCGCGTCAGGCGGTCCGGTCCGGATTTGCCCTCGTACCAGAAGAACGCCGGAAACAGGGGCTTTTCCTCGACGATTCGATTGAACGGAACGTCCTCGCGATTGAAGGGAAGGCGAACGCGATCACACGCGTATTGGCCTCGCTGCGAGTGAAATACGACCAGGTCGGGCAACCGGTCCGGGAGCTGAGCGGGGGGAATCAACAAAAAGTTGTCCTCAGCAAATGGCTTCTCGAGGACCGGGACGTCTATCTGCTCGACGAACCGACGAAAGGCGTCGACGTGACGGCGAAACGGGACATTTATGAACTCGTCACCCGCCTCGCCAAAGACGGGAAAACCGTCATCTTCACATCGAGCGAACCGCATGAATTAGAATTGGTCGCCAACCGGACGCTTTGGCTCGACCGCGGCCGTTGGCAACAGAAAGGAGGCGTCTAACATGGCCCAACTCGTCTTAAAACAACGCACGAAACGCTTCAGTGGCATCGGTCAATATGGGACACTGTTCGCGATTCTCGCACTCATCGCCGTCTTCGGTGTGACGAACGACCAGTTTTTGACGTACGCGAACTTCAGCGACATCATCAAGTCCGTGTCAATCGTCTCGCTGCTCGCCCTCGGGGTGACGTTCTCGCTCATCGTCGGCGGGTTCGACTTATCGGTCGGCTCAACGGCGAGCCTAGCGACAATTGGGGCGGCGTCAAGCCTCGTGTTACATAGTCAAGAACTGCTCGTCGCTTTGCTCGTCCCGATTGCGCTCGGTGTGCTCGTCGGGCTCTTGAACGCACTCGTGACGATCAAGTTCCGGTTACCGGACTTGCTCGCGACGCTCGCCATCATGTACGTCATCAACGGGGTCCAATTGACGTATACGAAAGGATTCTCGATTTACGACAACATGCCGATTGAAGGAGGGACGGCACCCGGACGGTTCATCCCGTCGTTCCTCTTCATCGGCCAAGGCTCGATCGGCCCAATCCCATTCGTCGCCATTTTGATGATTCTTTTCTTCGCCGGGGCCCATCTGTTTTTGACGTATTCGAAGACGGGACGTGAGTTTTATTACGTCGGCTCGAACGTCGAGGCGGCCCGCCGCTCCGGCATCGCCGTCACACGGATTAAGCTGTACGCTTACGTGTTGAGTGGTCTCTTTGCGGCCATCGGCGGCATCATTTTGGCGTCGCGCATCGGCACCGGACAAGTATCGGCCGGCGCACCACTCTTGATGGACGCCGTCGCAGCCGCCTACATCGGCTACGCCGTCTTCGGGACCGGACGACCGAACGTCGTCGGTACGTTGATTGGTGCCATCTTGATTGGGATTTTGTTGAACGGACTGACGATGTGGGACGTGCCGTATTATGCCCAAGATATCGTCAAAGGGGCGATTTTGATTGCGGCGCTCGGTTTGTCATACATCCAAAAGAAACAGCTCACATAGGAAAAGTCCTCAGAACGGTTGGTTCTGAGGACTTTCTTGACGTTCCATCTGGATGAAGGCGAACGTGCTCCCGTTCGTCGATTGTTGAAACGAACCGGTCTGTTTGAAACCGCACGTCTCATAGACACGGATCGCCCGTACGTTGAAGGCGGCGACGGACAAGGTGATGCGATGAGGCGAGTATGTTGTGTTGACGAAGTCGAGAATCGATGTGACGAACGCTCGTCCGCTCCCATTCCCGGTCAAATCAGGCTTCATGCCGAGGCCGAGATCGACCGTCTCGGCATCTGTTTGCGCGACGCTCACGAAACCGACCAATTCACCATCAGACGCGACGGCGAACACGGACTGTCCACGCTGTGCGGCGTCTAAAAATTCGGCTAAGTCTTCCTCGTCAGCTTCCATGTTATAGAACGCATAATCGCCTTCATAGTGCCACGCATAGGCAATCGTTTCGGCCTGTGGCTGGGTCAAGACAGTGAATTGATGAGTCATGTGAATTTCCCCGTTTCACGAGCAGGATGTAGTGCTACACTCATCATAGTACCATCAACTTGGAAACTGGGGTGATCTTATGGGAATCAAGTTAGATATGATTGGCATCGTCGTCGAAGACATGACGCGGGCGCTCGACTTTTATCGGATGCTCGGTCTATCGATCCCGAAAGCGATGGATGGGGAAGCGCACGTCGAGGTCGATGACGGCGGTGTCCGACTCGCCTTCGACACGGTCGAAGTGGCCGAATCGGTGTATGGGGAATGGAGACCGGCGACGGGGCATCGGGTCGAACTCGCCTTCTTATGCGACAGTCGGGAGGAGCTAGATGCGCGCTATGAGGCAATCGTCGAGCACGGCTATGCCTCGCATCGGGAACCGTGGGATGCGTTTTGGGGGCAACGTTACGCCATCGTCATCGACCCGGACGGAAACCTCATCAGTCTATTCGCAGCCTGATCGAACGGCACTCCGATTGTTAGATATATTGAGCAATCGGTGGTGCTGTTTTTAATTAAAATTAATTTTTCCCACTTGATGACCACGCCATATTCTTTGTTAAAAAAATTTAAATGATTTAAAGTTAAAAAAACGACTAAAGGGGAAAAAATCATGTTAAATTCAGATTTGGATTTGCGATTAGAACCGCGTATTAAAGAATTATATCAATTACATAAGGAACGATCTGCAAATATTGATTGGAGTTATCACGAATTTATTCCCTGGGACAAGGCCATGTCCTTTAAACGAGTCCCATGGGACGAGAGTCAAGTAACTCTTCCAGAAGGCGTCATCATTGCCGTAGAAACAGCATTGCTTACAGAAGTAAATTTACCTTGGTATACTTCGCATTTGGATTATACATTTAAAAATTCAATGGAAGTAATAAATGATTTCGTACGTACATGGACGGCTGAAGAAGACCAACATTCTAATTTGCTTGAAACGTATTTGTTGGTGACACGAAACGTAAATCCCACGAGATTGCATGAATTGAGAAAACGAGTCGTTGAAAGCGGATGGTTCCCAGATTTCACCAATCCTCTCGCAACAATGGCTTATACTTCTTTACAAGAGTTAGCTACCTTAGTTTTTTATAACAATGTAGCTAGAATTGCGGGTGCCCATGACAAAGATTTAGCAACGTTACTTCGACGTTTAGCGAAAGATGAAGCGCTTCATTATGCTTTCTATCGCGATACAGTGAAAGCACACCTTGAACTAGACCCGAATTTCATTGTTTATTTTGAAAACGTAATTATAAATTTCTCGATGCCGGGTGCCGTCATGCCAGACTTTAACGAGAGAATGAAAACGATTGCCATTGATGCGAACTATGGACCGTTACAATACTTTGATCAAGTATTGGATGTGGTCGTTAAATACTGGGATATCGCCAACCTACAACCTACGAGCGAAGAAGCTAAACAATCACAAGCGAATATCATGAAATATCATGGACGTCTAAAAAGAATTAAAGACCGTCAGCTAAGAAATAAATAAAAGTAGATATGCGAAAGGGGGTTTTTATCATGAAGACGAATTGCGAATTATGTGGAAAAGAAACGAATGATCAAGTGAGTTATTTAGAACTTGAAACGTGGGAATTTGATTTCTTAAAACAAGAGAAAAAAGACTTTTACTCGATTTGTTTTAATTGTTTTGACACCCATACGAATCATTTCATTGATAAAGAAATGGATCTTGAATTGAGAAAAAAACGTTCCCAATTAGTGAATAAAGAGATTGAACAAGAAATCGAGGCTATTCTTGAAATCGAAATTAAATGACTCAACACTATTTATGAAGACGTCATGAGCTGATGTCTTCGGAAGGAGCGTATTGAGCATGAAAGCATGGTTACTCGATCAACCAGGACTTGAACATCTCCACGTCGGTGAGATAGAACGTCCGACACCAGGTGCGGGCGAACTACTCATCAAAGTCGAAGCGGTCGCATTGAACCCGGTCGACTATAAAGTCGGTACGAACGGCAACCCAAATTGGTCGTACCCACATATTCTCGGGGTCGACCTCGTCGGGGAAGTCGTCGAAGTCGGTTCGAGCCTCGCCAATATCATTACCAGTTCACGAGTCGCCGTCCATACGAGTCTCGGAAACCACGGCGGCTTTGCCGAGTACGCGGTCGTCGATGCGCGTGCTTGTGCCGTCGTGCCATCGGAAGTGAGCGACGAGGCAGCAGCGGCCATCCTTTGTGCCGGGATGACGGCATATGAGGCCATCATGCAGAAACTGAACACGCGCGACAAGGAGACGATTCTCGTCCATGCTGGTGCGGGCGGAGTCGGTGGCTATGCGATTCAACTTGCGAAGAAGCTCGGTCTCAAGGTGTTCACGACGGCGTCGCCGGATAATTTTGACTGGGTGAAAGAACTTGGTGCCGATGTCGCCATCGACTATAACACGGAAGATGTGACGGCACGGATTTTAGAAGAAACTGACGGCCGCGGGGTCGACCTCATCTTGAATACGGTCGGACGTGATGTGGCGACGGCGGACCTCGATCGGCTCGCGTTCAGCGGACAGCTCGCCTATATCGCCGGTCCGCCGGATACGTCGGACGTGAAAGGGTTTACGTTGTCACCATCCATCCATGAAGTCGCTCTCGGCGCGGCCCATGCGAGTGAGGATGAGCGCGCCATCCGCAACTTGGCGTATATGGCCGAAGAATTGATGAAGTTGCTCGAGGCGGGCGAGTTGAACGACCTCGTCACGGACGTCTTGCCGTTCGAACGACTGAAAGACGGTCTTGACCAACTGCAAACACGCAAAGTACGCGGTAAATTAATCGTCCGCATGCGCGACTAACTGATGGCCTCCTGTCTATGGACAGGGGGCTTGTTGTGGAGGGAATGACATGGATTTACGGACATCGTATCAACAAACGTCGCATCAACTGAGCGGTCACGGCCGACGGAACGTCGGCGTCTTGCAACAGTCGTTCGCCGAAGTCGATCCGAATCAAGCGAGCGACCACTACGGGACGGGCGAGGTCATCGAACGCTTCGAGCAAAAAATGGCGCAAGAACTCGGCATGGAAGACGCGATATTCTTTCCGAGCGGCACGATGGCACAACAGATTGCGTTACGGATTTGGGCGGACGAGACCGGTAATCGAAACGTCGCCTATCATCCGCTCTGTCACTTAGAGATTCATGAACAGGAGGGGTTGAAGGAGTTACATCACCTTGAGCCAATCTTAATCGGAGATAACAAGCGGTTGATGACGCTCAAGGAAGTACAGGCGTTGCCGGACGTCGCCTGCCTGTTGATCGAGTTGCCACAACGGGAACTCGGGGGCTACTTGCCACCATTCGATGAACTTGAGGCGATCAGTCACTTGTGTCGGGAGCGGGGGATTCGTCTGCATCTCGATGGAGCACGCTTGCTCGAGACACTCCCCTATTATGAGAAGACCGCGGAAGAAATATGCGCGCTGTTCGACAGCGTCTACGTCTCGTTCTACAAAGGCATCGGCGGCATCGCCGGCGCCATCTTGGCCGGACCGAAACCGTTCTGTACCGAGGCGAGAGTTTGGAAACGGCGGTACGGTGGGGATTTGATTGGATTGTATCCGTACATCATCCCTGCCGACTATTACTATGAATTGCGGAAAGACAAGATGGGGACGTACTATGAACAGGCGAAGGAACTGGCGCGTCGCTTCAACGCGCTCGATGGGGTATGGACGACACCGAACGTCCCGGTGACGAATATGTTCCACCTTCATGTTAAAGGAAAAGTGGATGAGGTCGCGGCCCGGATTCGTGCCGTTCAAGATGCGACTGGAATCGGTATCACTGGCTATCTCGTACCGCAGGACGGCTATTGTTCGACCGAAATCAGTATCGGGGATGCGTACGGAGAGATTGAGTCTAACCAACTTATACGCTTGTTCACGTTATTAGAAGACCCGGCGGAACTTCGGTGAGTATTGAGAGTATCGTTAATTCGTGTCGTTACTTTTCAGATTTACGAAAAAGCACCGCGCCTCATTCGAGGCGCGGTGCTTGCTGTTATCTGGAGACGATGGCGTCGAGACGGTCGAGCTGTGAGGTGAAACCTTCGACGGCTCCCATGTCGACGACTTGTCGGAGCGACTCGGCGTCCGTGAATTCGGAGCGGCTAATGAACAGCGTGCCGTTCGGAATATCGATGAACTCATTGGTAATTGTCATGACGGGAAGCTCGGGATTGACGTGGCCGTCCGCGTCCGAGAATGCGTCCGTATAGACGATTTTCCGATGCGGGTCGATCTCGAGGAACGTCGATTTGCCCCATGACTCCATGCCGTAATAATCACCTTGACCTTTA
Organism: Exiguobacterium sp. s26; assembly: GCF_018618235.1. Lineage (NCBI taxonomy): Bacteria > Bacillati > Bacillota > Bacilli > Caryophanales > Exiguobacterium > Exiguobacterium sp. s26. The sequence goes on along the minus strand of NZ_JACSLS010000004.1, from coordinate 199,977 downwards.
TCGACACACGTCATGCAATAATGCCACGTGCCCCCAGGTTCGAACTCGAACGTGCGAATCTCTGTCTTCCATCCAGTTGGTCCCCACCAGGTTTCGAGGTGGGCCGGTGTCGAGAAAGCCTCGAACACGAGCTCACGCGGTGCGTTGAAACTTCGTTCGACAACTAACGTGTTGCCTTCGACTTGAGATTTCACTTTTTCCATTGGAAAGCCCCCATTCTCGAGAAAGAAAATGCATATGTCTAATCAATGTAGTCTCTATTCCCGATTCATGGACCTCTTCAACCTTTTCCGTCAAATATCAAATCGAGCACGGTCTCGCCGATCGGCCGCTCCTTGCCTTCGTACGGGAAGGAATGGATATGGATGGCCGGATTGAAGTTCAGCTCGATGATGCCATAGTCATCTTCACGCTCGAGCGATGGAATCATCATATCGACCCCGCAAATCGTCGCGCCGATGGCTCGGGCGGACTCGACCGCAATTCGTTTGTAGGAATCGGCAATCCGGTCTGTATAGTCGATACTGTCCCCGCCCGTGCTGATGTTCGAGTTCTCACGCAAGAAGACGAGCTCACCATCGGCGAGGACACTGTCCGGTGTCTTGTCTTGTGGACGGAGGAACGCCACGACGATGTCATCGATGTCGATTTTCTCGAGCGGTGTCTTATAGCCTTTGCCACGGAGCGGGTCTTCATTCTTCTTGTCGACGAGCTCACGGATCGTCGACACGCCGTCCCCGGTCACGTTCGCCGGGACGCGGTGCAAAATGCCCGCGACCTCGTCACCGATAACGAGGAAACGATACTCTTTCCCGGGCAGGAACGTCTCGAGCAGGACGACGTCGTCGAACGAACGGGCATGACGGAACGCCCCGCGCGCCTCCTCGAACGTCGTGCCGTCTTTGAAGATGTGGATGCCGATTCCGAAGTTTGTCGATTTCGGTTTCAAAACGATCGGCTCGTCCGCAAATGTAGACCAGGCTTCCTGTAAATCAGCTTCAGTGCGCAGCTCGACCCCGCCCGGCACGCGGATGCCATGTTCGGCGAGTACGTGTTTTGTCACTGTCTTGTTCTCCATCATAAGTATCGACACGTAATTGTCTTTCGACGTCTTCGTCGCCTGTTTGACATATTCGGTCTGGTTACCGTGGCGGATGCGGAGAAATTGGTCGTCACGGTCGATCACGTCGACGGCATAGCCGCGTTTCAGCGCCGCCTTTATCAAAATCTGCGTCGATAGCTCCATGTCCGTGTAGCCGTGCACCCGAAACCGGTTGGCGTACGCATCTTGATAGAATAGTTCCGCTTGCTGGAGCGACCAGGCCGTGTAGCCTTCGGTTGTCATGATATTCGTCAATTGAGCCGCATACGTCGACTCGACATGGTTAACCCGCTTCCGGACAGAGGCGAAGACGTCATCGAATCCCAGAGTGTACCGTTCATTGAACGCTTCGACTTCGTCGAGCAAATCGCGTGCGTACGTCTGAAGCGCCACCGCCTCGCCGTCCCGATGCAGCAAGAGCGTAGGGGATAGCCCTTCTTTCGCCACGCGTTGCTGGTTGTGGAACGCCTCGGCCTGCCAGTCCGCGAACCGTGTCTCGTCTTTCAACGTCAAGTAGAGCAGGAAGACGTGCAGGAACTTCAAATCGGACAGGGCGATCCCGGTCTTCTCGAACGGGTTGAGGTCGATGTTGCGAATCTCGATGTAATCGATGCCGTTCGTCTCGAGTCGTTCCAAGTCATTGCCGCCCTGTGACGTCTTCAGTCGAATCGGAGAGTAGAGCTCGTTCGGGTTGGCGATGTCACCTTGGGCGATGAAGCGGCGCACGCTCGCGGTGTAGTCTGAGAGCGTTGAATAGTCCGGATAGAGCGGCTCGACGTTCGTATAGCCGCAATCGCTATTCCGGTATGACAACGCCGTCGTATTCGAATACACGTCCTCGCTGAGCGCCTGCATCTGACTGACGCAACGTTCTTCATAGCTCGTATGGACAGCTGGTGTCCCGCCTAACAGATAGACGACGAGCCAACGTGTCCGTAAATAGTTGCGGACGAGTTTTAAATACAAATTGTTCTTGAAGCCTTCGTAGTGCTCGGATGATCCTTCATAGAGCGCCTCAATCAGCTCGTCTGCGAACGAGAAGTTGAAATGGATGCCTGAGATGAGCTGTTTTTTCGCCCCGTATTTTTGGAGCAGGTGCTCCCGATAGCGTCCGGCCTCGATCCCAGAGCTGCCAAAGTCGGCGAGCGGGATGACGCCGCCGTCCGGAAGCGCGCACGGCATCGACTGTGGCCAGAGCCGTTCATCGCCGATGTTCAGTGCCGTGACATCGTACAGCGTCTGTAAGAAGTTGTGCGCGGCTTCGACGGTCGGAAACGTAGGGGTAATCAGTTCAATCTGACTTTCTGAGAAGTCGGTCGTGATATACGGGTGCGTCGCTTTGTCACCGAGTGCTGTCGGATGTTTCGTGACGGCGAGCGTCCCTTCAGGGGTCACGCGGAGCATCTCACGCTCGATGGCGAACCGGCCACGCAACAACTGGTTAGTAAGGTCATTAAATCGCTTCTGCAAGGGAAGTCACTTCCTTTTTCATTAGTCGGACATAGAGGACGGAGACGAGCCCTTTGATGATGCTTGAGATGGCGATGCTCCACCAAATGGCATCGAGACCGAGATAGGGTTCGAGGGCAAGCGCGAGCGGGATGCGGGCAACGGTGAAGACGATGGAGATCGTTGCCGGGATTTTTGGCAGGCCGAGTCCCGAGAAGTAGCCGTTCCCGATCATCTCAAATGAGGCGAAGATGAGCGAAATCCCGATGATACGTAAATAGCTCGCGCCGATGTCAATCGTTGTCGGGTCATCGACGAATAGCCCGATGAGGACGTCCGGAACGAACAGAAAGACGAGGGTGATCAGCCCGGTATACAGGATACCGAGACGCGTCGTCACCCGGTAGCCTTCATGGACCCGGTCCACTTTGCGGGCGCCGAGATTTTGCCCCGTATAACTCGCGATGGCCCCGTTCAGTCCGCCGATCATCATATAGGCGATCGATTCGATTTGTAATCCGATACGCTGGGCTGCGATTGCCTCTGTCCCGTACGAACCAATCATCCGGGCGAGGAAGATGCTGATGACGGTGAACAAGACACGTTGCGTCGCCATCGGGAAACCAAGGCGAAGAATCTCTGTATAGTCCGTGCGATTTGGTTCGACCGTCTCCTCCCAGTCGAACAAGAGGCGGGCTCGGTGCCAGAAGAAGCCGAACATGACAACGTTCGCGACGAGCGTCGCGAGACCGGCACCGACGACCCCGAGTCCGAGTGGATAGATGAAGAGCGGCGACAGGATCATATTGAGAGTGACCCCGGTCGCGTTGATGCGCATTGCTGTCGTCGTATTGCCGTAAGCGCTAAACAGACGGGCATAGAATAGGTTGGCAAACGAGAAGACGAGCATCGGGGCACTGACGAGCAAGTAACTGTACGCCAATCGTTCGACAGGTGGGGCGTCCATGTTCAAAAATCCGATGAGCGTCTGGCCGAACCCGGCGAGGAGGACGGCAAATAACAGGCCGAGGCCGAGGTTCATCCGCCTCCCGGCCCGGATGTAGCGCTGAATCAACGCCTGATCTCGTCGTCCGACGGCTTGCGACACTTTGATGCCGGCGCCGACGACGATAAGGGATTGAATCGCCTGACCGAGCATGATATAAAAGCTGGCCGCGCCGATGCTGGCGACGGCGTCGCTACCGAGCGCACCGACCCAGAACATATCGACGAGACTATACGTGAACTGTAAAAGCGAACTGCCGACGAGCGGGAGGGCGAGCGCCACGATGACGCGTTGAACCTGACCGGTCGTCAAATCGATGGTTTTCACGATGAAAGACCCCTTCAATACATTTAGTATATAACCGTTTAGTTATATATAAGCACGACGTGACTGAATTCGCAATCGTAGGGAACGACTCGACGAAAAATCGACACAAAAAAAGGAATTCGATGTGAATTCCTTAATGGGTATAGGCGCGGATCCAAGTCGTCATATAAACGAGTGTCGAGATGATCAGTGTCGAGGCGAGTGCGTAAATCGGATAAGCGGGGAGCGCGTTCTCGAACAGCGGATAAAACATGAATGACGCCATGAGGAGCGGCACAGTAATCCCGAACGAGACGTAGGCGGCTTTCGTCGCTTTCGCCGTGATGATCTGCTCGCGTTCGTCGACTTCGCTAAATTCTGTCATCCGGACCGACCATTGGCCAAAGCTTAAGTTTTGGTTCGGGCGTGTCTTGAACGAATAGATTGTCCAAATGATAAAGAAGCCGACTAACAGCAAGAGCGGCAATAAGTTAAACTCAATTTCGAATCGGTCGGTCTCGATGACGGTCGACACGTCAGACAAGAACGAGCTGAACAGAAATGCCATCAGGACGTACAAGATGATGCTGGAGATGGATTGGATGACGACGTGTTTCAATTTGTTTCCTCCTCGATTGTGAAAATAGATTCGACCGGTTCCTCGAATACGCGGGCGATTTGCATCGCCAGCATAAGCGACGGCGTGTAGATCCCTTTTTCGAGCGAGATGATCGTCTGTCTCGTCACACCGACTTTGGCCGCCAAGTCACCTTGAGTCAATTGATGCCGGGCCCGCAACTCTTTGACGCGATTGATTAATGGCATGCCGCCACCTCATTTCTTGTTTCTATCTTCAGTGTAAAGTAAACTTTACTTAATGTAAAGCTAACTTTACTTATTTGTGGATGGTACAATATAATCAAAGTTGAAAGGGGAGAAGTCGGATGAAGGCGATTTTTGGACAACATCACGTGTCGGCGATGACAGGGGACGCGTTGAAGAACTTGCGATTCTATACGGAGGTACTCGGGATGCGACTCGTCAAAAAGACGGTCAACCAAGACGATCCATCGATGTATCACTTGTTTTACGCAGATGAATCGGGGACACCGGGGACGGATTTGACGTTCTTCGAGCTGCCTTTTCTCGGGCAAACGTATAAAGGGTCGAGCAGCATCTCGCGGACGGCGCTTCGGGTGCCGGATGGGGCATTGTCGTACTGGCTTGAGCGATTTTTCGAATTCGGTGTACTCCATGATCCGTTAGAGGATGTGCTCGGTCGTCCGACGCTTTACTTCGAGGACGAGGAGGGGCAACGGCTCTGTCTCGTCGAGGGCGGATCAGGGACGCCGCGGAAAAACGGACCGGTGCCGGCAGACGTCGCCGTCTTCGGCCTCGGATTTAGCGAGTGGACGGTACGGCGAATTGAGAAGACGGAGCGGGTGCTGACGGACGTGCTCGGTTATCGCTTCGCGTCTGAGTTCGAACGGAACGGTCAATCGGTTCGTGTGTTCGAGACGGGGGATGGCGGTGTGGCGACAGAGATTCATCTCGTCGACCGTCCCGATTTACCGTCGGAGCGTCCAGGACGAGGCAGTGTCCACCACGTCGCGATTCGCGTCGAGGATGATGACGAGATGGCGCGTTGGGTCGAGCGGCTCGATTCATTCGGCATCAGTCATTCGGGCCTAATCGATCGTTATTATTTTAAATCAATTTATTTCCGCGAACCGAGCGGGATTTTGGTGGAACTCGCGACGGACGGCCCTGGATTTGCGACGGACGAACCAGTCGAGACGCTCGGAGAACGTTTGGCGCTACCACCGTTTCTTGAGCCACAACGAGCCGAGATTGAGGCCAAATTAAAACCGCTATAACAGACAAACCCGACGGACTATTTCAGTCCGTCGGGTTTTGTATGCCTAGCAACATGGCCAGTTCGTTCGTCCGGTTGGCAACGAGGTCGGCAATCGTATAGCGGTCGAGCACGTGCAGGAACGCGAGCATCGCCTCGTTCAAGACGCTCCGCAGGTCGCATGCGGGTGCGATGACACATCGTCCTTCCCCGAAGCATTCGACGAGCTCGAACGGTTCCATCGTCCGGACGACGTCGCCGACGTTGATGTCCTCCATCGGTCGGGCGAGCCGGAAGCCGCCACCACGGCCGCGCACCGATTCGAGATACCCATGCTTGCCAAGCTCATAGACGACTTTCATGACGTGATTCTTTGAAATCTGATATTGGTCCGCCACTTCTTGAATCGTTACGAGACGATGGGAGAACGTGGCGCTATACATGAGTGTTCGGAGTGCGTAATCGCACGTTTGCGTGAGCCGCATGTTGTTTCACCTCTTATCCGTTCATTGTACAAGACATCGTCTGAAAGCGCGATGATGGAAGATGTGAAAAAAGCGTGGCGGATTCAAGGCGGAAATTTGAACTTGTATCTAAACAAGTATTTTATATATTGCTTTTGAAGTGACTTACCTCACATAATGAACATGAACTTTCAAAAAGGGGGAAACAAAATGTTAGATCAACAAACCATGGATATCGTCAAAGCAACCGCACCGGTCTTGAAAGACCATGGTGTCGCCATCACGAGTCACTTCTATAAGCGCATGTTCGAAAACAACCCAGAAGTCCGTCAATTCTTCAACCATACGAACCAAAAACGCGGTCGTCAGCCAGAGGCGCTCGCCAACGCCGTCTATGCGGCAGCCGTCCATATCGATCGTCTCGAAGCGATCCTTCCGGCCATCCAACCGGCACTTCATAAACATAAGAGCTTGAACATCCGGCCAGAACATTATCCGATTGTCGGACAAAACTTACTCGGCGCGATTCAAGACGTGCTCGGTGAAGCAGCGACGCCGGATATCATCGACGCTTGGGCGAAAGCATATGGTGTCATCGCCGACGTCTTCATCTCGCTCGAGAAACAGATGTACGATGATGCACCATGGATCGGTTTCAAACCGTTCACGGTTGCTGAAGTGATTGAAGACACACCGGAAGTGAAACGATTCCACATCAAAGCGAACGACGGCGTCGTCGGGATGGCCATCCCAGGTCAATACATCTCGGTTCAAGCCCGTATTGCTGGGGAAGACATCTTGCACCATCGCCAATATAGCGTCGTCGAGACGACAGAAGACGGCTACTGGATTGCTCCGAAGGCGGAAGGTCTCGTCTCAAACTGGCTCCATGAGCAGACGGTCGGTACGGAGATTCCAGTGAGTGCCCCAGCTGGCGAATTCGTGCTCGAAGCATCGGATCGTCCGCTCACACTCGTCGCTGGCGGGATTGGCATCACACCGCTCTTCAACATGGCGAAAACGGCACTCGGTCAAGGCCGTTCGGTCACGTTGCTCCATGCTGTCCGCAGCACGAACCTCCGTCCGCTCGGTGAAGAGCTCGATGAACTTGTGAACGCTGGTCTCCAGCTCATCACACACGTCGATGACGTATCAGGTTGCATGAGTGCGACACAACTCGAAGCACTTGATGTCGAGGGACACGACGTCTACACGTGCGGTCCGACCGCGATGATGGAGACGGTCGTCCAAACGATTCCACAAGCCCGTTACGAGTTCTTCGGTCCATCAGCCGTACTCGCTAGAGCATAAGAAAGGACGACTGCGAAAACAGTCGTCGTATCACCGCAGACCGGTTATCGGTTTGCGGTTTTTATAGTTGCTCAGCGTGGATCACGTTTTTGTCGCGGTCGAGCGTTTCGATTGTCCAGTCGCCAAGTAGCGTCTTCTCTAGAGTAATCAAGTAAGTCCTGATATATCCTTCGTCTCGAGGATCGTTGACCATGTAGGTTTTACTCCAATCGGAATTCTGTAACCGCAAGTACACGACGTCTTCGGGTTGATTGTTCAACCGAACCCCAAGGTATTCGTCTGTTCCATTGCCAAGATGAGCCCAGTCGAATGGTGTTTCTTCAATTGTGTCACGGGTCGAGCTACTAAACTCACCGTTCGTTTTCATGATGCCTAGACCGAGAATCGTGTCGTCTGCGTTCGTGAATAGCGTGACGGTCGATCCTTCTAATTTATGGTATTCGTAAGCAGACCACCCTTGGGCAGTCATCTGGTCGTTCAATTCTTGTTGTACCTGTTCGGATGCTTGTTTTCGTTGTTCGTCGTTATAAGACCGGATACCGGCCGTGACTGAAATGGCGATGATGATGATCATACCTGTAAGGAATAATGCGAGTCCACGTTTTGACATTTTGCCTCTCCTTGTTCAGTTTTCAGAAATCGATCGAGTCAATGACTTGCTCATTTTGGTCTAACGTTTGAATCGTCCAATCTTCTTGAGGGACGTTATGTAATTTCAAGATATGATATTTAGAAAATGTATCCTCTTCGGGACGATTGAGGACGTGTTCTCCTTGCATACGCTCTCCGATGATGCGGAGAGAAGCCACTTTTTGAGGGTTGTTGTGGAGACGCACCCCCCAATAATAAGTGCCTTCATGTTCAAGCTCGATATAGTCGAACGGAGCTGCATCGACTGTCTCGACAGTTGTGGCACTATACCCGTCACCACTCATTTCGGCGAGTCCAAGCATTGTCTCGTCCTCATTTGTGAACAGTGCGAGGTTTGATTCATCAAATTGATCGTATGTATAGGCGTGAAACCCGTCATCAGCCAAATAGCGATCAAGCTTTCGATTCTCTAAAAATGTAGGTCCGTTTTGTATCAAGGCGATAAGTGCGATACAAGCTAGCAACACTCCGATAATTTTTCGTTTGAACATTTGTCTCTTCCTTTCTATAGCAACAGCCCATGCCTCAATCCTGAGCGCATGGGCTGTTTGATTAGTACGTCAAGCTCGCGGCGACGATGATGCCGACGACGAGTGAGGCGGAGAAAAGGCTGATCCCGATGGCGAGGTTGCCGTTCTCGACTTCTTTCTCTAAGTTCACGCCTGGTGTCAGGACGTATTCAAATGTCCAGAAGGCGAGCACTTGGGCAAGAATCCCGACGAGTCCCCAGATGAAGGCGTCGAGCAGGTTGACGCTGTTCGCCCACACCGTGTAGATGACGATGGCGAGTCCGATTGCTTTCCCCCAAAGTTTCAAGGCGACGGCGACGTTACCTTCTTTAATCAATTTACGTTCCGAATACTTCGTCGTAAGGGCGAAGACGACGAGTCCGGCTAAAATCAGGCCAAACCCTGTGCCGAGGTGAGCGAGGAAGCTCAAGATGGAATCGAGCGTGATGAACGTCATAAGTTATTCTCCTTTGTTGTGCCGATGGCTAAGTAGTAAGACTGGTTATTCGTAATCATGCTGCCGGCGCGGACGCCGAGGGCGGACGGATGGCCGTTCAAGCAAAAACAGCCGACCATGTAGTGCGTCTCGAACGGACCGTTGACCGTGTTCGTCAGACGGGTCGGCAGCTCGATGAACTGTTGATACACCGCCGTCTCGTCCGCGTACGTCTGGAGTGTCTCTTTATGAAACGGGACGCCGGCTTGGTCGTAGAGGATGACCGAGTCGCCTTCCCGGCCGAAGGCGGGCTTTTGCACGTACGCGCTCTGGCCGATAAACGGATCAGGCTCGAGATACGTCGGTAAAAAATATGTCTCGATGATGGAACGTTCCGCTTCGTCGAAATATGTATCGGCCTCATACAGTTCCCAAATGAGCGCTTGGACGCCTTTGGACTGCATGAGAAACGCCGAGAGCGGATTGAGTACCGAGACGTGTTTGGCTGCGTTCAGTTCGAGCAGGCGGATGCCAATCAAATCACCATTGGGTGCCCGGTCGTCGACCAGATGCTCGATCGGGTACGTCTGACGATATAACACGTCGACTTTTTCCCCGGACGGTGTGAAGACGCCGTCCGCATTGACGAGCAATCGGTCGAGCGGGACGAATTCGGACGGTAAATCGAGCGTCTCTTGAAGGAAGCGCGTCGTCCATTTGTCCTCGATGTTGTCGTCATGGGCCGTGAAGACGATTTTCGGTGTCCCATCCCGGTCGAGTCGTTGCCACGCTGCGATGACGGCTTTTCGAAGTTCGGCCTTGAGCTCTTCGGTCGACGCCGCGTTCGGGTCGTCGAGCCCGAATTCTGTCGTCACATAGCCGTTCACGTCGAACAGTTCTTTGATGAACGTCGGTGTATCGGCATTGAATTCCATCAACTTGAGGGTGCCGTCTTTGACGATCCAGTCATAGCGACCGATAATCGTCTCTTGCGGCAGCGCCTTGTCGCGCAGGAACGGTAGGCTCGCCTCAGGATAACCGAGCAAGCGGAGTGTATCGTCCGGGAGGGTGCGCAATAGGCGGTTCGTCTTACGGAAAATCGCATCGACGTCACGCGTCGCTTTCCGAATCTGCCCCACCGCGTCCGTAGACATGGTAAGACAGTCGTAAAGAGCGTACTCCTCGTCGTTCAAGTCAGACCAAAAGAAAGGGATTTGGCCAAACAGTGCGTCTCGCTTCATCCCCCAAAGCCGCCTTTTGAACCGCTACCGAGTCCCGAGTTGGAGCCTGAGTTTGATTTGTTCGGGGTGATGTTGCTGGCGCCACCGTTCGAGCGGTAATTTTTATATGCCGAGGAGTTCTTCAATGCACTCTTTGAATTGAATAGGCTACCGAGTAAGAAGAAGCTCCCGAAGTGAGGGGAGCGATCATCGTCACAGTAATATGACTCCGTCTCATCATCCCAGTCCCAATCGTCGCATTCATAGCCGGTCGGTTCTTCCGGTAACGTCGCTTGTTCTGTTTCGTCGGTGCCGCAAGCCGCTAACGATGCGGTCAAGACAGCAGCCGACAGACCGCTCAAGATTTTTTTGCTTGTCTTCATGTTGATTCCTCCAATGTATAACCTGTAGGGGTGACGTAAATGACATAGACGCCACGATCTTCGTCCGTCTCGGCCGAGTCGCGCTCATATTCTTTGCCGGCGACGTACAAATACTGACTGCCGATCATGGCGAGTGCGTCGAGATGCCGATCGACGTAATACGCCTCGAGCATCGGGTTGTCGAACCGGTCGTCGAGCGTCCGGATCTCGACTTTAATGTCGGTCGTCTCGTGCTTGTCGACGGGGCCTTCCGTGTAGCGGTCGACGTAAATCAAGAAGTATTGTTCGCCTTCGAGCGCCGATGAGCGCTGTTTGTAGGTCATGCCGTCCTTGACGAAAAATTCGCATTCGCGGCGGGCGAGTACTTCATCGAGGCCGAGCGATGTATAATGGTAGAGTGGCTCGAACGAAAGTTCATTTTTATAGAGTCGATATTCCAAAACGATTGAGTTCATGACGTCGTCCTTTCTTTTTTCTTTCTATACGGAACCGAATGTAAGGTGGTTTCGTAAATCAAGTAAGTTGTCTCTAGTATATAGGAAAAGGAGGGGTTTTTCTGTGCATATCTTTTTTCGTGTCTGGCGCGGGTTATCGAAATTATCGTTTTTGAACGTCGTCCTGGCATCGCTCGTCATCATCTTGACCGGTACCGTCCTCGGATTTGTGCTTGAACCGGAGACGTTCCCGTCGATGTTCGACTCATTCTGGTGGACGATGACGACGCTCACGACCGTCGGATATGGTGACTTTTTCCCGACATCGGTCGCGGGACGTTGGCTCGGGATTTTCTTGTTCCTGTTCGGGATCGGGATTATCGGGGCGTTGATTGGAAAACTCGTTGAAGTCGGTGCGACGTTTCAACGGTTAAAACGGGAGGGGAAGTTAGTGTATCGAGGAGAAGGGCATTACGTCTACATCGGCTGGTCGCCGAAGACGAAAAAAGCGATTGATGAAGTGCTCATCTATGAGCCAAAGGCTGAGATCGTCTTAATCGATCAGTTGAAGGAAGAAACGTACGACCACGACAACGTCCACTTCGTCCATGGTGACGCGTCGGACGAGGCCGTACTCTTGCAGGCCAATATTTTAAAGGCGCGCCGGGTCGCCATCTTCGCGGATGCCCGCATCACGGAGACACTCCTCGCCGACGGGAAATCGTTGCTCATCGCGTCAGCGGTCGAAGCGCTCTCGTCTGAACGCGGCGTCGATTTGCATACGGTCGTTGAGGTGTGCGAGGAACGGAACATCTCGAAATTCAAACACGTCCGAATCGACGACTTTATTCTCGCGAACGACTCGGTGTCACTCCTCATGGCGAAAGCGACGCTGCAGCCGGGGACGACATCGATTTTCCGTCAGCTGCTTAGTAAACAGTCAGGCGGCAACATCCAGGCGCTCGCGCCGAAACCAGAATGGACGACCATTCGGGATGCAGCGGAAAGCTTGTTGCACCAAGGCGTCACGTTAATCGCCGTCAACGACCGTCTCGATTACGCGACGGTGCTCGATACACCGCTTCAAGCGAACGATATGTTGTACGTCGTCTGTCACGATGACTCGTGGGAGCGACTGAACCAAGGAGGAATTTGATGTATAACGGAACGTTTATCCGTAAGATGACACGCATGCAGAACGTGCAACGATGGGACGAGTATGCACCGCATTATCATGACAATGCGGCAAGCCACAGTTTCCGCGTCGCTGTCTTCAGCTTAATCGCGGCATACTACGAAGAGAACAAAGGACGGGACGTCAACTTGCTCGACGTGCTCGGCAAGGCGCTGTTCCATGATATGAATGAAGTGCAGACCGGTCCAATCATGCACCGGACGAAAAAAGAACCGACGCTCAAAGAACATATCGAACGGATGGAGCGGACGGCGAGTCTCGGACTCGTCGAGTTGTTGTCGCAGTCGCTCCGGCCGCATTTTTATCGTTTCCTCGTCGAGGCGGAGGACGACTCATTCGAAGGACGGCTCGTCGATGGAATCGATTCGTTCGACGCGATGCTGTTCGTCCGCCGGGAAGTCGGACATGGCTCGCCTCATTTCGTCGCGAAGCTTGAAGAGATGAAAGCAGCCCTGCGCGATCATCCGCTCGAATCGGTCCGCTGGCTCTATGAACAAGTCGAGGCCGAGACCGACGTGGCGACGTTCATCGAGAACGTCATGCGGATGGACAGTGTAAGACGGTGGAAAGGCCGTTTCAATACGATCGACGATAACGACGCCATCCATGGATTCCGGGCGGCCGCGCTCGGGCTGTTCAGCGGCTTGTTGGAACGCGAGAAATATGACGTCGACGTCGATGTCGCCGAATTGACGGCCCGCCTTCTCTGTCACGACCTCGTCGAAGGGGTGACCGGTGACGTGCTCGGCCCGGTGAAACATTCGACCGCGGAGACCGGTGCGGCGTTCGAGGCGTACGAACGGACCGAGAGCGAGGCGCTCTTGTCGCTCCTCCCGGACTATATGCAGCCGGCGTTCCGCCGCTATATGGCCGATTCGAAAGATGATACGTATGAAGGCATGCTCGTCGATATGATGGACAAACTCGACGCGCTCATCAAGATGAACATGGAGCGGAAGATGAACGGGGCTGAGTACGAGGTCACGTATCGGGAGCAACTTCGTAAAGTGCAGATGCGCTACGAGAACCCGAGCATGTTGTTCTTTTTAGCTTACATCTTGCACGATTTAGATTACGTCACTAGTTAACAAGGTCGCAGACGAACTGTCTGCGGCTTTTTTATATCATTTATTGACATATATCATTAAAAGATATATATTGAGAGTAAGATATATCAATGAATGATATAGGAGGTGGCGGGATGCCACGTAACGACACAATCGAGCTCGGAGAATTGACCGACAGCATGCTCTATATCCTGCTCGCCTTGACCGAGGCGCGTCACGGCTATTTGATTATGCAGTTCGTCGAGGAGTTGACGAACGGACGAATCAAAATCGGACCGGCGTCGATGTACACCATCATCAAGAAGCTCGTGAACGCGCAACTGATTGAGCCGATTGACGGGGACGGCAAGCAGAAACGCTATGTGATCAAGGCGCAAGGCCGTGCCCTCGTGGCGGAAGACTTGAAACGACGGCAAGCGATCGTTGACGATGCACGCTTCATTTTAGACGGGGAGGGACACCGATGAAACGGAAATATATGTCGAGTTGGGGATTGGCGTTCGCCGAAGAGCGGGAAATGAAAAAGCTAGGGGAGATGGCAGCTCGTGGCTGGCATTTAGAGAAGTTCGCTCCACTCGGCTATACGCTCGTCGAAGGGGAACCGATGGACGTGCGCTATAGTCTCGATTATCGCAAACAACCGGACGAGGATTACTTTGAGCTGTTCGCCGCGAGCGGATGGGAACATGTCACGTCGACCGGCGATGAGATTCATGTGTTCAAAGGCAGTCCGGACGCGACGCCTCTGTATACGGATCGCCAGACGACCCAAGAGAAATATGGGCAAGTCGAGCGTGCGATGGGGCGGTGTGCGCTCATCTGCTTGCTGTTATCACTTGGATTTGTGTTCATGCTCCAATTGGATTGGCCGCAGACGGCGGAAGCCATCATTTTGGTGTTACAGACGCTTGTCGTCATCGGGCTCGTCTTCACAGGACTCCCGTATCTCGGTTTCCTCGTGAAGCGAAAACGTTTGGAACGGAATGAATGACTAGGCGGATGGCACAAGCCATCCGTTTTGTTTTGGTCGACTGAACTATTCAAGAAAAAAATAGTTAGGCGCAGAGAACTGTTTTATGGAAATCCTCTATTCAACCAAAATAGAATCGGGCATGATAATTAATGAAAGCGCTTGCATTCATTTTGAAGAGGAGGAACGGGCATGGGTAAAAGACGGAAAGGGTTAGCGATGACGGCTGGTGTCACCGCGATTGCACTGCTCGCCGGGCAACCGGTCGCACAGGCGGCGACGCCGCAAAACGGTACGATGATGCAGTACTTTGAATGGTACGTCCCGAACGACGGGCTGCATTGGAACCGACTATCGAACGACTCGCAGCACTTGAAAGACATCGGGGTGACGACGGTGTGGATTCCGCCGGCGTACAAAGGCACGTCACAAAACGATGTCGGGTATGGGGCGTACGATTTATACGATCTCGGCGAATTCAACCAAAAAGGGACGACCCGGACGAAGTACGGGACGAAAGCGCAGCTCCAGACCGCCATCTCGAACTTGCGCGGTAAAGGGATCGGTGTGTACGGCGACGTCGTCATGAATCACAAGGGCGGGGCCGATTATACCGAATCCGTTCAGGCGATCGAGGTCAATCCGTCGAACCGGAACCAAGAAACGTCCGGTGAGTATGGCATCTCGGCCTGGACCGGGTTCAACTTCGCGGGGCGCAACAATACATACTCGCCGTTCAAATGGCGCTGGTACCATTTTGACGGTACCGATTGGGATCAGTCACGCAGCTTGAGCCGCATCTATAAGTTCAAGAGCACGGGCAAGGCGTGGGACACGGACGTGTCGAACGAGAACGGCAACTATGATTATCTTATGTATGCCGACGTCGATTTCGAGCATCCCGAGGTCCGCCAAGAGATGAAGAACTGGGGCAAATGGTACGCCGACTCGCTCGGGCTCGACGGTTTCCGGTTGGATGCGGTCAAACATATCAGCCACTCGTACTTGAAGGAGTGGGTGACGAGCGTACGCCAGACGACCGGGAAAGAGATGTTCACGGTCGCCGAGTATTGGAAGAACGATCTCGGTGCCATCAACGACTATCTGTATAAGACGGGCTACACGCACTCCGTCTTCGATGTGCCGCTCCATTACAACTTCCAAGCGGCCGGTAACGGCGGCGGGTATTACGATATGCGCAACATCTTGAAAGGCACCGTCACCGAACAGCATCCGTCGCTGTCCGTGACGATTGTCGATAACCACGACTCACAGCCGGGCCAGTCGCTCGAGTCGACGGTCGCCAACTGGTTCAAACCGCTTGCCTACGCGACGATCATGACGCGCGGTCAGGGTTATCCGGCCCTCTTCTATGGAGACTATTACGGCACGAAAGGGACGACGAACCGCGAAATCCCGAACATGTCGGGCACGCTCCAACCGATTTTGAAGGCACGAAAAGACTTCGCCTACGGGACGCAGCATGACTACCTCGATCATCAGGACGTCATCGGCTGGACACGTGAAGGTGTGACCGACCGTGCCAAATCGGGTCTCGCGACGATTCTATCGGACGGTCCGGGCGGCTCGAAGTGGATGTACGTCGGCAAACAGAACGCCGGCGAGGTATGGAAAGACATGACGAACAACAACGCCCGTCTCGTCACGATCAATGCTGACGGCTGGGGTCAGTTCTTCGTCAACGGAGGCTCGGTCTCGATTTATACGCAACAATAACGAAAACACCCGATCGAAGTGAGGTGATCCTCTCTTCGATCGGGTGTTGTTTGAATTTAGCGTTTCCAGACCCACTCGTCACTCTCGTATTTGGCGACGAGTTCCTGAATCTCATGTTGTTGTGCCTCGGTGAACGTCAGCGGTTCGAACGTCAAATCGAACGCGTCGCGGAACCCGTCCGTGAAAGCTGCGGCGACCTCGTCGAACGCGACCTTCCGGCCGAGCGTCTCGTTCAACGAGACGGCCTTGTCGCCGAAACGTGCCTTCGCCTCGGCCTTTTCATCGGCCTCGAGGTTGAAACAGTCGAACAGGACGTCATCATCAATCGACAATGGGATTGACCCGTGCTGAAGGACTGCGCCTTGATGGCGGACTTGGGCGCTCCCGGCAATCTTTTTTCCGTCGACAGCGAGCTCATAGTACGAGGCGGCGTCGAAACAGACGGCCGACTTCGGTTTTCGGAGCGCCTCGCGATCGGCCTCGGTCAAGGGGACCGAGAATTCGGCCGGAACGCCGAGCGCATGATAGCCGCGCCGCACCCCTTCGGTCAGGAGGCGATAGCTCTCGATGACGTTCGTCGGCAAGGACGGCATCGTCTCAGGCAGAATGACGCTATACGTCAATTCGTCCGCATGGAGGACGGCCCGTCCCCCGGTCAAGCGGCGGACGACGGGAATGCCGTTCGCGTTAAGCGCCTCGCGATCAAGATCACGCGTCGCCCGTTGAAAGCGTCCGACGCTGATGGCGTGCGGTGCCCAGGCGTAAAAACGGAGTGTCGGTTTCATGTCGCCGCGTGCGACCCAGCCGGCGATGGCTTCATCGATTGCCATGTTCTCGGCCGGGGACAGCGGGGCGGTGTGGAGCAAATGCCATGTCGTTCCAGTCATATCGGTCTCTTCTTTCTCTTAATCGATTGGCAACATCGTATGGCGACGTGCCTTGTGGACTTGTTCGTCCGCGTGATACGAGGAACGCACAAGCGGTCCGGCCTCACAGTGGGAGAAGCCTTTCGCCAACGCGATCTCTTTCAGCTCGGCGAACTCATCTGGATGGTAGTAGCGCTCGACGTCGAGGTGCTTCTTCGTCGGCTGCAAGTATTGGCCGAGCGTGAGGATGTCAACGTGATGGGCCCGGAGGTCGTCCATCGCTTGAATCAACTCTTCCTTCGTCTCGCCGAGTCCGACCATGATGGACGACTTCGTCGGGATGTCCGGGTTCAGTTCTTTCGACCGTTTTAAAAATTCGAGCGTCCGGTCGTACGTCGCTTTGGCGCGGACTCTCGGTGTCAAACGACGGACCGTCTCCAAGTTATGGTTCATGATGTCCGGGCCGGCATCGATGAGCGTCTGGAGCGCCGAGAAGTCACCCATCATATCGGACGGGAGCACTTCGATTGACGTCTCCGGGTTCATGGCACGGACGGCGCGGACCGTCTCGGCGAATACCGTCGCTCCGTAGTCGTTCAAGTCGTCGCGGGCGACGGCCGTGATGACGACGTGCTTCAGGTTCATGAGGCGGACCGACTCGGCAACGCGTTTCGGTTCTTCCCAGTCGAGTTCGTTCGGCTTGCCCGTCGTAACCGCGCAGAAGCGGCAGGCGCGGGTGCAGATGCTTCCAAGAATCATGAACGTCGCGGTGCGGCGGACGGCCCAGCATTCATGGATGTTCGGACATTTCGCCTCTTCACAGACGGTATGTAGATTTTTCTCGCGCATCATCTTTTTGAGACCGGTGTATGTCTCGTTCGTGTTCAGTTTAATCTTTAACCATTCCGGCTTTCGTTTCAGTTCCCCTCGTGCCAAGATGATTTCCCCCTTTTTGAAAGTTAACCCCTAACAAAAAGAGTTTACCAAAGATGAGGACGAATTCGAACCAGCGAAATTATTGGCTTTGCCAATACAGCTTGGATGTGTGTCAAAACAGAACATATATTTCAAAATGGTTACGCTTTCATGCGAAGTGTTGTTTCCCATTTTTTGAATTGCTATACTGACGTTGACCACCTGAATAAGGACCATATGTAACTGATACGATCAGGCATGGGGTGAACGAGCGTTGGTGAGGCAACGCTTCTTCCTCCATGCCTTTTTGTTTGGGGGTCGGGGAAACTTTCAAAAAAGGAGTGGGGAACATGAACAAAGCATTGAACTGGACGGCGACACTGGGGCTAACGACAGCGCTACTCGTCTCATCGGTCCCGATGGCGACTGCGGTCGTAGCGGAGGAGACGCCAGCAACGTCGATTGAGCAGCGTGTGGACGCCAAGCTCGCGTCGATGACGCTTGAACAAAAGCTCGGTCAAATGATCATGCCAGACTTCCGATTATGGAACGGGGCGAACCATACGGCACTCGCGACAGATGTGGCGCGCGTCGTCGATCGGTTTGACCTCGGGGGTGTCATCTTGTTCGCGGAAAACGTGACCGAGACCGAACAGACGACGAAACTCGTCCACGACCTCCAAGAAGTCGTCAAACAAGACGAAAGCAACGACGTACCGCTCTTCATCACGATTGACCAAGAGGGTGGAATCGTGACACGTCTCGGAACGGGCACGAACTTGCCGGGTAACATGGCGCTCGGGGCGACACGGAGCAGCCAGTACGCATACGACGCGGGGAATATTATCGGTTCGGAGTTGAACGCTCTCGGGGTGAACGTCAACTTCGGTCCGGTGCTAGACGTCAACAACAACCCGGCCAACCCGGTCATCGGCGTACGCTCGTTCTCGAGCGACCCAGAACTCGTCGGCGAGCTCGGCTCGGCGATGACACAAGGGATCCAAGACCAGGGCGTCGCCGCGACGGCGAAGCATTTCCCAGGTCATGGTGACACGGCGGTCGACTCGCATTACGGACTTCCGATCGTCGACAAATCGCTCGAGGACTTGCGTGGACTTGAACTGTTACCGTTCAAACGGGCCATCACCGAAGGCATCGATATGATAATGACGGCACACATCGGGATGCCGCAAATCGAGGATGAGGTCGTCAACTCGCCGCGCGGCACGTTCCCACTCCCGGCGACGCTCTCAGATGACGTCATCACGGGCGTCTTGCGTGAAGACATGGGCTATGAGGGTATCGTCATCACGGATGCGTTGAACATGCAGGCGATTGCCGATAACTTCACGGAAGCCGAAGCGGTCATCAAGACGTTCGATGCGGGCGTGGATATCGCGCTCATGCCGACGATTTTACGGTCGAACGCGGACGTCGTGAAGCTCGAGACGATCTTTGAAGACGTCATGGCGGCCGTCGAGGATGGACGCCTGTCAGAAGACAAGATTGATGCGGCCGTCGAACGGATTTTGACGCTCAAAGCGGAACGCGGCATTTGGCAAGAATCGGTCGACACGACGACGCTTGAAGCGAAACTTGCTGAGGCGAATGCGGTCGTCGGCAGTGCCGAGCATAAAGCGAAAGAACGTGAAATCGCCGAAGCGGCCGTCACACTCGTGAAAAACGATGATAAGACGCTTCCGTTCAAACCGAAAAAAGGCGAGACGGTCCTCGTCCTGTCACCGGCGAAAGACCAGACGGACAGCATGATCAAGACGATCAAGTCACTTGAGAAGAACGCCGGCAACATGAAAGACGTGAACGTCATCGCCGCGAACTATACGGCATCGACGAAGCACTTGGATCAAAACCCGGCATTGAAAGAAAAACTCGACGCGGCCGACTATATCATCGTCGGCTCGAACGTGAACAACAGCGCCAAGCTGAAATCGACGTCGGCTGACAACTACGTGCCGGCCGAAGTGTTCCGTTACGCCAACGAGACGGGCAAGAAGTCAGTCTTGCTCAGCCTGCGCAACCCGTACGATGTGGCGGTTCAGCCGGATGCACCGGCCCAGCTCATCATCTACGGCTTCAAAGGTGACCCGAACGGACCGGATTCAGAGGCGGGCAATGCCAAATCGGCAGGACCGAACCTCCCGGCCGGCATTCGCGCCATCTTCGGTGAAGTGAAACCGACGGGCAAACTCCCGGTCGACGTACCGACGTTTGAGAACGGCGTGTTCGGAGACGACTTGCACCTCGAGTTTGGTGACGGATTCCGCAACTGGAACAAGTAAACTAAAACCGCGAGTGCCCCATGAGGGTACTCGCGGTTTTTCGTTTGATTGTCACGCCTCGAAATAGCCGACGACGAGAAGGCCTGGGCCTGTGTGCGCCCCGATGGCCGAACCGACGATCGTCTTCGTGACGCTCGCCGGGTTCACGTGTTCCCGTAACAACGCCTCGAACTGATCGGCTTTGACCGGGTCGTCCCCGTGACCGATGAAGACATGCCCACCCTCGACGAGCGGTTTCGACTCGGTCATCCATTCGACGATGCGGCGTAACACTTTCTTGTGACCGCGCACCTTCTCGATTGGGACGAGTTTGCCGTCTTCGACTGTCAAAAGTGGTAGAATCGTCAACAAATCCCCGATGAACGCGCTCGCTTTCGAGACACGGCCGCCGCGCATCAAATACTCGAGCGATTCGACCGTGAACAAATGCCGGATTTTGCCGACGAGCGACGTCGCGTAGGCGACCGTCTCTTCATACGTATGGTCTTGGCCATACTCGGCGACCGTCTTGACGAACAGCCCTTGGCCGACGGACGCGGCACGTGTATCGAGAATATGGAACGTGCTGTTCGGGTATTCTTCTTTAAGTAGGTTGCCGACCATGACGGCCGTCTGGTATGTACCCGAGAGCTCGCCCGAGAAAGCGAGATACAGGAACGGGATTTCTGATTCGAGATGTTGGCGGAAACAATGCTCAAGTCGGGCCGCCTCGATTTGGAACGTCTTCGGTGTCTTGCCGTTCCGCATCGCGTCGTACACGTCTTTCGGTTGAATCGTTTCCCCGTCTAAAAATTCCTCGTTGTCGATGATGACGCCGAGTGGCAATACCTCGAGGCCGTACTCGATAACTTGGTCTTGGGTCAAATCGGCTCCGGTATCGGTTATGATTTTAAACATGCGGTCACTCCTCTGCTAATTGTTGTTC
This sequence comes from Exiguobacterium sp. s26, assembly GCF_018618235.1. Lineage (NCBI taxonomy): Bacteria > Bacillati > Bacillota > Bacilli > Caryophanales > Exiguobacterium > Exiguobacterium sp. s26. The sequence continues at coordinate 178,876 of NZ_JACSLS010000004.1, read as the reverse complement.
AATGTCGCGAATCGGTTCGTTGCGTTTCCACATCCGGTCGAGTTGGGTCGCGAGCGTCGCTTGTTCGTTCTCATCGAGCGTGCCAGGTATGAGCCGGCTCATGCCACCGAGGACGGTGTAGGCGCGACGCAACACGTCATCGACAGTGAGCGGGATTCCTAGCAAATCCTCGAGTGACGCCATCGTCTCAGGGACAATGGCCGGATAGGTAAAGCGCGTCGCTTCACCTTGGATGGCTTGCGCATAAAAATCACGGATGAGCGCGGCCCGTTCACTTCCGCTCTTGCGGACGCTCAAGTAAATCTGGACGGCGACGCCGCCACGGACGCGGCGCTGGGAAATGCCGGCGAACTTCTTGCCGTCAATCGACAAATCGAAGCTGCCCGGGCAGTATGAGCCGACGATTTCGCCAGGCACGATCTCGTTCGTCACATCTTGGAACATGAGTTGGATGAGTGATGTCATCGCCTCGTAGCCGCTATCGATTTGAATCCCGTCTTTCTCGGGTAAAATCAAAGATAAGTTCAACACGTCCGCGTCTAAGACGACGGCCAGTCCTCCTGAATTGCGGACGACAGGACGGAAGCCGTGTTCATGAAGCAAACGGATGCCATCTGCCAAGTGGGGCAGACGGGCGTCTTGAATCCCGAGCACGACCGTGTTTAGATGAACCCAGGCCCGCAGGACGGCACCTGACGTCGCGGTCGAGGCACAGAGCGTATCGTCCGTCGCGAACGATTGCTCGGCTTGGAACGCCGGACCGAGCGAAGACTGGTCAATGACACGGTAGGTCGGTTGTCGTAATAATGGATGGGTCATATACATAATTCCTTTTCAATAAATAATTTCCTTCCCATTATAACATGGGAGGAACCACGCGCTAGAAGTCGAATCCAATCATTAATGAAACGTAGGGGGCAACGTCATGTATACGTCACGAGGTCAATTGTCAGGATCGAAAGTGTTCAAAGATCCGGTTCATCGATATATATACGTCTATGATCATCTCGTCTGGGAATTGATCAATACGAAAGAGTTTCAACGGTTACGTCGCATCAAACAGCTCGGGACGTCGTTTTTGACGTTCCACGGGGCCGAGCATACGCGTTTCCATCATTCGCTCGGCGTCTACGAAATCGCCCGACAGCTAATCGATCAGTTCCATGAGTATCCGGAGTGGGATGACCGCAACCGGGAGTTGTTGCTCGCGGCGGCGCTGCTGCACGATGTCGGACACGGTCCGTTCTCGCACGCGTTCGAGCACGTCTTCGCCGTCCGTCACGAGGTGTGGACCGAACGCATCATCCTCGGGGCCACGGAAGTGAACAAAGTGCTGTCCGAGATGGGGGTCGGCTTCCCGGAAGAAGTGGCGGCCATCATCAATAAGACACACCCGAACCGACTGCTCGTCAATATCCTCAGTTCGCAACTCGACGTCGATCGGATGGACTATCTGCTCCGTGACGCCCATTTCGCCGGTGTCAGTTACGGTAAGTTCGACCTTGAGCGCATGCTTCGGGTGTTGCGTCCCGATGAGGACCAAGTCGTCGTCAAACAGTCGGGCATGCATACGATTGAGGACTATATCATGCGGCGCTATCAAATGTATTGGCAAGTCTATTTGCACCCGGCGACGCGGTCGAGCGACCTGTTGCTCAAAGCCGTGCTCGAGCGGGCGCAAGAGCTGTACGAGTCGGGCTACGCCTTCGAGATGACGCCGAAGCATTTCTTGCCGATTTTCAATCATGAGGACATGACGCTCGAGCATTACTTGAAGCTCGATGAGACGATCGTCTATTTCTATTTCCAAGAATGGATGGACGAGGCGGACCCGATTTTGGCCGATCTCGCGAGCCGGTTCGTCAACCGCCGCCTGTTGAAGTATAAGAATTTCCCGGAAGCGAACCGCGTCCGCTACATGGACCGCTTGCGTTCGACGATGGAGTCAATCGGGTTGCCGACCCGCTACTACTTACTCGAGGACCAGCTCAGTCAACTGCCGTACGACTTGTATAAAGGGCATGGCAAATACGAAGGCATCTATCTCAAGATGAATGACGGCGACCGCCGGGAAATTTCGGAAGTGTCGATGCTCGTCCAATCGATTTTAAACTCACGACAGTCGGACGAAAAAATTTATTATCCGGAGGACGTGCTCCTCAACTTGAAAGATTTCGCGTCAGAAAAAACATGGATGTTGTCAACGTTACGAGGAGATTGAATCGTTGAAAAGGAAGTGACACCATGGGGGTTGGCACATTGGTCGGCGGGGTCGGCATCTTCTTGCTCGGGATGATGCTGTTGACGGATACGTTGAAAAATATGGCCGGAGAGAGGCTCCGGCAACGGTTGAACCGATTGGCGGAAGGGCCGGTGTCGGGTGCGTTTCTCGGAGCGACGATGACGGCGCTATTCCAATCGTCGACGGTGACGACGCTCATGACGATCAGTTTTGTCAGCGCAGGTCTGTTGACGTTCACCCAAGCGCTCACACTCGTCATCGGAGCGAACGTCGGCAGCGCGACGACGGGCTGGCTCGTGGCACTCTTAGGGTATAACGTGGACATCCGCGAGCTGTTGCTCCCACTCATCGGGGTCGGTATGGCACTCCGCTTGATCGGGCGGCGCGTCAAACGCATCGGCATGCTCATGGTCGGGCTCGGTCTGATTTTCGTGGGCATCGGGACGCTTCAAGAAGCAATGCGCGACGTCGTCACGTTCTCGTTCGCGGGTTGGGAAGCGGACACACCGCTGCACCAACTCGCGCTGCTCGGGACAGGCCTACTCATGACCGTCTTGTTACAGTCCTCGAGCATCGGTCTCGTCTTGACGATGACGGCGCTCGCGACCGATACGGTGACGCTCGCCCAAGCCTGTCTGCTCGTGCTTGGACAAAGCGCCGGCACGAGTCTCGTCGTGGCCATCGGATCAATCGGGGGCTGGAAGTCGGCTCGCCGTATCGTCTTGGCGCACATGCTCGTCCACGGGTCGATTTTACTCATCGGCTGGCTGACGTTCCCGCTCTTGTTCGGTATCGTGAACGGTGTGGCCGACCGCCTCAATTGGAATGAACTGTTGCGGCTCGCCTTGTTCCACACCTCGTTCCATTTGCTCGGGGTGTTCACGTTCCTGCCGTTCCATCAGGCGTTCAGTCGTCAGTTGCTCAAGTGGATCCCGAGCCGGGCGGAAAAGCTGACCCGGTTCCTCGACCCGAATATGGCCCGCATCCCGACGGTCGCGCTCGAGGCGGCCCGGCGCTCGTTGATTGAGATTGAGCGCTATTTGGCCAAAGAGACGCAACTGTTGCTGACCGAGGCACGTAAACGCGACGACGAGCTCCAACTCGTCGAGAAGACGCTCGGCGACGTCCGTGTCTTTTTGAGCACGATTCAATTGGAAGAAGGGCGGGGACGCAACGACTATGGCCAACATCTGTCGCTGCTCCATACAATCGACCACTTGGAGCGGTGGCTGTTCGTCATGCGTGAAGTCGACCCGGTCGACGCGCTCCGCGATACGGACTTCCTGGTCGCGCGTCAGCTCGTCTTGCATGAACTCGACATGGTCGAGACGCTCAATCATCACACGCCCCCGGAAGAGTCGCGGCAGTGGAAGACGGCCTCGAAACAGCTCGCTGAATATCGAAAAGCGCACCGGGCCGAACTGCTCGAGGAGACGGCGGCCAATCAACTCGAGATGGATCAGACGATTCAAAAGGTGCAGGCCCTCCTCTGGCTCGACCGAATCGGCTATCACATTTGGCGTGCGACGCGTCATCTGATTAAACCGACCGTCCCGAGCGAGCGGTTTGAAGTGAATCTGGAAGACTAAACAACGACCGCCCTCCAAGATGGAAGGGCGGTCGTTGTGTTTACTTCTTATCTGCGTGCATGACGCCGGCTTGGCCGTAGTGCGTCGCGTCCATCTCTTCGATGAAGACGGTGATGTTTTCTTTCGGGGCGTTCGTCGTCTCGGAGACGGCGTCTGTCACTTTTTCAATCAACGCACGTTTTTGTTCGACCGTGCGACCTGGGAGCATTTTAACCGTTACGTATGGCATAACATTTCCTCCTTTTAGTTCGTTCCCTTTCATTCTAGTGAAAGGTGAGGCAAGTGGAAAGCAGAAAATCGATTGGGCGGACGGTACAAATAAAAAATGCAGGTGCGAAATATGTGAAAACGGGGTAAGGAACAAGACAGACTAGTCGTAGGAGGAACAGGCGGATGAAATGGAAGGGTAGACAAGCAAGTCGAAACGTCGAGGATCGACGGGGGCAACGTGTCGGAGGGAAAGGCATCGCAGGGATTGGTGGGGGCTTTGGTCTCATCTTGGTCATCGTCTTCACACTGCTCAACGGGGGCAATCCGGGCGATATCGTCAACAACATCGGACTCGGGGAACCGGAACAGTCCTCTGGAACGTATGAAGGCTCGGCGCGGGAAGAAGAGATGGCCGACTTCGTGTCGGTCGTGCTAAGGGATACCGAAGAAGTGTGGACCGATATTTTTGCGGAGAACGGATTGACGTATCGGGAGCCGACGCTCGTCATCTATAAAGATCAAGTCGAATCGGCGTGCGGGATTGCGGGATCGGCTGTCGGACCGTTCTACTGTCCGGGTGATCAGAAGTTGTATATCGATTTGAGTTTCTATGATGACCTGAGTCAACAGTTTAACGCACCGGGTGACTTCGCGATGGCGTACGTCGTCGCCCACGAGGTCGGTCACCACGTCCAGACGTTGCTCGGCACGACGGACGAGATTATGCCACTCCGCAACGAGCTGAGTGAGACACAGTTCAACAAATATTTGGTCCGCTTCGAACTCCAGGCCGATTATTATGCAGGCGTTTGGGCCCACCACGCTCAAGGGATGGGTTACCTCGAGGCTGGCGACGTCGAAGAAGCGATGAATGCGGCGCACCAAATCGGGGATGACACCCTTCAGAAACAGGCGCGCGGCTATGTGACACCGGATTCGTTCACGCACGGGACGTCCGAACAACGGAAACGTTGGTTCGATAAAGGGTTCCAAAACGGGACGATTCAAGGCGGCGATACGTTCAACGCCAAAAACTTATAACCATGAGGTCAAGCGATGGCTTGACCTTTTTCCATGTCCAAGTTGGCTTGTGCAGAAAGAATCCGCTATCATGGAAACAGAAACTAGAAGTAGGAAGGGGATGACCCGATGGAATCCTTACTCAAAAAAATCGAATTCGCCAAAAGCGAGATGACGTCCGTGGAGAAAAAAATCGCCGACTATATTTTATCCCACTCGACGCTCGTTCCGAATATGACGACGAAAGAGCTTGCTCAAAAGACGGACGTGTCCGAGGCGAGTATCGTTCGCTTTGCGCGTGTCGTCGGAATCGATAGCTTCAAGGCGTTCAAACTCGCCCTCGTCAAAGACTTGGCGATCACCGAGACGACGCTCACCGATTTCAACGTGTTGCAGCAGAAAGACACACCTTACGATTCGTTTCAAAAAGTCATCCATGTGAACAAAATGGCCATCGAGGCATGTGCCGAGGCGATGGACAAGCGTGAGCTCGAGCATGCGATCGATACGTTCGCCCGAGCGAACCGGGTCGTGTTTTATGGGGTCGGCGGTTCGTCGACGGCCGCCTATGACGCGCAATATAAATTCACAAAGCTCGGCTATGCGGCCCAGACATCGCAAGATTTCCATTACATGTTGTCTCTCATTCCGCATCTCGGCCCGAACGACGTTTTCGTCGCCATCAGTACGTCGGGTCGGACGAAAGACGTACTCGAACTCGTCCGCTTCGCCAAGAAAAAAGGGGTGCCGGTCGTCGCCATCACGGACCTCGATAAATCTCCGCTCTATCGAGAAGCGGATGTCCGACTATGCACGCCGAGCGTCGAACGTGATTTCCGGATTGCGAGCATCGCTTCACGGATGACACAGTTGACGATTATCGACACACTTTATATGGGGCTGTTGCACCGAAAAGGCGAGGGATTGATTGATCGCTACGCCGAGGCACGTGACGAGATGGTGAAGTTGCGCCGATGATTCACGTCTATGACCCAACGTGGCGCGATGCGGTGGCGGCGTTCCTCTTACAACAACGGTCGTTCGCGGAATTGAACGGACAGGCGCCCGAAACGTTCCGCGATGAAAACGTGGCCGATTTTGAGACGGAGGAGACCGTCAGCCTCGTCTTTGAGGACGGGGACGTCATCGCCGTCGCCGACTTGTTGAAGCAACACCCGGTCGACGGCTCGCTTTGGCTCGGTCTGTTCGTCGTCGATGAACGGCTGCACGGCACCGGGATTGCGACGCGGTTGTATGAACAGCTCGAACAAACATATATGCGTCCGTTCCAGACGGTGTTCCGACTCGGGGTATTACCTCACAATGAGCGGGCGCGCCGCTTTTGGGAGCGGCAAGGCTATGTGTATGAAAAAGATTCCATCACGGCACGCGGCGATCACGTCCACGTGTTGAAAAAAGTCATCAGCTAAAGCGCTCGGTCCAATAGGGCCGGGCGTTTTTCTATAGATGTATACACGTATACAAATCTACATGTATACGCCTGACCTGCAATGAAATTTTATTTCCTTATTTTTTTAAATAAGTTTGACTTTTAATTTCAAGTTAGTACAATAAAATTAGAGAGAAGAAAGGATGGTGGCGATGTTAGATAAACTGGCTACTGAAAGACGAAATGAACGAACGATGCACTTGGACGAGATGGCGGTCGAGGAGTTCCTTGCAGTGATGAATGAGGAAGATCAATCGGTCCCACACGTCATTCAAGAAGAACTGTCGGTCATTGCCGAAGTGACGAAGCGTGCCATCGCATCCTTCAAACAAGGCGGACGTTTGATTTACATCGGCGCAGGGACGAGCGGACGGCTCGGAATCTTAGACGCGGCGGAATGTGTGCCGACGTTTGGCGTGTCACCGGACATGGTCGTCGGACTTATCGCAGGTGGCGAACGGGCGTTGATTAAAGCGGTCGAGGGAGCAGAGGATAGCAAGGATTTGGCGGTCAATGATTTGAAAGCGCTTCACTTGAATGCGTTCGACACCGTCATCGGGATTGCCGCGAGCGGACGGACACCGTACGTCATCGGCGGACTCGATTACGCCCGCGAGGTCGGCGCGACGACAGCCGCGCTATCGTGTAACAAAGGTTCAAAAATCAGCGAACACGCCGAGTTCAAAATCGAAGTCGAGACGGGACCAGAAGTATTGACCGGATCGACCCGATTGAAAGCAGGGACGGCGCAAAAACTCGTCCTCAACATGATCTCGACGGCGTCGATGATTGGGGTAGGGAAAGTGTATCAAAACTTGATGGTCGACGTGCAGCCGACGAACGAAAAGTTGGAAGTGCGGGCCAAACGGATGATTGCGGAAGCGACAGGGGTCGACGAACAGACGGCCGCGCGTTATTTCGATTCATCCGGTGGTCACGTCAAGACGGCGATTGTCATGATTTTAGCCGACGTCCCGCATGCGGAGGCAGTCGAGCGATTAGAGCGTGCGAACGGATTCGTCCGTGACGCATTATAAGGGGGATTCGAGATGAAGAAAGAAGAGGTTCTTGCACATGCGATATTAGAGCATGTCGGGGGGAAAGATAACATTCGTCAACTCGCGCACTGTATGACACGTGTGCGTTTAGCGCTCAAAGATCCGACGAAAGCGGATCTCACTGCATTGAAACAAATCGATGGTGTCATGGGTGTCATCGATGACGAGACATTGCAAATCGTCGTTGGCCCGGGGACGGTCAACCGCGTGGCGGACCATCTCAGTCGTGAGACGGGGCTCGCCATCGGGGAAGAGTCGGTCGATGCGAATTTGACGCCGGACGAACGGGCGGCCATCGAACGTCAAAAAGTGAAAGACAAACAGAAGTCGCCGTTCAAGCGCTTCTTGCGTCGCTTAGGGAACATCTTTATTCCGCTCATTCCAGGGCTTGTCGCTTCAGGTATCATTAACGGGGGAGCCAACTTCGCGAAGAACGCCGGCGTTGACCCGACCGAAACGTGGATGCAAATCCTCTTATTGCTCGGTAGCACAGTGTTCGCGTATCTCGCCATCCTCGTCGGTTGGAACACGGCCAAAGAGTTCGGCGGGACGCCGGTACTCGGTGCCATCGCCGGGGGGATTCTCTTCAACCCGGTGCTCGCGGACATCACCATTTATGGGGAACCGCTCGTTGTCGGGCGGGGTGGACTGTTCGGGGTCATCTTTGCCGCTTGGCTCATGACGTACATCGAGAAACACGTTCGTCGCTTCATGCCGACGGCGGTCGATATCATCTTTACACCGCTTCTCACGGTCCTCGTCGTCGGTTTCACGGCGCTCTATGCGATCATGCCGGTCGCAGGCATCTTGTCAGACGGGATCATGCAAGGATTGAACGCCGTGCTTGAAGTCGGTGGACCGGTAGCAGGGGCTGTCCTTGCTGGATTCTTCCTTCCGCTCGTCATGGTCGGGTTGCACCACGGACTCACACCGATTCACTTGGAACTCTTGAACACGGTCGGTAACACGGCACTCTTGCCAATCCTGGCGATGGCAGGGGCTGGACAAGTCGGGGCGGCGCTCGCGATTTTCGTGAAGACGCGCAACCAACGCCTCCGTAACATCATCAAAGGGGCCATCCCGGTCGGATTCCTTGGAATCGGCGAGCCGCTCCTTTACGGGGTCACACTCCCGCTTGGCCGTCCGTTCCTGACGGCTTGTATGGGGGCCGCGGTCGGCGGTGCCTTCCAAGCGACGATGAAGACGGCAGCACTCGGGATTGGGGTCTCGGGTCTCTCGCTTACGCCGCTCATCGATAACGGCATGTACTTGACGTACATCGCAGGTCTTGTCATTTCGTATACGGCTGGCTTCATCTTCACATATTTCTTCGGCTTCAAAGAAGAAATGGCAGACGGGATTTAACAACTGAGGCGGCTCTTTGGAGTCGCCTTTTCATTTGATGAGGAGGAATTTCTGATGAAGGGATTATCGGTTTATTTGAGCGAACCGCTCACACCGCAGTTCAAGATATGGGTCGGACGCATGCGCGAGATTGGCTTCACCTCGATGTTCACGTCACTGCATATCCCCGAGGACGACACGTCGGTGTATACGGAACGGCTTCGTGACCTCGGGACGCTCGCACGAGAACTCGACATGGAACTGTTTGCGGATATCGCACCGACGTCGCTCGCCGCGCTCGGCAAGACGTGGGACGATGCCCATACACTTCTCGATTGGGGCGTGACGGGGCTGCGCGTCGATTACGGCGTGACGCCGAAACAAGTCGCCGACTTGTCGACCCGAATGACGGTCGCCTTGAACGCGAGTACGCTGTCTGAAGCGGAACTCATAGAGATGAAGCAACACGGCCTCGTGACGGACAACGTCGAGGCGTGGCACAACTTCTATCCGCGCCCGGAGACGGGGCTCGATCGTAACTGGTTCGATGCCAAGAACGATTGGCTGAAGCGGCAAGGGTTGAGCGTCCAGGCGTTCATCCCTGGTGACGGGACACTCCGAGGACCGCTGTTCGAACGGCTGCCGACGCTCGAGGACCATCGCCTGTTGTCGACGTTCGCCTGCTACATGGACCTCATGGATTCGGTCGATCGCATCTTAATCGGCGACTCGGGACTCACTGATGAGACGATTGAACAGTTCGCCTCACACGCCGACAAAATGCTCGTCCTTCGGGCAGAAGCGGAGACGACGATTGAGGCCGCCTTCTATCGTGTCCAGACGAACCGGATGGACCCGGCACGTGACGTCGTCCGCTCGGTCGACTCGAGGGGCTATGGACGTCCGGGGGACCGCTTGCTCGAGCCGATGGCAGCAAGACCGCGTCCGCTCGGAACGATCACGGTCGATAATGCGAAATACGGGCGCTATGCCGGTGAGCTGCAAATCACAAAACGCGATTTAGTGGCAGACGATCGGATCAACGTCCTTGGGCGCGTCATCGAGGCAGACCGGCCGCTCGTCCAATCGATCGGACCGGGCACGAAGTTTCGAATCGAGTGGTGTTGACGTTCCGGATTGCCACATTCCCTCGTCTTTGTGTACAGTAGAGAGGGAGGGAATGCCATGAAAGAGATTAATTTTAACATCGTCGCTGACGATTCGACCGATGGCCACGGCGGTTTTGGGGTCGGTTCGCTCAGTTTGAACAATATGTCTCCCGTCATCATCGATGTCGAGGCGGGGACCGCGGTCATCGATATGGGGGCCATGCATGCCAAATCGGCGATCGAGAAACGCATCAAATTTTTGACGGATCCAGAAGCGGTGCCGAACGGCAAACCGTATTGGATTGTCTGGGTCACGGTCGGACGAAAGCCAGAAGGGTTCTATTACGGCGGTGTCGCAGCTTGTGACATGTCGATCGACCTCGAGGCACGGCGCGGCTATAAACTGTTGCCGTATCACGTCAACCAGATGGACAAGTCGCTCAAAGGCCGCATCTTGATTGACATGATGGATGCACCGTCACGCGACGTGCTCGCTGCCTTTTTGAAAGAACATCGTCCTGAAATCTGGGAACAATCGACCGAACTTCAAACCGAGCTTGAGCGTTTGAGCGCCGAGTGAAAAGATTGGACCGTTTTGGTCTCCAATCTTTTTTGTTTTCATGTGCCCCGATTTGGGAACATGAATTTGTTATCATGTTGTGATTTCACCGTAATTGTATGAATATTCAGTATTATGCTATACTAAACGCACTTGTGTAAAAGAGAAAGGGTGACACGATGAGTGAAACTAAGAAAATTATGATTGGGCTACTGTTGGGGGTAGCCGTCGGTTTAGCATTAGCAGGATTACCGGGCAATATTTATGATATGGCCAATACGTATGTCCTCTCGCCAGTCGGAACCGTATTTTTGAACTTAATTAAAATGTTAGTCGTCCCGATCGTCTTCTTCTCGATCATTCTTGGTGTTATGGGTCTCGGTGACCCGAAAGAACTCGGTCGCGTTGGAACGAAATCATTGCTCTTCTTCTTGACGACGACGGCGATCGCCATCGTCTTGGCGATGGGTGTCGCTTATGTCATCCAACCAGGAGAACGTGGAGATTTCCCGACGACGGGATTAGAGTTTGATGCCTCTGGCTCGGAAGAATCGTCGAATATCGTACAGACGTTCGTCAACATGATTCCAACGAACCCGGTCCAAGCGCTCGCTGAAGGCAACATGCTTCAAATCATCGTGTTTGCGGCACTCATCGGATTCGCGATGATCGCACTCGGTGAAAAAGCGAGAACATGGCGTCGATTCGTCAAACAAGGTGACCGCATCATGATGTACTTGATTCATTTGGTCATGAAGCTCGCGCCGTACGGTGCGTTCGCTTTGATCGCCTCAGCCATCGGTGGCATTGGATTAGAGGCTGTCCAAGCGATGGCATGGTACATGTTTGCGGTCGTATTTACACTGGCACTACATTCAATTTTAATCTATGGGGGGGCAGTTGCCATCCTCGGGAAAATGAATCCCGTCTTCTTCTTTAAAAACTTCTATGAGGCGATGACGTTCGCATTCTCGACATCGTCGTCGAACGCGACGCTCCCCGTGTCGATGGAAGTGGCTCAAACGAAACTCGGTGTCCCGCGCTCGATTTCGTCGTTCGTCCAACCGCTCGGTGCGACGGTCAACATGGACGGAACAGCCATCATGCAAGGGGTCGCAACGATTTTCATCGCGCAAGTGTTTAATGCTGATTTGACAATCACGGAGCTCGCAACGGTCGTCATCACAGCGGTACTCGCCTCAATCGGGACGGCGGGCGTACCAGGTGTCGGACTTGTCATGCTCGCGCTCGTCTTACAATCAGTCAACTTACCGGTCGAAGGGATTGCCCTGATCATCGGTGTCGACCGGATCCTCGATATGCTCCGGACGTCGGTCAACATTACAGGTGACGCCGCGTGTGCGGTCGTCGTCTCGAAACTCGAAGAGAAACATCTTCCTGCAGTCGACGAAGACTCGTGGGATGAAGTGGACGCAAAATAACCTAAAGGCTGACCCGGTTCATACCGGGCCAGCCTTTTCAAATGAAGTGAGGTTTTCATACATGGAATGGGAAGTTCTGCCGATTCCGCTGTTTGTCGTGGTCAGCATCATCTTAAACAGCATCATCGCCATCGCGGGCGTGTTGCCGAGCGCCTTTTTGACGGCACTGAACGTTCAACTGCTAGGATTTGGACCAGGGGTCGCCGTCTCCATCGTCGGTGAGGCCGTCGGCGCCGTGCTCAGCTTTATCCTGTATCGGCAGGCACTCCATCGCTACACATCACCGGACGGAAAGCGGCTGCGGCGTCTCCGTGAAGCCGAAGGGGTCGAGGCTTGGTTCCTCGTCCTCGGGCTCCGGCTGTTACCGTTCGTGCCGTCTGGTCTCGTCACGCTGTCGGCCGCCTTCAGCAGGATGTCGCTCCCCTCGTTCGCTGTAGCGAGCACGATTGGAAAAGTCCCGGCGCTATTGATTGAGGCGCTTGCCGTCACGGCCGTCCTGACCGTGGCGAGCGGGTGGCAACTCGTTCTCGTCGCCGTTCTCGCCGTGCTGTACGCCGTGTGGCGTTTGTCTCAGAGAAGCGGCGAGAAGATATGACAGAACGCTTCGACGAAGCGTTTGCCGTTCGATTTCTTACGCATCATCGACCAGTCGACGAGAATCGATTCATCGAAGTCGTTCAAGAACGCTTCGTGCAACTCTTGAATGGATGACGTCTCGAACTGGGCGATCGTCATCTCATGGTTCAAATACATGCTCCGAAAATCAAAGTTAGCCGTCCCGACGAGCGCAATCTTGCCATCGATGAGGACGGTTTTTGCGTGGATAAAATGACGATTGTATTTATAAATCCGGATGTTCCGTTTGAGCAATTGCTCAAAATAATACTCGGTCGCATGGAAACTGAACCATTCGTCTCCTTTTCCGGGGACGACGATTCGGACGTCGATGCCTCGCTTGCCGGCGACTTCTAACAGCGCGAGCATTTCGGGAGGCGGAATCAAGTAAGGGGTCGTCATCCAAATCGATTCTTTCGCCTGCATCAACAGAGCCATGAGCCCGTCTCGAATCGTCACATCTTTCCCTGGTGATGTGACGAGCAGTTGCGTCGCCCCGTTTTCTTGTTGCGGCTCATCGATAAAGTATTCCGGTAAGTGTTTGCTGTCGGCAAACAAGTCCCACGTCTCTTTGTCTTCCTCATGACCGGCATACAGCCAATTCTCGACGAACAGGCGCTGCAATTCCCGGACGAGCGGCCCTTCGAGACGCAGATGGGTATCGCGCCAAAATCCGAGCTTTTTATGTTTGCCCAAATATTCATCTCCGACGTTCAGGCCACCCGTGTAAGCGATTCGTCCATCGATGACGATCAACTTCTGATGATTGCGGAAGTTGGCATTAAAGACGAGGAGCGGGTGGACGACCGGGTCGAACGCCTCGACGTGGACACGGGACTCGCGGAGTGGTTCGAGAAACACTTCGCTAATCTCTTGACTGCCGAGGCCGTCATACAAGAAGCGGACGGTGACGTTCTCGTTGGATCGCTTGATGAGAGCGTCACGAATCTTGAGCGAGATTTCATCGGTCCGGAACAGATAATACTGGACGTGGATATGATGGGTCGCTTGCTCGATATCTTTAATCACTGCATCGAATTTTTCCTCGCCATTGACGAGTAGTTTCGTCGACGTGTGGCCGTCCGCGCCGGTCGCCCCGAGTTTTTCGAGCGTGCGCGTGAGCGGATAACAATCGGATACGTCATTGGACGTCTCGACGCGTTCCTCTTCAATCGCTTGGCGGAACATACGAATCTCGGTCGAAGTCCGTTTAATCCGACGGTGGCGTCGCGGTGTCCGTCCGAATAGTACCCAGGCGAGGGCGCCGAGGAACGGGATGAACAGGACGGCGAGTAGCCAAGCGAGCTTGGCCTGCGGTTGAACCTGGTCGAATAAAATATGCCAGCCGACGAGGAGCGGCGCCACGATCGCGAGACCAATCAGGAATGGGATCAATCCGTCCACGGAGTAGAGGACGAGGAGAAGGAGGAGGCCGAGTACAATCATGGTGAGGAGTTGCCAGACGCGTCGTTTCAACACGTACACCTTCTTTCTGTTCAGTTGTCATCACTGAATTCATTCCACCGTTTACACATTGTTAATCTAAAATTACGTTTCACGATATGGGCGAAGGGAATTATCGTAACTGTACGACACAACTTAAAAGGGGTGTTAGCGATGAAGAAGAAAGGTGCATTGGCCGCGTCGCTCTTGGCGACAGGCATCATTCTCGGGGCTTGCGGGGGAGCAGACGAAGAACCGATGAACAATGAAGATACAGAAATGCAAGAAGATATGGATGAAGAAGAAGACGATTAAAAAAACGGCCTAGAGCGGATGCTCTAGGCCTTCGTTGCGTCAAAGCGAATACGGGGACGGTTTGCCAAAGTAATAGCCTTGGGCGAGGTCGAATCCGAGTTCACGACAGACGTCGACTTCTTCGGCGCGTTCGATGCCTTCGGCCAGAATCGTGATGTCCATCGATTTGGTCAATTGACGTACATTTTTCAAGAATGTCCGTTTTTCGGCGTCTTGATCGCAAAACGAGATGTACGACCGGTCGATTTTGACATAGTCTGGTTCGAGGCGTTTCAACATATTGAGCGTCGAGAAGCCGGCCCCGACATCGTCGAGGGCGACTTTCATGCCGCGCTTCTTATATGTAGAGAACACGTGCTGCAAGTGGGCCACGTCTTGCACTTTCTCCGTCTCGACGACTTCAAAGATGAAACGGTCGGGACTAAGCCCGTATTGATCGATAATCTCGAACGTGTGTTGAAGACAATAGTCCGGGTTATAAATCGTCGACGGCAAGAAGTTGATGAACGTCTTTTCGTGCGGGGCGACGGCATGATAGGTCGCTTTAATCGCCTCGGCGCGAGCGCGCTGGTCAAGCTTGGAATGCAGGCCGAAACGGTTGGCCGCGCGGAACAGTTCTCCGGGAGAGACGTTATTGCGACTGCGGAGTAACGCTTCGTAACCGAATCGTTCACCGGTATCGAGATGGACGATTGGTTGCAGATGGCTCTCGAATTCACCGTGTTGAATGAGTTCGATCGTATCACGGTTGGCGATTTGTTCGAGTAGGTTACTCGCCGAGATGATTGCGGTTTGACGTTTCGTCACTTGATCGACGCAATAGACGTCCTCCTCGACGGTAGAGAGGTGTGCGCTTAATTCATCTAACGATTCATACGGATGGAACGTGTCGTTGACGACGACAAGGCCGCGCTCAAAGAACGGGATGTTCGTGGAGCAGGCGGTACAGGGAGACCACATGTACATTCCTCCTTTCCAAGAGATAAAGTTGGTTCTATTTAGTTTATCGGATAAAACTCACATAAAACTCACATGGTAGGACAAATAAATAAAAAAATCGTGCAAATTGCGGGTAGTTTTTGTATACTTCCTATCGTATGAATAAGAAGCGCCTCAAAACGCCACTCGCATACGAACAACTTTTTAATCAGAAAGGGGTTCTATCGATGGACCAAAAATTAAAATTATGGTTTACGGAGCACCAGACAGAAGATTACGGAATCACGTTCCGTGTAAACCACGTTTATGAGAGCGAACAAACGGAGTTTCAACGACTAGAAATGGTCGAAACGGACGAGTTCGGAACAATGTTGTTACTTGACGGAATGGTCATGACGACGGATAAGGACGAATTCGTCTATCACGAGATGGTGGCTCACGTCCCACTCTTTACGCACCCGAATCCGAAGCATGTGCTCGTAGTCGGCGGCGGAGACGGCGGCGTCATCCGTGAGATTATGAAACACCCATCAGTCGAAAAAGCAGTTCTCGTCGACATCGACGGGAAAGTCATTGAATATTCGAAGAAATACTTACCAAACATCGCAGGCGAACTCGACAACCCACGCGTTGAAGTCATCGTCGGCGACGGCTTCATGCATATCGCTGAGTCTGAGAACGAGTACGACGTCATCATGGTCGACTCGACAGAACCAGTCGGCCCAGCGGCCAACTTGTTCACGAAAGGATTCTACGCCGGAATCTCGAGAGCGCTCAAAGCCGATGGAATCTTCGTCGCGCAGACGGACAACCCATGGTTCACGCCAGAGCTCATCCAGACAGTCCAACGTGACGTGAAAGAAATCTTCCCGATCACGAAGCTCTACACTGCGAACGTACCGACGTACCCGAGCGGCATGTGGACGTTCACAATCGGTTCGAAGCAGTATGATCCGGAAGCAGTGGCTCCGGAGCGTTTCCATGACATCGAGACGAAGTACTACACGCCGAAGCTTCACAATGCGGCCTTCGTCCTGCCTAAATTCGTGGAGGACTTGACGAAATGATTAAACGTTTCGATGAAGCCTATTCAGGCAAAGTGTTCATCGCGAGCCTGCCAGAAGTCGCAGACGCGAAGACGGTCCTTTACGGGATGCCGATGGACTGGACGGTCAGTTTCCGTCCGGGTTCACGTTTCGGCCCGAACCGGATCCGTGAAGTCTCAATCGGGCTTGAAGAGTACAGCCCGTACTTGGATGGGGACTTGAGTGAGGCCGCCGTCTATGACGCCGGTGACATCCCGCTTCCGTTCGGGAACGCACAAAAGTCGCTCGACATGATCGAGTCATTCGTCAAGGACGTCATCCAAGCAGGCAAGTTCCCGCTCGGTATGGGTGGGGAACACCTCGTCACTTGGCCGGTCATCAAGGCGATGCACGATGCATACGGCGACGATTTCGTCATTCTTCACTTCGATGCGCACACGGACCTCCGTGACGAATACGAAGGCGAGCCGTTGTCGCACTCGACACCGCTCAAAAAAGCGGCCAACTTAATTGGGCCATCGAACTGTTACTCGTTCGGAATTCGTTCTGGGATGAAAGAAGAGTTCGACTGGGTCAAAGAAGTCGGCTATAACATGTATAAATATGAAGTGATCGAACCGCTCAAACGCGTGTTGCCGACGCTCGCCGGGAAGAAAGTGTACGTCACGATCGACATCGACGTCCTCGACCCATCGGCTGCACCGGGAACGGGAACGCAAGAGATCGGTGGCATCACGACGAAAGAATTGCTTGAAGCGGTCCACGCCATCGCGAACGCTGACGTCGACGTCATCGGGGCCGACCTCGTCGAAGTGTCACCGGCGTACGATCAGTCGGACATGACGGCCATCGCCGCCGCGAAGATTCTTCGCGAGATGATGATCGGGTTCGTGAAGTAACGATGCCGAAAAAAGGTCAGCTCGAGATGGAGCTGAGTGCTCGCATCACCCAATGGGAGAAAGAGTATCTCGGACGCGGTTCCTTGACGTGTAAAGCAGATTTGCTCCGCGACCTGGCGATCGTGACGCTCCAAGGCGTCTTGACCCCGGCCGAGTACGAACTGGCCGCCAAATCGGCCGGACGCGAGCAATTGAAGAAGTACCGCAACAACCTCGTCGAATCCGGTCGGCCTCAGCTCGAGGCCATCGTGCACGACGTACTCGGGCGGCGACTCGTCTCGCTCCATACGGACATCAGCACGAAGACAGGGGAACGCCTTATCGTCTTTCGCCTCGATGCGCCGTGGGAGAATGGGATTGACAAGCCGTGACGACGTTTTTACACTAGAAGCAGAGACGGTTCAGGATTGGTGGTGTCCGCGAGACATCCCCGTCGTCCTGACCCGGAGCTGACTAACTACACATCCGACAGTTGTCGGCTAGACGGAGCGAACGTGTTCGAGCCGTCGGCATGCAGCGCACACCTTTCTTTGGTGTGCGCTTTTGTCGTCTAGGAGGAAATGTATGGAACTATTGACGTTTTTATTGACGAGCGCCCCGGTGCTCCTATTCGTGACCGGTGTGATTGCCGCTCTCGGAAAATCGAATTTACGAATCCCGGAGTCGCTCAGCATCACGCTCAACTTGTACTTACTGCTCGCCATCGGGTTGAAAGGGGGAATCGGTCTCGCCTCGGTGTCGATGGACGAGTTGGCACTCCCACTGGCAGTGACGCTCGTCGTCGGCATCATCTTGCCGCTCGTCGCCTTTGGAATCGGCTCGCTACTCAAATTCACGTTCCCGGAACGGATCGCCATGGCGGCCACGTTCGGCTCGGTCTCGCTCGTGACATATGTCGCCGCGACGGCCCAGCTCGAACGTCTTGGTATCGTCTATGAACCGTTCATGACGACGCTCGTCGTCGTGCTCGAGATTCCGGGTCTCGTCGTCGCGCTGTTGCTCTACAATCAGAGCCGTGTCCTCGGGATTACGGCGGCCCCGACTCAATCGCTCACGGTCATCCGCGACAGTCTGCTTTCGAAGAGCATTCTGCTGTTGTTGGCCGGTCTCGTCGTCGGAATCGTCACACCGGATACATCGGCGCTCGAACCGTTTTTCATCGACTTGTTCCCGGGCGTCTTGCTCTTGTTCCTGCTCAGCCTGGGCGTCAAGGTCGGTCATCAGTTGAAGGCGGTGCCGTCCTATGGCCTCAAGTTTTTAGTCATTGGCATGACGTTTCCTCTCGTCGGGGCCGTCATCGGTTACATCGCGGCCGGGATGGCCGGACTGTCGGACGGGGGGACGATTCTCTTCATGACGCTCGCCGCGAGTGGGTCGTATATCGCCGCCCCGGCCATGCTCCAGGCGTCGGTACCAGAAGCGGAGCCGTCGTTTTATTTGACGCTCGCCCTCGCCGTCACGTTCCCGTTCAATCTGCTCGTCGGCATCCCGCTATTCATTTCAATCGTCACCTGAAAACAGGCCCGTTCTCACGAGGAGACCGGGCCTGTTTTTATTGATTCACTTTTTGTTCTTCCATACATTTTAACGCCGCCGTCCAACTGCCGAATAAGGCGTTGATGGTCGATGTGCTCGGCACATTTCGTCCTTCGGCCCATTTCCGATAATGGAGGATGCTGAAGTGAGACAACTCTTGTCTGGCGACCCGAAGCGCCTCGATAACATCTTCTTCATCCCATTTCCGCTTCGGTGGGGCGATATCGAGGACGAACAAGGCGTAGCTCCACGATCCGTACTTCCGCGCAATCGTCGCGACCGTTGGATAGCCGCGCTCTTGGGCCCAGATGGCGTAATGCTGGGATGTGAGACGCTCGAGTTCCTCTGACGCTTCAATCAACGCTTGAATAATCCGTTCTTCATTATTTTTCGCCGCGGTCGTCTGAAGTTTCGCTTCCCGGAGCGCGTTCGACCAAGAGCCGAACCGGCTGCTGATTAACGTGAGCGACGGGGAACGGGTCACTTTCGACCACTCCCGATACGTTTGGCTCGTGAAGAGCGAAAGTTCTTCGGCGGCTTGATTCAATGCCCGAAGGATATCTTCATCGGAATAGTAATGGAACGACATTTGAATTTGGGCGGCGACGAGTGCCTCGCGCCAAGACCCGAACTGGTGGATGACGGTGGAAAGGGACGGCACGTTTTTGGTTTGCGACCAAACACTGTACCGTTTCGAATCGAGCTCGGCATGTTCTTGAGCAGCTAACTGCAATGCTTGTACGATTTGAGGGCGTGTCCATTTTTTCATCTTGGTGTCTCTCCTTTGGAGGGAGACGCAGCGAGCGTCTCGGAAGGTCTCTTGGTGTGAATGAACAGCTTGTATTGGTTGGAAGAGTCAACGAGCTAGTCAAAAAGAATGCTTGAAATCGATTTTTACCTCCTTATGCTCTGTTTTGATGAGATGCAAAATAATGTAAACGATACCCAATTCGGGTTATGTATATTCCCATTTCCCGTTTGTCCGACAATTATTCATTATGTGAAAGAAATCATGATAATAATTTCGTGAACTCCTTTGTTGCCATCCGTGTCGTTCATGAGAAAAAGCTTGTTTTATCTTTAAATTTGTCGAGAAGAGTCGGGTAGTTTACTAGCATCGACGCATCTTTTGCGCATTCCAACCCACACCACGAACGAACAACTCAGACTCTTGGAGGTGCGAACTACCATGGCAACACTTGTGAACGTGTATCGGAAGAATCAACGGAATTTGCTGTTCTTATGTCTCGACATCTTGATCGTCTCATTTGTGCTCTATGCGACGTTTGAATTGCTGTTCTCGACGATTACGTCGTACGCAGCGCTCGAATCGAGCGAAATGTTGATGATGGTCGGTATCAAAATCATCAGCTTCAGTCTCGTCGGGACGGTGTTAAAAATCCATCGTATCGACTGGCGTTACGCCTCGGTCCATGAGATGAAACAAGTCGCCATCGCCTTACTGAGCAGTGACTTGGTGTTGTACGCCTACAACCAATTTCACTTCGGGGCAGGGCTCGGCATGATCATCGCCGTCCAAGGGTTGCTCGCCTTCAACTTGATTTTGTTCACGCGATTCTTGGCCCGCAACCACGTATTCGATGTGTTCAAACCGCACTCCAATCACCCAGGACGAAAAGCACTCATCATCGGTGCCGGTGATTCGGGCCAGTTGATCGTCCGTGAGTTGAAAGAACATCGGACGACCGTCCTCTGCGTTGTCGGTCTACTCGATGACAACCCGCACCTACAGTCGCTTTACGTGCACGGTGTTCCAGTGCTCGGGGTGACGGACGATTTAGAGCGCATCATCCAAGAGCACGGGATTGAAGTCGTGATTTTGGCCATCCCAAGCCTGTCCTATGCGCGACGCCTTGCCTTGCTCAAACGGATTGAGAAGACGGGTGCTGAGTCCCATGCGTTACCGATGATCTCGGAGCTCGCGACCGGGAAGGTCTCCATCAGTGAAATCCGCGAAGTGAAAATCGAAGACTTGCTAGGCCGAGAACCGGTCCAGTTGGACATATCTGGAATTTCTAGTCATGTGGAAGGAGCGACGGTACTCGTCACGGGTGCCGGCGGATCAATCGGTTCGGAACTGTGCCGTCAGCTCATCAAATTTGCCCCGGCTGAAATGATTCTCCTCGGTCACGGCGAGAACAGTATTTACTTGATTGAACGAGAGCTGCGCGAACTCGGGACGGACACGGTGCTTTATCCCGTCATCGGTGATGTGCAGGATGAGGCCCGGCTTGAAGAAGTGTTCCGGATGTATAAACCGGACATCGTCTATCACGCCGCCGCCCACAAACACGTTCCGCTCATGGAAGACAATCCGCTCGAAGCCGTTAAAAACAACATTTACGGGACGAAACATATGGTCGACGTCGCGGCCCGTCACAAAGTGAATCGCTTCATCATGATCTCGACGGACAAGGCGGTCAATCCGACGAACGTGATGGGTTCGACGAAACGAATCGCCGAAATGGTCGTCCAAGAGAAAGCTCGTTCCAGTGATACGATTTTTGCGGTCGTCCGCTTCGGTAACGTCCTCGGCAGCCGTGGCTCGGTCGTCCCGCTGTTTAAAGAACAAATTCTACGCGGAGGTCCGATCACCGTCACCGATCCCGAGATGACCCGTTACTTCATGACCATCCCGGAAGCGAGTCGTCTCGTCATTCAAGCGAGCGTCTTATCGCGAGGTGGTGAAGTGTTCGTGCTCGATATGGGTGCTCCGGTCAAAATCATCGATTTGGCGAAGAAAATGATCGAGTTGAGCGGTTTCACGACCGACCAGATTGGAATCGAGGTCACCGGGATTCGTCCTGGTGAGAAGTTATACGAAGAACTGCTGGACGAAAGTGAGCTCGGTTCGGAAGCGAACGTCTTCCCAAAAATCTTTGTCGGTCGGACCCGGCCGTTCAAGACCGTCTCCTCCGTCTTGCATTTGATTGAAACGTTCCGTGATGACCGTGACGCGTTGATGTATCTGTTGCTGTTCATCGCCAACAGCGACGACCTCGATCGAGACGTCGAACGGCTGTTCACACACGGGGTGAAACGGATGCGTCCTCATATCGCCGCATCACGTCTCGCCGATGGGAACTGAACGCCACTACGAGCGAGGAGGGGAGAACGATGGTCGATCAAACAGTGCTCATCGTCGGCGTCGCCAGCTTTCAAGGATTCCATCTGGCACGTCGACTGTTACAGGAAGGGTTTGACGTCGTCGGAATCGACGATGAAGGGCGGCACAAGACGAGAATTGCCAAACAACGTCTCTACGTCCTGACGCACCCGCAGTTTCAGTTGATTCGTACGACACTCGCGAACAAGACGGTCATGCGCAACATCTTGAAGCGACATGAACCACGCCACATCATCTTATGTTCGACCCGTACCGTCGACGACCCGCTCGAACGATATGAGTTGATGAAGCGGTATATCGGGCTGCATACGACACGAGTCCCGCTCGAGTCGTTCATCACGTTCGACCTCCCGGTAAAGGAAGTGAGCGAAGAAGATCCTGCCATCCACTTATTCACGGAAGACGTCTTCGGACCTTGGGATGACGCCTCGACACTCGTGTCCAAAGCGATTGTCGCGGTCGACCGCGGCGTCCGTCTTTCCGGTTATTATGCGACGGACATCATCAACGTCTCCTATATCGATGACGTCGTCGAGTCGGTCGTTCGGCTATTGCGTTTGGTTCAAACGGGACTGTCGCCCGTCGGCTACTTTCAAATTCCAGCCTCGGACTACGTGACCGTTCAAACGTTACTGTCCGATATCGGGCACATCCTCAACAAATCAGCCAAGACGTCGTTGCCGATGCGCACATCCGTGCTCCGGCAGTCGAACATTCCGACGCTCGATACCTTAGTCGGTTTCAGCCCGAGTACATCGCTATTTGAAGGGCTCGAGCAAGTCGTCGACTGGTATATCTCGTATAAAAACATGATGAAGGAGGGCATCAAATGAACATCTTATTATCAAAGCCGCATATGTCCGGACGTGAGATGGCTTATATCGAAGAGGCGTTCGCAAGCAATTGGATTGCGCCGCTCGGCCCGAACGTCAATGCGTTTGAAGCGGAAGTGGCTGCATATGCGGACCATCCTCACGCCTTGGCGACAAGTTCGGGCACGGCCGCCCTCCATTTAGCGCTACTTACTCTCGGCGTCGGGACAAATGACACAGTCTTCTGTCAATCGCTCACGTTCGTGGCATCGGTCAACCCGATCCGTTATGTCGGGGCGATCCCGGTCTTTATCGATTCGGAAACGACGACGTGGAACATGTCGCCGGACGCGCTCCGGAAAGCGTTCGTCCAAGCGGCGACGAAAGGGAAACTTCCGAAAGCAGTCATCGTCGTGCATCTCTATGGCGTCGTCGCGAAAATAGGTGAGATTCGCCACATTTGCCGCGAGTATGGTGTCCCGTTGATTGAAGATGCGGCCGAATCACTAGGTTCGACATGGCACGGGCAGATGACGGGCACGATCGGCGACATCGGCTTCTATTCGTTCAACGGCAACAAAATCATCACGACCTCAGGCGGCGGCATGCTCATGGTGCCGAATGCGGAAACGAAACAGTTAGCGCTCAAGTTGGCCACGCAAGCCCGGGAAGACGCGCCGCATTATGAGCATGAACAAGTCGGTTACAACTATCGATTGAGCAATGTCTCGGCCGGCATTGGTCGGGGACAGCTCGAAGTGATTGAACAGCGCGTCCAAGCGAGACGTCGCGTCTTCGCCCGCTACGAGCGCATGTTCCGGCAACTTGGGACGACATATCAACAAGAGGTCCCATATTCACGGGCCAACCGTTGGCTCACGGCCATGCAATTGGACCAAACCGACTTGCATCGTGACACATTGATGCAGCGGCTCGCCACGGCCGGGATTGAATCGCGTCCCGTCTGGAAGCCGATGCACTTACAGCCCGTTTACCGCGATGCGGAATACGTGTCGGTCGACGGAGAAGACGTCAGTCGCCGACTCTTCGAAAACGGCATCTGTCTTCCGTCGGGATCTGATTTGACGCTCGGAGAACAACAGCAAGTCATCCAGACGGTACTCGATACACGTACAATCGTGACCGAACAAAGTGTCTGAGGAGGACGAACGATGAACCGGGAAGCAGAGATTATCCAGTCGCTTCGAGCCGCTGCATCTCTGACTCCGACCCTCACTGTCAAACAATATCAGCTCTGGAGCCGAGACCGAGACGTCCCGACGTTCCTCGACGTTCTCAATTTTTATGGGTCATGGACCGGCGCGTTAAAAGCGGCCGGGCTCGTCGAATCCCGCAAACAGTATACCCAACAAGAACTCATCGCTGCGCTTCGGCTCGCACTTGAACAGGAAGGGAGATTGACGAGCACCCACTATCAACAGTGGGCCAAAGGTCAAGTTGCCCCTTCCCTAGGTGATATTATTTCCCACTTCGGGTCTTGGAGTCTGGCCGTGAAAACGGTTGAGCGTTTAGAAGAACTCCATTTTACCGTCCAACCAGAACGTGAAAAAGCAGAAATCGTCCAATCGTTACTCGAAGCAAGCCGGGTCGTGGTCCCATTCAACGCCGTCACGTATCAGAAATGGGCCAAACAACATAAACGACCGAGTGTTGCCAAAATATCGCGGCGGTATGGCTCTTGGAAACGGGCACTCGCCGAGTTGGAGCTTCGTGAGTCGTGTGATGGAAAGAAGTGAACATGGAGGAGGAATCGCGATGAACGGAGCATTTGTCATCTCGTTAGATTTCGAATTGAACTGGGGCACGTTTGACGGCACGACGATCGAGGCGTATGGCGAGAATCTACTCGGGGTACGGCAAGTCGTTCCAAGCCTGCTCGACTTGTTCGCCGCGCATCAGATTCATGTGACGTGGGCGACCGTCGGCTTCCTGTTCTATGAGACGAAAGCGGAACTGTTGAAAGACTTGCCGACGATTCAGCCGGCGTACCGTCATCCCGAATATTCTTCGTACAACTGGATGCAGCACGTCGGGGCGGACGAGGCGACCGATCCGTATCACTTCGGTAAGTCACTCGTCGATCAAATCATCGCTACCCCTGGCCAAACGATTGGAACTCATACGTATTGTCATCTCTCTTGTCTCGAGGAAGGTGTGACCATCGAGGCGTTCAAGGCCGACCTTGAGGCGGCGAAGCGTGTGGCGGCGCGGCGGGATGTCCCGATTCAAAGTATCGTCTATCCACGTAATCAATCGAGTCCGGCGCATTTCAAGGCAGCTCAAGAAGTCGGAATCGATGTCTATCGGGGCAATGAGACCCATTACATTTATCGGGCCGATGCGAGAGGGGATGAGGGGTTAGGCCGACGGGCCCTTCGACTGTTGGACGCCTACGTGAACTTGACCGGGCATCACACCGTCTCATGGGAATCCATTCGACAGTCGTCTCCGTATAACGTGCCTTCGAGCCGCTTCCTCCGTCCGTACGTGTCGGCGCTCCGCTTCCTCGACCGTCTCAAATTGCGTCGTATCAAGCGCAGCATGACGCATGCGGCCAAGACCGGACAAGTGTTCCATCTCTGGTGGCACCCG
Source organism: Exiguobacterium sp. s26 (assembly GCF_018618235.1). Classification (NCBI taxonomy): domain Bacteria; kingdom Bacillati; phylum Bacillota; class Bacilli; order Caryophanales; genus Exiguobacterium; species Exiguobacterium sp. s26. Next base: position 153,487 of record NZ_JACSLS010000004.1, on the reverse strand, counting down.
CATAACTTCGGGAAGCACTTATCGGAAAATATGGCGATGTTGAGCGAAATCGTCGCTCATTATGAGAAGCTCCACCAGACATACCAATTCGAAAGTTTATCGATGGAAGAAGTGGCTGACCGGTGCCGCCCGGTCGTCGTCTCGACGCAGGAGCGTCACGGATGAGCGTTGTTTTAGGAAAATGGAAGGAGGGAAACGCCATGGGCCGACCAATCGTGTTACTTGTCGGGGAACATCGCACATCCGCCTACGTCTATCAGGCGATTCGCAATCTAGGGGTGACCCATGTGATTCGAGAAGATGGTCCGAGCGAGCATCGACCCGAATCGCTCAACCATTGGCTGACACACGCTTATGTCCGGTCGATGGCGCCTCTCATGCGCGTATCCAGCCGGGCCCGGATTCGAGAATTGAAAGGTCGCTATCCGTTGAACGACGAGCCGATTCCGTTCCATCACATCCTGCGAGTCACTTCGTTAAACGATGCGAAGACGACGATGTGGCTCGATCGTCTCGACCCACAACTGATCGTCACCCATGAGACGGGACCGATTGACCCGAGTGTCCTCGCTCGATTCGATTGTCCGGTGCTGACGGTCAAACCGACGATCGCCGAAGGGCAGATTGAGGCATACTGGGCGTTTCGGGCCAAACCGGACGTCTGTGAGGCACGAATCGAACAGTGGACCGAGCGGGGCTGGTCTGTGGTCGACCGGGCCGTGCTCTATATCGGTGGGACGGATAACTTTGCCACGTACCCGTATTTACAGCTCACGACAGCGCTCCCGCTCCTGAGACGGCAAATCGAGTTGCTGTTAAAGGAAGATGTCTATGACCGCCGAACGGCGAAATAACGGCCAAAGCGCGATGCTTTGGCCGTTTAGCTTTGGGTGATGCAATAGTGTTGGATGGCGTCATTATAGTAGACGGCAAGTCCTGGGGCGTACCTGTCATAAAACGCGGTGAAACGCTCGTCCATGACGTACATCTGTCCGAGTCCGCTGAACATGTCGAGCGAGCAGTCATAGAACTGGTCGTTGATGAACATGTGGTTCGCCTGGACGGCCGCTTGGACACGTGGGTCTTCGACCGGGACACCGGCCGTGAACAAGTCGACGAGCGGTTTGACGAGATCGACTTGCTGTTGACTGAGAGCTTCCCAGTCTTCTTTCGAGCGCTTGTCGGCGCGCGTACGTGACGTCTTGTACGCCTCGCTCTCGCCCCAACGCTCCACGACCTCGGGTTCGTGTTTCGCTTCATGGGCTTTCAGTTCGTCAAACGACAGGCCGTTGAACAACGATTTGTCTTCCATTGAAATTCCTCCTCTCAGTGAGGTGAGCGTCGATTCCGCCGTCTCGGCGAGTGTCGCGAAATAGGCGGCCTTCGCGCGCAGGGCGGTCACCTGCTCCTCGAGGGCACGGGTCCGATCGAACGGTTCGGCTTCGAGCAACGCCTGAATCGTCTCGAGTGGAAAGTCGAGCGAGCGATATAGCAGAATCGACTGTAAACGCTCGGCGTCATGTGACGAGTAACGGCGATACCCGTTGGCGTCACGCTCGGCAACAAGCAGACCGACCGCATCATAGTGCCGTAGCGTCCGTGTGGTCGTGCCAGCGAGCGTGGCGAGCTGTTGAATCGTATACATGTCCTCACCTCCTTGGATTCAGCGTACACGTTGACGTCGCGTCAAGGTCAAGCCTCTTTTTCAAACAAAGAAAAACCATCCCGTTCGCCGATGTACCGGAAGCCGAAGCGGGGATAATAGGCGTTCAAAAAAGAGTTCGTGGCGACGCAGTCGAGGCGAATCCGGTCCGACGTTGCTGCGAGTGCATGACGCATCAGCTGTTCGCCGATTTGTTGGCCTTTCATTCGGTCGTCGACGACGAGCCGATGTAAATAGACGGCCCCCCGGGAATCGTCCCATAAATTCTCATCCCAAGCCGTCGGCGGAATCAAACTGACCGACCCGGTGATGGTTCCATTTGTTTCATATACATACACGGTCCCGTTCGTGACGTCATGAGTCACAAAATCGGTCCGGCTCGGTTCCAAATATTTCACCCATTGCGTTTTTCCGGCTGCCTGAAAAGCTTGGGCTTTCTGTAAAATTAGTTGATCGATTGCCGAAAGATCGGCCTGTGTGGCCAAACGAATCATATAAGTCGCCTCACTTTCATTTCATTTCAAATTCGTGTAGGGTACACGGTGAGTAAGCTGTTGAAACACTCTTTGTATTGATTTCGAATTTTTGTTAAGATAAACGTAGTGCATCGTGCAAACGATTGCGCTAATGCGATATAGAGAGAACAGCACTGATATTAGTATATAGGATGCGCAGTGAGTTTAGGGATAAGGGAGTATCATTGAGACATGCAACTTTTACAACGTGACCAACACACACAAACGAAAACACTGAAACGAAACTGGTGGAAAGAAGCCGTCGCTTATCAAATCTACCCGCGCAGCTTCTACGATGCGAACGGCGATGGAATCGGCGACATCCAAGGCATCATCGATAAGCTCGACTATTTGAAAGACCTCGGCGTCGACGTCATCTGGATTTGTCCGATGTATAAGTCGCCGAATGATGACAACGGCTATGACATTAGCGACTATCAGGACATCATGGACGAGTTCGGATCGATGGAAGACTTCGATCGACTGTTGACGGAAGTCCATGCACGCGGCATGAAGTTGTTGCTCGACCTCGTCGTCAACCATACGTCGGACGAGCACCCATGGTTCATCGAATCGAAGAGCTCGAAAGACAATCCGAAGCGTGACTGGTACATTTGGCGTGACGGCAAACCCGACGGCTCGAAACCGAACAACTGGGAGTCAATCTTTGGCGGGTCGGCCTGGGAGTTCGATGAGACGACGGAGCAATACTTCTTGCACGTCTTCTCGAAGAAACAACCGGACCTGAACTGGGAGAACGCCGAGATGCGCCAGACAATCTATAACATGATCAACTGGTGGCTCGACAAAGGCATCGACGGCTTCCGTGTCGATGCAATCAGCCACATCCGCAAACATCCATCGTTCGGCGATTTGCCGAACCCAGAAGGCCTCGACTTCGTGCCATCGTTCGAGATGCACATGAACGTCGATGGGATTCACGGTTATTTGGAAGAGCTTCGCGACGAGACGTTCAACAAGCACGACATCATGACGGTCGGGGAAGCGAACGGCGTGTCGCCTGACGACGCCCACCTTTGGGTCGGCGAGAAGGAAGGCAAGATGAACATGGTGTTCCAATTCGAACACATGGGTCTCTGGCGTGAAGACGCCGAGTCGAAGCTCGACGTCGTCCACTTGAAGAACGTCCTGACGAAATGGCAAAAAGGTCTCGAAGAAGACGGCTGGAACGCCCTCTATGTCGAGAACCACGATCAGACACGGACCGTGTCGTCATGGGGTGATGACGAGCGCTATTGGAAAGAGAGTGCGAAATCGATTGCGATGATGTATTTTCTCATGCAAGGGACGCCGTTCATCTATCAAGGCCAAGAGATCGGCATGACGAACGTGAAGTTCGACTCGATCGACCAGTACGACGATATCGCGACACGCAACCGCTATTACATCGGTCTCGAACATGGCAAGAGCCATGAGGAGATGATGGACATCACGTGGAACTCGTCACGTGATAACACGCGCACACCGATGCAGTGGAGCGATGCCCCGAACGCGGGCTTCACGTTCGCCGAGACGCCTTGGTTCGGCATCAACCCGAACTACACGGACATCAACGTCGACGCCCAGCTCGAAGACGACGACTCGATTCTCAACTTCTATAAAGAGATGATTCGTCTTCGAAAGCAAGACGAGACGTTCGTTTACGGGACGTATGACATCGTCTTGCCGGAGCACCCGGAGATTTACGCGTACACGCGCACGCTCGGTGACTCGCAATACCTCGTCATGACGAACTTGACGGGCAAAGAAGCCATCTTTGCGACGGAGCTCACGCTTCGCTCGGAAGACGTCGTCTTGCAAAACATGCCGCTCGAGCCGCATGATGATACGACACTCGTCCACTTGAAGCCGTTCGAGGGGCGCGTCTATAAAATGAGTTAATCGAAGACAGGGACATTCCCTGTCTTTTTTTTGTGTACAGGGAAATGACGAGAGAGCACGAATTCATATATAGACAAGACGAGGAGGGGTTGGAATGAGACTGTTACTGACATCGGCCGGGATTAAAAATGACCGGATTAAACAAGCGTTACTCGAGTTGTTAGGGAAACCGATTGAGGAGTGTACCGCCCTATGCATCCCGACCGCGATTTACGCGTTGCCGGGTGGGACGAATCACGCGTGGAACTTTTTCAACGGTGATTTCTCGACGCCGATGTGTGAGTTAGGGTGGAAGTCGGTCGGGGTCCTCGAATTGAGTGCCCTCCCAAGCCTTGATGAAACGGTGTGGAGACCGGCATTCGACGAGGCGGATGTGTTGTTGGTCAACGGAGGCGATCCCCTGTTCTTGCATTATTGGATGCAGCAGTCCGGTGTCGCGCAGCTGTTACCGGATTGGAATGGCGTCTATGTCGGTTTGAGTGCCGGCAGCATGGTCATGACCCCGCGCATCGGGGAGGCGTTTGTCGGTTGGCAGGCACCGGGCGAGCAGGGCGATAAGACACTAGGGTATGTCGATTTCTCGATTTTCCCTCACCTCGATCATGAGATGTTGCCGGAGAACACGTCCGAGCATGCGACCGAATGGGCAGGCATGTTGGCTGGGCCGAGCTACGCCATCGATGACGAGACGGCGATTCGAGTCGTCGACGGGCATGGAGACGTGATTTCGGAAGGGAATTGGCTGAAGTTTTAACGGAACGAACGGCCGCGGATGATCACATCCGCGGTCTTTTTGCTTGAAGCGGACTTCTTGCACGCACATAATATAAAATTGATCGGGCCCGACGTGTGAAGCGCGTGCGAACCGGGAAAGAAAAAGTTACCGATTCCGGACCGTTCGCGAGATATGGTACGATGGGACAGCGGAAAGGGGAATCACCATGGCAATTGAACCGAAACGCGTACGTGTGCGCCAAAAGACGACGATCAGTGAGATCGCGGAACCGATCGAGCTGCAAGCCGAGGGGCTCTATTATGAATTGAAGACCGGCTTCATCTTGACGTTCGATCAAGAACGGGAAGACGGTGTCGTTCCGACGACAATCAAATATACGACAGGCCGGCTCGCGCTCATCTGTAAAGGACCGATCGAGATGAATCATTCCTTTATCGAAGGACGTTTGACGCAAAGCCTATATAAAAACCCATATATGTCGATGACGATGGCGACGACGACAGAGCGACTCGATGTCGCGGACGGCCGTTGCCGCTTCGTCTACGAGTTATCGATGAACGAAGACGTGGCGGGAAATTATGACGTCGACGTCACATGGACGTTTGAAGGAGGAGAGTTCGCATGAATTTTGCAGAACGCGTGAAAAAGATTGAAGAGATGTTGAACGAGGATTGGTTCGAGATGCTCGAGACGAACGAGGACGAGTATGAAGAGTGGCGTGGCCGCCTCGAGGACCATGCTGAGCAGGTCGTTGGGCACTATGACAACGAGACCGGTGTTGATATGGACTCGGTCGACAAGTTGCTCCAGTTGAACGATGAGTTCCCGCTTCTTTATGGAGAAGATACGGTCCGGCTTTACGTCGCGTTGATCGAGGCGCGGCCGGAAGACAAGTCGGTGTACGAACGCTATATCGATTATTTGGCGGCCATCGGTGACGCGACACATGAGGAATTTTTACGGTTCCACACGCTCGTCGAGGCTGGCCGTTTAGACGAGGCCCGTACGCTCGCCCCACAGATGCCAAAACGACTAGGATTAGAAGACTGACCCGCAATCGATTGCGGGTTTTTTGCTAGATGATTCTATGAAAAAGGCGACATCTCGTCACAGGAACGTCTGTTTTCAACGTGAATCGGCTTCGTTATGATGAAGAGAGACCAATCAATTAGGGGGACGTCAGATGCTACAGCTCGTCAAAACAACGATGGCGCAACAAGCGCAAGTACTCGAATTTTTAAAGGAGTGGCGGGAGCGGGAAGAGACGATCGTCCCGAACGCGGTCGACCGCGACGCGTCTGACTTTGCGTCGTACGTCAAACAGATTCGTGATAAAGAGATACGGGTGAACAACGTCAGTTGGGTGCCGAGCACGACGTATTGGCTGACGGACGGGGACGAGTTGCTTGGGGCAGCGAATATCCGCCACGAATTGAATGACAACCTCCTCAACTTTGGGGGCCACATCGGTTACGGCATCAAGCCGAGCGCACGTGGACGCGGTCTGGCAACGAAACAGCTCGAGCTCGCGCTCGAGAAAGCGAAAGAACTCGGGATTGAGCGGGCGTTGATTACGTGTGACCGGACGAACGTGGCGTCACGCCAAGTCATCTTGAATAACGGAGGAATACCGGACACACCGTTCACAGCGGAAGGCGGGAAAATCGTCGAGCGGTTTTGGATTGAACTGAAAGGATGACGTGAGATGGCGAATTGGATCGTGGTCTATTTAGCACTGATCAATTTTTGGGGAATCTATCTGTTTCCACGAGACCGGGTACCGTCTCAAAAATGGTTCTCGTTTTCGAGCGGGATCGCCATCACGTACTTTTTCATGTATCTCTTGCCGTCTTTGAATAAGCGGCAAGACACGCTCCGGGTCGAATGGCTCGACCTGGCCTTGCCGTCGGAGATTTACGTCATCAGCTTGCTCGGCTTCACCGTCTTTTATGGGACGATGCGTGTCGTTCGAACGCCACACTTCAAAGACGAGACGATTGATCAGAACGTGTCGTATTGGCTCCAAGTGACGCTGTTGACGGCATATATGTCGTTCTCGGCTTACGTCGTTACGGCATCATCCGTCACGTTCGTCGCCCGCAGCTTCTACGCAACGGCGCTCGGCGTCCACTTCCTCGCTGTCGGTCACGACTTGTATCGCCATTACGGGGAACGCTACCTTCGGCAAGGACGTTATTTGTTGAGCGGCGGCATCCTCATCGGCGGTTTCTTTTCCCGTTTCATCGATCTCGCCTCGCACGTCGAGGCCATCTTGTTCGCGTTTGTCGCCGGGGCGATGATTCTGAATATCGTCAAGTTCGAACTTCCAGCCGACCGCAACCTCCACTTCCGGACGTTCGTCCTCGCGGTAGTCGGGTATGGCGGCATCCTCTTATTCTTGAAGCATGTGCTCAATTTTTGACCCCTTCGATAAAAATGAATGACTGTTCATTCATTGTTTGATATACTGAATTCAAGATTGAATCCGTTTTCATAAGGGGGAGTTTTGGGGATGTCTACATTTTTAATCGTCAACTGGATTCTATTCTTGCTCGTCCTCGGCTATGGACTGTATTTGTTCGCCTCGCTGGTCTATCAGCGCTATACGTTCATCAAGCTCGGGAAGCAGGCAGAGTGGAGCCAAACGAATAAGGAACGGCTCGAACAGGTCATGATCAATGTGTTCGGCCAAAAGAAATTGTTAAAAGACAAGAAGAGCGGCATCATTCACGTCATGATGTTCTATGGGTTCATCCTCGTCCAGTTCGGGGCCATCGACTTCATCTGGAAAGGGCTTGCTGTCGGGACACGTTTCCCGCACATCCCGCTCGGTCCGCTCTATCCAATTTTCACGTTCATGCAAGAAATCGTCATGCTCATGATTCTTGTCGCGGTCGTTTGGGGATTCTACCGCCGTTACATCGAGAAGCTCGTGCGCTTGAAACGAAACTTCTTGGCCGGCCTCGCCCTCATCTTCATCGGTGGGCTGATGGTATCGGTCTTGTTCGGGAACGGGTTCTACCTCGTCTATAAGGAAGAACTTCCGATGTGGGGTGAACCGGTCGCGACGCTCATCGGTTCGGCGTTTGCTTGGGTACCGGGAGGGGTCGCCTTCGCCTTGTTCGTCGTCTTCTGGTGGCTTCATCTCTTGTTCTTGCTCAGCTTCATGATTTATATCCCGCAAGGCAAGCACGCCCACTTGATCGCCGGGACGCTCAACGTCTGGCTCGGACGGACGCACCAGGTCGGTCGTCTCGCTCCGGTCGATTTCTCGGCGATGGAAGAAGCCGAGGAGTCGGACGAAGAAGTCGTCTTCGGGGTCAATAAAATCGAAGACTTCAACCAAAAACAACTCGTCGATTTGTATGCCTGTGTCGAGTGCGGACGCTGTACGAACGTCTGCCCGGCGACCGGGACCGGTAAGATGCTGTCGCCGATGGACCTCATCGTCAAGCTGCGCGACCATATGAACATGAAAGGGGCCGCCGTCACCCGGAAGTCACCGTGGGCACCGGCGCTCTTGTTCCAAAACACGCAAGGGGCCGAGATTGCCGCCGCGGCCCAAGACGGACATATGCTCGTCGCCGATGAGTTGATCGGCAACGTCATCACTGAAGAAGAGATTTGGGCATGTACGACGTGCCGCAACTGTGAGGACCAATGTCCGGTCATGAACGAGCACGTCGACAAGATTATCGATTTGCGCCGTTACCTCGTCATGATGGAAGGCAAGATGGATCCAGAAGCGCAGCGTACGGTCGCCAATATCGAACGTCAAGGCAACCCGTGGGGGATGAACCGGAAAGAGCGTGAGAATTGGCGCAAAGACCGGGAAGAACTCGTCATCCCGACGGCGAAAGAGAAGAAAAAGGCCGGCGAAGAGTTTGAATTCCTCTTCTGGGTCGGAGCGATGGGCTCATACGACAGCCGTAGCCAAAAAGTCGCCCAAAGCTTTGCGAGCGTCTTGAACAAGGCCGGCGTCTCGTTCGCCATCCTCGGGAATGAAGAGAAGAACTCAGGGGATACGCCACGCCGTATCGGAAACGAGCTGTTGTTCCAAGAGCTCGCCGAAGCGAACATTAAACTGTTCGAGAAGTATGGGGTCACGAAAATCGTCACGGTCGACCCACACGCGTATAACACGTTCAAAAACGAGTATCCGGACTTTGGACTCACGGGTGTGAAAGTGTATCACCATACCGAGCTCCTCGCCGAGCTGCTCGATACGGGCCGGGTCAAACCGGACTTCTCCGTGAACGAGCGTGTCGTCTATCACGACTCATGTTATCTCGGACGCTATAACGGTATTTACGACGCCCCACGTTTCGTCTTGGAACGCATCCCAGGTGTCGAACTCGTCGAGGCGGAGCGGAACCGTGAGAACGGCATGTGCTGCGGCGCCGGTGGCGGTCTCATGTGGCAAGAAGAGAAAGTCGGGACGCGCGTTAACGTGGCCCGGACCGAGCAGTTGCTCGAGACGAAACCGACGGTCATCGGGTCGGCATGTCCGTACTGTTTGACGATGCTCTCGGACGGGACGAAAGCGAAAGAAGTCGATGAGACGGTCGGTACGTTCGACGTCGTCGAATTGCTTGATCGCTCCCTCGCTCCAATCGAAGTACCAGAACCGATTGTCCAATAAAAACAAGGCACGGTCCGCGGACCGTGCCTTGTTTGTCGTTAGTGCATCTCGGAAGTGGCCAATAAGGAAGACGTCAGGTGTGATAGTCCTTGCGTCGTCTCATTGATGGCCGAAATCGTCTCGACCATTTGGCCGAGGTCTTGCTTGTTTCGTTCGAACGACATGACGTAATTGCCCATCTCGTCTTTGACGGTCGAGAAGCCAGCTTTGACGGCACCGAGTTGACGCATTGCCTCGTCGTTCGTTCGATGCATCTGTCCCATTTGATCGAGCAGGGCGGCGATGTTCGCTTCATTCTCATGGATGAGGACGTTGATTTGACTGCTCAGCTGTTTCGCATTCTCGGCGAGCGTCCGCACTTCGGTCGCGACGACGGCGAAGCCTTTGCCGTGCTCACCGGCTCGGGCCGCTTCGATTGATGCGTTCAAGGCGAGCAAGTTCGTCTGGTTGGCAATCTGTTCGATGCTCCGAGTCATGCTGACGATTTCTTGCGAGCCGTCCTTGAGCGCGGTGATGCGATCGAGCGAGGCGTCGACGTACGTCGCCGACTGTTTGAACTCGGATTCCATCTGTTCGATTTGCTCGCCGTTCGTATGCGTCAAGCTCATCAAGTGACGGCTCATCTTCTCCGTCTGCTCGGTCTCGGACAACACTTGATGGGCTCGCTTGCTCGTCTCGGACATGGCGTGACCGGTCTGCTCCATCGTCGTCGCGACTTCCGTGCTAACGCGGCTGACATCGTTCAATAGCGTCGCTCGGGCGACGTTTGCCGATTCAATCTCATCGAGACGCGCATCGACGTACTGCTCAGTGACGATTTGGGCGTCCAAGTTCATCGCATGGGACAATGCGAGGAGCGATTCGGTCAATGTGGCCGGGTCGTGTTGGTACGTCTCGACGATTTTTGGGACGAGCAACGTGTTGAAGGCAGAATAGGTCGCGAGGAACCAGACGACCGGTACAGCATAGTGGTGATGCGTCTGGCCCATCCGTTTACGCATCGCAAGGAACTTTTCATCGATGTTTCCGGTCAACAAGCTCCGGAAATAGTCAGCGAACACTTTTTTAAGCCGCTCACGTGTCGACGAGGCGTTGGCGATTTGGACCATCTCAGGCTGCAACATCAAGTGGTCAAGGACGTTTTCGAGGACATCGTCTAACACGGACTCGACGAGCGGGGCCATGTCTTGGAGTCGCTTCACTTGCGACGCCGTATAACCCATATAATGGGTACGCCCGTTCAAATTTGGATCGGTCGGTCGTGCGGTCTTCGCCACATCAGGGAAGCCGATCGACGCGGTGTAAGCGGTAGGTTTTGATTTACGGAACAGTGCCATGTTTCATTCTCCTTTTTCTCGTACAGCTAAAATAGCGTTCTATTCTATATCGGCAAACATGTGAAAAAACTGAGGAGCTGATGTGTGATTCGAGAGGTTCTCGAATGGAAGGGGGCGGGAAAGAAGGAAAGGAGAGCGATTCAATCATTTTCTAGAAATGAGGTATCTTTAATGAAAAACACGGTCGTGTTATTGACGATTGTCAGTGCCCTCAGCAGTCAAATCTTGCCTCAAATTTTATTTTTGTCCATCATGGCGGTCGAAGACGGCGTCGGACGATTAATCCCGTTCATGATTTTTTACGTGGCGAGTATGTCGGGACTGCTTCTATGGGTGTACATCATTGGTCGCCTTGGCTCGAAACAGACATTCTTACTGGCGCTGACCGTCTTGGTGACCGGACTCATCTGCTTTTTGCTGCCGTTTGGCTGGGCGATCGAATTGAGCGCTTTTCTTGTCGGTGTCGGATCGATCGGTGTCGGGTCGATTATGACGACGATTTTGTCACAGCTGAAGGAACTGTCCACCACAGACGAGTCGGCGGATCAGAAAGGGAGTTCGCTCCCGCTCGTACTCGCACTCGTTGCCTGGATCGTCATTTTCTCTTATGTGCTGACTCGATCATATGACGAGGCTGTCATCCTCTTCCTCGTCAGTCTGATCCTGCCTTGGCTGTTCGTGAGAAAGTTGCCGCTCGAGAAAACGGCGACGTGTGCATGGGCGACAGGGAAGTTCGTGCTTGCCTTCATCACCGTCACCGTGTTCACGTTGGTGAGCCGTCTCCTCAGCCTGTTGGAAGGGGCGAGCGGGTATGTGGAAATCTTTTTATTGATGATTATTTTGCTCGGCTACGTCGGGTGGGTATTGTTCCAGGAGCGGACGAGAACGTACGTCAGTGCCACCCGGACGCGCCAAGTTCAACTGCTCGCGTTCGTCGTCGGGTTGTTCGGCGGCTGGACGTTGATTGGCGCCGTATTCATCAGTCTGGCCCTATATTCGTTTCAAGTGCTCTTATTCTACGTGTTCATGCCGTTCTTGGCGGGCGTCATCGGCTGGATATTATTGAACCGTGTGTTCGACGTGGCGCGTCATCCTTACTACGTCCTGCTCGTCACGTCGCTGCTATTCTTCCTCGGATTCTTGGAGCCGCTCGTGTTCATCCCGGTCCTGTTTGTGAGTGGGTACGTCCAGACGATGTATGCGAGTGCGGGTCATGTCTATCTATATGCATCGTATGGGGACAATAAAGAGTTCGCCTCGCTGCTCTTGCAACTATGGAAACGGTTCGGGATGGTCGTCGCGTATTCCGCGCTCATGGTTGGATTGCTCGGCTACGGCCTATATACTGGCCAGTCCGTCAATGCAGAGTTGTCCTTCAAAGTCCCGCGCGGTTGGATGCTCGGGGTGCTCGGTTTGACGTGGATCTTCAACGTCGGATTGATGACGCTCTATTGGTTAAGCATCCAAAAAACCGTTGAAACTTCAAAATAATTTCCTCTAGCTTTTTCATATCGGTTTTGTTTATAATGAGGAGTGATGTTTAACTAGTGACGGAAAAGGAGTGTCCTTTAATGAATAAATCGTTGATCGATTTCGTTTACGAAATTCTTCAAAAGACTGGCGAGCAACCAGTGTCATTTGATGAGATTCGTGAGCTGATCAGACAAAACTATACGTTCGCAAGTGAAGAGGAGGAGCTCGAGAAAATCGCGCAACTCTACACGGACATGAACATCGACGGACTATTCGTCAACTTGGGAGCTAACCGTTGGGCGCTTCGTGTTTGGTATCCGTTCGATAAGTCAGACGAAGATCTCGTCATCGAAGCACGCCAGCGCGGTGAGCTCGATGAGTTCGAAGAAGAGATCGATGAGACGGATGAAGGCATCGTCGACATTGAAGACGACCTTGACGTCTTTGCAAAAGGTGAAGATTTTGACGCATCTGAGTTCGATGCCGAGGATGAAGCCGAAAAAGTGGAAGGCCTTGACGAGTTCGAGGACGAAGACTTGGACGACGACCTCGACCTTAAAGACGAGGATGATTTATAAGAGACCGCAAAAAGCCGGGCATTTGTCCCGGCTAGGCGTGTCTCTTTTTCTTTTTTGACAGTTGAAAAAAAGAAAAAATAATGACTTGACGACTGCATCGTCTCTGACGTAAATTAGTCATGGGCTAGTTTAGCACGTAACGATGCAGCAAAAGTGTCCTCCATTTCAGTGGGGGCACTTTTGCTTTTTTTGTTTTTTCGTTTCCCGTTGTGGCATTTAAGAGAGGAGAATGATGATGACAAAGTATATTTTCGTAACAGGTGGGGTAGTATCTTCACTCGGTAAAGGGATCACAGCCGCTTCACTCGCACGTCTACTCAAAAACCGAGGTTTGAACGTGACGATTCAGAAGTTTGACCCGTATATCAATATCGACCCAGGAACGATGAGCCCGTACCAGCACGGAGAGGTGTTCGTCACAGATGACGGCGCTGAGACGGACCTTGACCTCGGTCACTACGAGCGCTTCATCGACATCAACTTGTCGCAAAACGCCAACGTGACGTCAGGTCGCATCTACTCGACGGTCTTGAAAAAAGAGCGTCGTGGCGATTATAACGGGGGAACGGTCCAAGTCATTCCACACATCACGAACGAGATTAAAGACCGCGTCTTCCGCGCCGGTCGCGAGACGAACGCGGATGTCGTCATCACAGAGATTGGTGGAACAGTCGGGGACATCGAGTCGCTTCCGTTCATCGAGGCCATTCGTCAAGTGAAAAACGATATCGGCAAAGAGAACGTCATGTACGTTCACTGTACGCTCGTCCCTTATCTCCGCGCTGCTGGTGAGATGAAGACGAAACCGACCCAACATAGCGTCAAAGAACTCCGCAGTTACGGGATTCAGCCGGATATCATCGTCCTCCGTACCGAGCACGATATCCCAGAAGAGATGCGTGAAAAAATTGCCTTGTTCTGTGATACACGTAAAGAAGCGGTCATCGAGGCACAAGATGCGTCGACGCTTTACGAAGTGCCGCTCAACCTTCAAAAGCAAGGAATGGACCAACTCGTCAACGATTACTTCGGCTTCAACACGCCGGCCGCTGACATGACGGCTTGGAAAGAGCTCGTACACACGGTCACGCACCTCGAGAAGAAAGTCAAAATCGCTCTCGTCGGAAAATACGTCGAACTTCGTGACGCGTACATCTCGGTCGCGGAATCACTCAAGCACGCCGGTTACGCCTTCAACGCCGACATCGATATCGATTGGGTCAACGCTGAAGAGGTGACGGCAGAGAACGTCGAGACGCTTCTCGGAGACGCAGACGGGATTCTCGTCCCAGGCGGATTTGGAGAACGCGGCATTGAAGGGAAAATCGAAGCGACGCGTTATGCGCGTGAGAACAACGTCCCATTCTTCGGGATTTGCCTCGGCATGCAGCTCGCGACGGTCGAGTTCGCCCGTAACGTCTTGAAGCTCGACGGTGCCCACTCGGCCGAAATCGATCCGACGACGAACTATCCGATTATTGATTTGCTTCCAGAACAAAAAGATATCGAGGACCTCGGCGGCACGCTCCGTCTCGGCCTCTATCCATGTAAGCTCGAGCCAGGCACGAAAGCGCACGCCGCCTACAACCAAGAGCTCGTCTATGAGCGCCATCGTCACCGTTACGAGTTCAACAACGAGTACCGTGAGGCGTTCGAAGCGGAAGGGTTCAAGTTCTCAGGAACGAGCCCGGACGGCCGTCTCGTCGAAATCATCGAGATTCCAGAGCACAAGTGGTTCGTCGCGTCACAGTTCCATCCAGAACTCATTTCGCGTCCGGAGCGTCCACAACGCTTGTTCCACGATTTCATCCAAGCTTCACTCGGCGAGTGAGTGTCAGGTCACAGTCTATGACTGTGGCCTTTTTTCTCGGGCAAAAGGCTGATGTGCGCAACAGCTTCAGGTGGATACATGTTGCCCGAAATCCGGGTACACTAATAGTAGAACAGGGAGAGGGCGATGCGACATGCGAGAACGAACTATGATTTATGCAGGATACGGGGGAGCGCTCGTCACGCTCAGCCTGTTGCCGTTCGTCGTCTTGCCGACGCTATTATTGCCGTATCAACTCGGGTGGACCGGGATTGTATTGCTCGCACTGTCGATTGGTCTATTGCGGTCGATTCGCGAGGGCTCGAATACGTACTTGAAACAAATGCTAAAAGTCACGTTCACGTTATTCTTGTTGTTCGTCTTCGTATACTACGTCTCGTTCGGACTCGTCTTGTACGACTCGTACGGGCTCGAGCGGTTGCTCGAACAGTATGGCGACCAGGCGATGTGGGTGTTCGCCGCCTTCAGCTTCCTGCAACCGATCGCGCTCCCGGTCCCAGAGGCGGTCAGTGTCCCGATTGGCAGTGTCGCCCTTGGGCCGCTCCGGGCGGCCTTAATCGGGAGCGTCGCGACGACGCTCGGCATCCTCGTCATGTACGGGCTCGCTCGGTTCGGACGGGAGCGGGTGATGCGGCTTATCGACGCCGACAAGCTCGCGACGTATGACCGATACGTGGACAAGTACGGGCTCGGTGTGTTGCTCGTCTTGTTCATCATCCCGATTTTGCCCGATGAGGTCATCTGTCTCGCGGCCGGGTTCAGCCGGGTGCCATTCCCGCGATTCGTTTTGATTGCCATCGGCGCGAAGCTCGTCACGTCGTTCGGCCTCGCCTATTCGGTCTCGCTCGGCGAACTGTTTATTACCGGCGCGAGTCCGTTCGCCGTCGTCTCGGTGACGGCAAGTCTGTTGCTCGTCATCTTGGCGCTCGTCTGGCGAAAGCGGAAAAAAGGGAATTCGAACTGATCCCTTGAAAGAGTATAGCAGCACAGATAGAGAGGACGAGGGTATGATTCGTGATGAAGCGTTAGTGATTCGACCGATTGAGGCACGGGACTTGGATCGGTTATGGGAATTGATGTATAAGAACGAGGCACCAGAATATAAGAAGTGGGACGCGCCGTATTTCGAACATCGGGCGCAGACGTACGAGGTGTACTGTCAGAATGCGGACGAACACGTCGGCCGTGACGACATGTGGGTCATCGAGGTCGATGGGACCGTCTACGGGACGGTTTCCTTCTATTATGAAGACGCCGGACAGAACTGGCTCGAGGTCGGCATCATCCTCCATCAAGCCGATCGCTGGAATCGGGGCATCGGTACGCGGGCGCTCAAGCTGTGGGTCGGCCATCTGTTTCAGACGTTGCCGACGGTCCGGGTCGGATTGACGACGTGGTCGGGCAATGAGCGGATGATGAAAGTGGCCGAGAAAATCGGCATGCGACTCGAAGGTCGGATTCGTCAGGTGCGCGTCGTCGACGACGTGCGTTACGACTCGATTCGCATGGGTTTGTTGCGAGAAGAATGGATGACAGAAAGCGCTAAGTCTCGGTAGAGGCTTAGCGCTTTTCACGTGTGGAACAATTGGCGGTATTGGAGTGGGGTCATTTGTTTGTACGTCTTGAACGTGTTGATATAGGCCGTGCACGAGGCGAAGCGATATTTCTCACCGATGGTACAAATCGGCAAATTCGTTCCGAGCAAATCGGCGATGGACGCATCGATGCGGCGGCGCCGGATTCGTTCGGGTACACTCTCGCCGACTTCCTGTTTGAACAGGGCCGACAAATAATTGTTTGATAACCCGATTTGTTGGGCGATCCACGGGAGCGATAATTCCGGCTCTTTCAAATGCTCTTCAATCAAATGGATGGTCGTCGTGACGTTCGGGTTCGTCGACACGGGAGGGGATAGAAACGCCATCATCTTCGTCAAATGGTCGACGATGACGGGAATGGCATAGATAAAGTCGAGTGTCGTCGTCAGTTCATCGATTAAGATGAGAAGAGCGCTCGTATAATTGAGCGCGGTCTGGACGTTTGGGTTATCGACTGGAATCAGACGGATGACGTGATAGACGAGGCCGCGGTAGTAAAAACGGACACTCATGTACTCATCGGAGACCGGAAGTTTCAATAGGTCGAGCGTCAGCGTCTCGAGCAGCTGTTCGGCCCGAATCGGATGGGCGCTGCGGAGCGCACTCACAATTTGTTGATCGAGCGTATAAAAGTTATCCACATGCTGAAAATCATCGAACAAATTTTTGTCACGATGCAGATGATTCAGAAATTGGCGTTTGATTTTGTTTTCCACCGGATGAGTCACTTCTTTCGTCGTACGATCGGGAACCGTTTATTTATTTCGTGGAACGTTCCGTTTAGTCACTTGCTTTAATTCGGCGATTTCGCGAGCGAGTGCTTCTTCACGGGAACGTGCGGATGATTCGAGGTGGTGTTCGAGTTCCTTACTTTTTTGTCGATACGTTTCAGCGACTTCTTTCGTACGCTGTTGATGCTGATTGAGTTGTTTGTTGTACGCATCGAGATCAATTGGCTTTTTCGTCATACATCATATGCCCCTTTCAAAAGACGGTCAAACAGACAGGCGCGGTGCAAGCGAGGCTTGGCCCGCAGTTTCATCGAGGAAACGGTTCCTGTCCTTAGCTTACGAAGGGGGTGAAAGGTTGGAAAGTTAGGTCAACACGAAAGAAGAGGTGAAAAAGATGAAAAATGTGACGAAATTGTGTCCGTAGCATATCCCATTTCTCACACTACTCGATGAATTGCACAAACCACAAAAAAACCGCAGACATGAAGTCTGCGGTTGAAGGCTTATTTGACGGCTTGGTCTTTGATTGGGAACCAGCCGGCACGTGTTGTGATGGCGTTCCAGAGCGGAGCCGGGACGGCGAGTTCGGCTTGTTTGTTCAAGTCGAGTTCGGTCTCGATTTCGTCTTCACGACCGTCTTTCACTTTCTCGAGCCAATCCGGGTCGATGATGAGTTCGCGGCCGAGCGCGGCGAGGTCGATGACGTTCAGTGCGTCTTCGACTTGACCTGGGCGCTGGAGCTGTCCGACTCCGATGAGCGGGACGGCACCGTTGATGCGTTTAGCGATGCGATCAATCGACCGCTCCGTCACGTTCTCGTTCCGAATTGAACCGATATTGAAGTTCCAGAGCGAGGCGTGGAGGTAGTCGAGATTTTCTTCGAGCAACATATCGATCAATACGTCCGTATCGTCGAGCGTGATGCCTGGCTCTTCGACTTCTTCAGGCGAGAAGCGGTAGCCGATTAAGAAATTGTCCGCGCCTTCAGCTGCACGTTTGACCGAGCGAATGACTTCACGCGGGAATGTGAGGCGTGCGTTTACGTCGCCACCGAAGCGATCGTCGCGTCGATTCGAGTGAGGTGAGAAGAACTGTTGAATCAAATACGTGTTCGCCCCGTGAATCTCGACGCCGTCAAAACCGGCCTCAATGGCACGACGTGTCGCTTCGCCGAACGCCTCGATGATGGCTTCGACTTCTTCAGTCTCAAGGGCGCGTGGTGTGGCGGCACCTTCACGGACCGGTGCGATGGCGCTGGCGCTTACTGGTTGTTCGTTCGGAACGAGTTCCGGAGGAGACATGCGTCCTGCATGGAAGATTTGAAGAATCGCTTTCGCGCCTTCCGCTCTCAAACTTTCAGCGAGCTGACGAAGCCCAGGGATGAACTTGTCGTCATTCACACCGAAGGCGTTCGGGAACCCTTTGCCGTCTTCGGTCACGTAAGCACACGCCGTGATGGCGAGGCCGACGTTCTTCGCTCGCTTGCGGTAATAGGCGAGTTCGTGTTCCGACACTTCACCCGTCGGTTCTGACGAATAATGGGTCATCGGCGCAAGTACGAGCCGATTGTGGAGCTCGACGCCGTTTTTGAATTGGAAAGGTTGTAACATGCGTTTCATAAAAAAACTCCTCCTTGTTGGTGATACCTTGAAGTCTAGTCTTCTCATTTTGAAATTGCGAGCGGGACGCTTTCTGAGGAGCAGGTTGCACACTCCGTGAGCGGGTCGATGGTTGAATGCTAGAAAATGGGGTATAATACAGGAGAAAAGTTGATAACCGGTTGGAGACTACAGAGAGACCACGACATGGGGGGCGAAGCCTTGTTTTGTTGTGGTCTCTTTTCGCATACATCGAACCGGATTCATTATAGGAGGGGACAAGATGGAAATCAGAAATTTCTCAGCAAAAGAACGTGCCAAACGATATGAACAGTTAACGGGTGAACGTCACGACGTGCTCGTCGTCGGCGGAGGAATCACCGGTGCCGGAATCGCGCTCGATGCCGCGTCTCGCGGAATGAAGACGGCCGTGCTCGAAATGCAAGACTTCGCAGCCGGAACATCGAGCCGTTCGACGAAACTCGTCCACGGAGGGTTGCGCTACTTGAAACAGTTCGAAGTCGCGCTCGTCGCCGAAGTCGGAAAAGAACGCGCCATCGTCTATGAGAACGGGCCACACGTCACGACGCCAGAACGCATGCTGTTGCCGATGCATAAAGGCGGCACGTTCGGACCGCTCTCCACAGCGGTCGGCTTGATGGTGTACGATTTCTTAGCGGGCGTCAAACGCGCCGAGCGACGTTTGATGTTGAAGCCGGATGAAGTCATTCAAAAAGCGCCGCTCGTCAAAAAAGACGGTCTTGTCGGTGGCGGTTATTACGTCGAATATCGGACAGATGATGCCCGTATGACGATTGAAGTCGCGAAAGAGGCGGCCAACCACGGCGCTCTCCTCTTGAACTATTCGAAAGTGACTGGTCTCATCTATGAGCAAGGCAAAGTCGTCGGCGTCCACGTTGAAGACCAAATCGACGGCAAGACGTACGAAGTTTATGCGAAGAAAGTCATCAACGCGACCGGACCTTGGGTCGACGTGCTCCGCGAACAAGACGGCTCGAACAAAGGGAAGATGCTCCGTTTGACGAAAGGGATTCACCTCGTCATTGACCAGTCGAAATTCCCGCTCAAACAAGCCATCTATTTCGATACACCAGACGGCCGGATGGTGTTCGCGATTCCGCGTGACGGCAAAGCGTACGTCGGGACGACAGACACGTTCTTCGATAAGGATAAAGCTCACCCACGCATGACGACCGAGGACCGCGACTATATTTTAGAGGCAATCCACTATATGTTCCCAGACGTGAACGTGACGGCAGATGACGTCGAGTCGAGCTGGGCCGGGATTCGTCCGCTCATCTATGAAGAAGGCAAAGACCCGTCTGAAATCTCACGGAAAGATGAGGTTTGGCAGTCGGAAAGCGGCTTAATCACGATCGCCGGTGGGAAGTTGACCGGTTATCGCAAGATGTCAGAGACGGTCGTCGATTTGGTGGCGAAACTGCTCAAGCAAGAAGAAGGCATCGTCTTCCTCGCTTCGCGCACGAAACATATGCCGATGTCGGGAGGCCATGTCGGCGGTTCGAAAGGGTTCGATGACTTCTTGACGAAGAAGAAGGCTGAACTGAAAAACCTTGGTCTCGATGACGTCAAAGCCGAGCAACTCGTCCGTCTCTACGGATCGAACATCGATCGTGTCATCGAACGGATGGACTCGAACGCGTACGACCTTCCAGAGTACGTCTATGCACAACTCATGTACGGCATCGAAGAAGAGTCGGTCGTTCGGGCCATCGACTTTCTCGTCCGCCGCACCGGAGCGATGTTCTTCGACATCGACTTCGTCCGCAACTATAAAGACGGCGTGCTCCGTTGCATGGCCGATGTCTTCAAATGGTCGGATGCTCGTCTCGCTGAAGAGCGGGCCGAGATCGAGAAAGAGATTGATCTCGCGGTCGTCCCTGTCACGGTCGACTAACGAAATAAAAGGAACCTCGCCGCGGCGAGGTTCCTTTTCATATGCCTAATTCTTCATAATACGCCATGATGCGTTCGTCGAGCGCCTCGACGATGTCCGGTTCGCCGAACAAATACAGATAAAGATACGTGCCGTCCTCACGATCCACTTCTGTTTCGAGTGTCAGTGTGGTCGGTCGTCCTTTAAAGATGACATCGATTGTGCCGAGGGCGTGCACGTTCGCTTCGTCGAGTTCCGGATCAGAAGCCAGCTTTTTGATGCGGGCGATGTCACTGTCTGCGATTGGCTCATCGAACGTCTCGGATAAGACGGCGAACGTCTCCGGCAATTCCTCGAGATCGGTCTCGACGGCAGCGGCGAGCGGTATCTCTTCTTGGTCTTCCCCGAAAACGTTCACGACGAGTGCGACCATACTTCCAAGTGCCAAGACGAACAATATGTATAACAAATATGGTTTCATGATTTCGCTCCTGTTCGTTTCATGTTTTCAGTATATCAGCGTACCGGGTGTTTAGAAATAGGGAGACAATGGTATTGAAAAAGATGGAAAAGAGAAAGGCGGGGGAGTTACGATGAAACGAGCATGGGCAATCGGTGGCGTCGTCCTCATCTTATTTCTCGGTTGGCAGTTCGTCGATACGAATCGGCTGTTTGCCGACGTCTACTATACGAAAGTGCCGAGCACAAACGTCACCGACCAAGGAAAGAGACATACGTATGAAACGATTGGCTATGATGAAGACGGCAAGAAACGACCAATCACGTTCGAGGCACCGATTCGGCTGGCCGAAGGCGATTTTTTGAAACTGTATGTGAAAGACGAGCAGACGGTGACGGCCTACGAGCCGGTACCTGAGTCGGAAGTACCGGCCCAGTTAAAGGACGAACAGACCGAAGAACCGGTATCGATACCGTTGCCTTGATTTCAAAATAGGTCCGTCGCCAAACGAAATCGGATTTGGTATGGTTAGACTAGTGCAAACTATGGAGAGAAGGTAGATGGATGTCACGGATGTTGATCGCAGACGACCAAGACGGGATTCGGTTGATGTTAGCGCAAGTGTTCCAAAGCCTCGGCATCGAGGTCGACACGGCGAACGACGGACAGAACGCTTGGGAAAAGCTCGAACAGAACGGATACGATTTAGTATTGCTCGATATGAACATGCCGCGCATGTTCGGTCATGAAGTACTACGCAACATGCGCCAACGGAACATCGAAACCCCGGTCATGATTATGACCGCGTTCGGGGAAAAATCGACGCTTGAAGAAGTGCAACGACTTGGCATTACCGCGCAATTTGAAAAGCCGTTCGATATTTATCGGATGATTGAAAAAGTGAAGGAAGTCCTCAAAATCACGTAATTCGTCACGAAGATGACATATGTAAACGCTTGCGCAGAGCCATTTCTATGCCCGAATAGCATAGGCACAAGTTTCGACGTGTGTTATAATGGGAACGAATTGCACGGGGGCATTTTTCCCAAAGTGCACAATAGCGAACAGACAGGAGGATGTCATTATGCCATTAGTATCAATGACAGAAATGCTTAACAAAGCATTCGAAGGCAAGTATGCAGTAGGCCAATTCAACATCAACAACCTCGAGTGGACGCAAGCGATTCTTCGCGCTGCGGAAGACGAGAAATCACCAGTTATCCTCGGTGTATCAGAAGGTGCAGCGAAGTACATGGGTGGCTTCACAACAGTTGTTAAAATGACTGAAGGTCTCATGCACGACTACAACATCACTGTTCCAGTTGCAATCCACCTCGACCACGGTTCATCTTTCGACAAGTGTAAAGCAGCAATTGACGCTGGTTTCACGTCTGTTATGATCGACGGTTCACACCACCCGATCGAAGAGAACATCGAAATGACGAAACAAGTCGTTGAATACGCACACGCTAAAGGCGCTTCAGTTGAAGCGGAAGTTGGCACAGTCGGCGGCGAAGAAGATGGCGTTGTTGGCGGCGTACAATACGCTGACCTCGACGAGTGCGTACGCGTCGTGAAAGAAGCGAAAGTTGACGCTCTTGCGGCAGCACTCGGTTCTGTACACGGAGAATACCAAGGCGAGCCTAAACTCGGCTTCAAAGAGATGGAAGAAATCGCAGAAGCGACTAAAACTCCACTCGTTCTTCACGGCGGTTCAGGTATTCCTGAGCACCAAATCAAAAAAGCAATCGAGCTCGGTCACAGCAAAATCAACGTTAACACAGAGTGCCAACAAGAATGGACTCGTGCCGTACGTGAGAAGCTCAACACGGACTCGAAAGTATATGACCCACGTAAAGTCATCGGCCCTGGTGTCGAAGCGATCTACAACGTCGTTACTGGCAAAATGCGTGAGTTCGGTTCAAGCAACCAAGCATAATCCTGTCACATCAGTCGGCTCTCTTTGCGAGAGCCGGCTTTTTTTATTGAAACGTAAGCGGTTAGGGTACCGTATATAGATGAAAAGGGGGAGTTTGCATGAAGTATCAAGAACGTTCGACAGAATCATTTTGGCGCATTTTTTATATCGTCGGTCCCATCATTATAATTGGTATGACGTTGGCCTTTGCCGCGCTGCCGGTCATTCTCATCCTCATGAATCCGAAACCGTGGTTGATTCCGCTGTTGTCACTCACCGTCCTCGGCGGTTACGGCGTGTATCGGTTCTTGCAACTGTTTCGCCAGCTGTTCTGGAAAGAGCGGCACCAGTCGCACTATGAAGTGACCGCGACATATATTGAGGGGACGACGTATCGGCACGAGCCGGGTGAGTCAGTCGAGCAATCGTTCCCGCTCGACGCAATCAAGCAAGTCGTCTTCTTCCCGGCCATCGTCCGAAAGACAGAAGCAGCCATGCCGCATCCCTATAGACGACGGACGATCGAGTTGTGCCCGATGCTCGCCATCATGACTGACGAGGATTCAATGGAAATCTTGTTCGACCAACGCGATCTCGCCGCGTTCGAACAGTGGATTCAGTATTTTATCGGAGATAGCGTGCCAGTTTTCTATACACCGAAACGGCTCTACTGGATCGGGGCGAACATCGCGACACGGCGGGAGCGGTTCGACATTCTCCGTCGACCCGAAGAAATCATCCCGTTCACGTATACAGGCAATCTCGTGACCGACGAAGAGACCGCGGTCGGACTTTGGATCGAGACGCATGGGTCGGAGCGCTTAAAGGAAGGGCCGTATCAAGCGTATGAGACAAAACAAAAAAACGTGAAACGATGGACGGCAGTGGGGACGCTTGTTGGCGTTGGTTTACTCATCGGATCGATGTTCGCCATCGCCGGCTTGACGTAAAGGGTGTAGCAATTCCATGACAATTTCCTCATAATAAGAAGTGTAAGCGATCACAACACCATTCGAGGAGGAATTGTACATGCGTTTTTTCATTGATACGGCAAACGTGGAAGACATCAAGAAAGCTCATCAGATGGGCGTCATCGGGGGAGTGACGACGAATCCATCGCTCGTCGCCAAAGAAGGCGTCGATTTCCATACACGGCTACGCGAAATCTGTGAGATCGTCGGGGATCTCTCAGTCAGCGCGGAAGTTATTGCGCTCGACGCAGCGGGTATGGTGGAAGAAGGAAAGGAACTTGCGGCCATCGCGCCGAATATTACTGTCAAGGTACCGATGACGCCAGCAGGGATGGAAGCGGTCAATACGTTTTCACAGCTCGGCATCAAGACGAACGTGACGCTCATCTTTAACGCCAACCAAGCGCTACTCGCGGCTCGGGCCGGCGCGTCATACGTCTCGCCATTCATCGGTCGTTTGGACGATATCGGTCAAGATGGTCTCGACCTCGTCGAGACGATTGCCAATATCTTTGCCATCCATGGTATCGATACAGAAATCATCGCAGCTTCCGTTCGCCATCCGGTCCACGCGACGAAGGCGGCTCTCCTTGGAGCCGACATCGCCACGGTACCATACAAAGTCATCGAACAGATGATGAAACATCCGCTCACTGACAAAGGGATCGAGCAATTCTTAGCGGATTGGAACAACGCTCAATCCAAATAAGTTTGTCGCAGAAAGGTTTGATCTTCGTGGAAATTCTCCATATCGTAGGACAGCAAAAACTTGAAGGAACAGTTGACATTAGCGGTGCCAAACAGAGCGCCTTGCCTTGTCTCGTCGCAGCACTTTTGACGGAAGAACCGGTGACGATTGAGAACGTCCCCGTCATTGAGGACGTCGAAGTGATGCTCAGTCTATTACAAGAACTCGGCGTCGCGATTGAACGGGACGGGGAGCGGATGACGCTTCATGCGAAAGATGCCGTCGCCATGCCGCTGCTCGGCTCAGAGACGCGTAAAGTCCGAGCCGCTGTCTATTTGCTCGGGGTGTTTGCGGCTCGTTTTGGGAAAGGGGCCGTCGGGCTTCCCGGTGGATATGCGATTGGTCCACGACCGATCGATTTACATTTGAAAGCACTCGAACGTCTCGGCATTAAAGTCGAGAACGAGTCGGGACTTTATCATGTGAACGCCGAAAAGCTGGAGGGAAATCGAATTTATCTCGATCTCCGTTCGTTCGGGGCGACAGTGAGCGCCATGCTCGCGGCCGTGCTCGCTAACGGGACGACCGTCATCGAGAACGCGGCCATCGATCCGGAAATCGTCGACGTCGCGACGATGCTCACTTCGATGGGGGCCCATGTCATCGGGGCGGGCACCGACGAGATTCGCATCAAAGGGGTCGACAAGCTCCACGGCTGTACACACACGCTCATTCCCGATCGGTTAGAGGCTGGGACGTTCATGATTTATGGCGCGGTCGCGGGTGAAGTGACGGTTCGAAACGTCATTCCGACTCACTTAGAAGGCGTCATTCAAAAACTACTGGATTACGGGGCCGACGTCGAAGTCGGGGAAGAGACGATCACGGTGCGGGCGAACGCCTTTAAACCGATTGATATCCGTGTCTTCCACTATTCGGGGTATCCGACCGACCTGCAGCCGATCATGTCGGCCGCACTGTTGAAAGCGGACGGAACGAGTATCGTCACCGACAAGCTGTACGCCCAACGCTTCCGCCATATCGCGGAAATGCGGCGCATGAACGCACAGATTACGCTCGAGGACGCTTCGGCCGTCATTCGCGGCGGGACAACGCTCGCCAATGCGGAAATGGAATGTGCAGACGCACGGAGCGGGGCAGCCCTCACCTTAGCTGGGCTTCAAGCGAGTGGCGAATCCACGGTGATCCATGCGGAAAAATTGAACGATTCATATGTCGATTTCGTCGGCAAACTAAAACAACTCGGCGCGCTCGTCTGGGTCGATGAGGTGTCTGAGTAAAAAGGGGAGAATTCGGGTGGAACGTAGTTTATCAATGGAATTGGTCCGAGTCACAGAAGCGGCAGCGCTATCTTCGGCTCGTTGGATGGGTAAAGGCTTGAAAGAAGAGGCGGACGATGCGGCGACGACCGCGATGCGTGAAGTGTTTGATACGATTCCGATGAAAGGGGTCGTTGTCATCGGGGAAGGCGAGATGGATGAGGCACCGATGCTCTATATCGGTGAAAAAGTCGGGAACGGCTATGGCTCGCGCCTCGACGTCGCTGTCGATCCACTCGAAGGGACGAGCATCGTCGCGACGGGAACATGGGGAGCGCTTGCCGTTCTCGCGGTCGCTGACGCCGGTGACCTTCTTCACGCGCCGGACATGTATATGGACAAGATTGCCGTCGGTCCGGAAGCGGCCGGATTGATCAGTCTCGACAATTCGATTGAAGAGAATATCGCCATCGTCGCCAAAGCGAAGAACAAGAACGTCGAAGACGTCGTCGTCACGATTTTGCATCGTGACCGTCATGAAGAGATGATTCAACGCGTCCGTGCGACGGGTGCCCGCATCAAGTTGATTCCTGATGGAGACGTGGCCGCGGCCATCAACACAGCGTTCCCCAAAACGGGTGTCGATTTGTTGCTCGGCTCTGGCGGTGCGCCGGAAGGCGTCATCGCGGCCGTCGCCATGAAGTGTCTCGGCGGTGACTTCCAAGGTCGCCTGCTTCCTGAAGACGAAGCCCAAGAGAAGCGTTGCCAAGACATGGGCATCGCCGATACGGGCCGCATCCTCTTGTTGGATGATCTCGTCAAAGGCGAGGACTGCATCTTCGCAGCGACGGGCGTGACGGACGGGGAGCTCCTCCGCGGTGTCCAGTTCACCGGACAGGGCGGTCAGACGCACTCGGTCGTCATGCGTGCCAAGTCAGGGACGGTCCGCTTCGTCGAAGGCATCCACTCATTGAAGAAAAAACCGAAAATGGTCATGAAACCTTAATTCTCTCGAGCTGTGGACATCGCGTCCACAGCTTTTTTGATGTGTTCCTACATATTTATTATATGGCTAGAACGGGAATGGAAAGTCAGGAGGTGTGTGTGATGATTGAAGTGGAATCGCTCGTCAAAACGTTCGGGGACGTTCCTGCCGTCGATGGGATTTCGTTTTCGGTGCAAGAAGGGGAGATTTTCGCCTTCCTTGGACCGAACGGGGCCGGCAAATCGACGACGGTGCAAATGTTGACGACGCTCGTCCGTCCGACTGAGGGCAAGGCGCGGGTGAACGGGTTCGATGTCGTCAAACAAGAGAAAGACGTCCGGCTGTCGATTGGCGTCGCCCTGCAAGAGACCGGCATCGATAAAGTGTTGACCGGGCGGGAACTGCTCGTCTTGCAAGGCCGGTTGTTCAAGATGACGAAACAAGAGGCGGAGACGCGCGCCGAGGAACTGCTCCGTGTCGTCTCGCTCACGGAAGCGGCCGACCGGAGAAGTGGCACATATTCGGGCGGGATGCGGCGTCGGCTCGATTTAGCGCTCACGCTCGTCCATCGACCGACCGTCTTGTTTTTAGATGAACCGACGACCGGGCTCGACCCGGCGAGCCGCATCGAGATTTGGAACGAGGTGAGACGGCTCAACGAGGAGTTCGGCACGACGATTTTTTTGACGACCCAGTACTTAGAAGAGGCGGACGAACTGGCCGACCGGATCGCCATCATTAATCATGGAAAAATCGTCAGCGAAGGGACAGCGGAAGCGTTGAAACGACTCGTCGGCGGCGAGACGATTGCGATGACGTTCCACAGCGATCAAGAAGCATCTGCAGCCGCTGCGTTGTTCGGTCATACGGCGACCGGGCAACACGTGGCGTTCGAGCTCGTCAATCATACGCTGATGGAAGTCGTGCGCCAGCTCGATGAACGGTCGCTTCAACCGGAACGTCTGACCGTGAAGCAACCGTCGCTCGATGACGTCTTTTTGAAAGTGACCGGTGAGTCATATGAAGGAGGTGTGCCCGATGTGGACTGAGACATGGCTCTTCACGAAACGGAGCCTCATTACGACGATTCGGAATCCGTTTTCGTTCATCCCGAACTTGATTATTTCCGTCTTCTTCCTACTCGTTTACACGAGCGGATTATCGAGCGTCGCATCGCTTCCTCAGTTTGATGGGAGCGCCTATTTAAACTTCATCTTGCCGGTCTCCATCGTGTCCGGGGCGGTCGGTGGGGCCGGGGGGACGGGACAAGCGCTCGTCCGTGATATCGAGAGCGGCTACTTCGCCCGCTTGCTTCTGACTCCCGCGACGCGGACGGCGATCGTGCTCGGCCCGATGATTGCCGGGATGTTGCAACTGCTCGTCCAGACGCTCCTCATCTTCGGGGTAGCGTTCTTGCTCGGTTTGTCGATTCCGGTCGGTCTGCCTGGATTCTTGTTCACGGTGCTGCTTGCCATCGGATTCGGCCTTGGTTTTGCTGGTTACTCGGTCGGTGTCGCGTTAAAGACACGGAACGCTCAGGCTGCACAAGCCGGGACGCTCTTGTTCTTCCCGCTCATCTTCTTGTCGACGACGTTCGTCCCGAAAGAGTTGATTGAGGCGGAGTGGCTCAAAGTGGCGGCGACGTTCAATCCGACGACGTATATTTTTGAAGGGATGCGTGCCGTCTTGACGCAACCAACGATCGACTGGGGTGCGTTATCGGCCGGACTTGCCGTCGCCGGGGCGATGAGCGTCATCATGGTCGTGTTCGCGGCGACGAACGCGCGTGGTGCCTTGAAACAAAAATGACGAGCGGAATCATACCCGCTCGTCCTGGTCGATCATAAATGTGACAATCAAAAAGAGAACAAAACTGATTAACGAGACCGTGCCCCCGATGATGAAATAGACGAGAGTGACGGTCTCATTCCATTGGAACGGGTTCATCGTGTAGAACCACATCCCGCTCGTCAATCCGATTGATCCGATGACGGCTGTCCATCCTTGCATCGTGACGAATAATTGGTTCCGGACCGCATATAAACGATAGAAGACGCCCCAGGCGAAGATCGATAACCAACCGGCAAGCAGAATATGGGCGTGAATTGGGCGAAAGGCATAACTGCCGGCACCCGACATATGCGACCCGAGCACCGTCCCGATGACACCGAACAGCGCGGCGAGGCGAATCAAACGAAGACTCCAAATCTTTTCCATGGCATAGAACAACTCCTTCAACGTGATGGCTTTATCGTAACGAAGCCAGATGAACGGAAGATGAACAGCGATTGAATGTTGGTGCTTCGTGGAACAGCAGTAGAGAAGGAGGGAGACGATGGACCAACTGCGAACGATGTTGCATATTATATTGACCGGTGTGGGGGGCTATTTGGCGATTATCTTCATCTTGCGGGTCTCCGGCAAACGGACACTTGCCAAAATGAACGCTTTTGATTTTATCGTCACCGTCGCGCTCGGATCGATTCTGGCCACGACACTCACGAGTCAACAGACACCGCTATTGAACGGACTGACCGCGTTTGCGACGCTCGTGTTCATGCAATACGTGATGGCCAAGTTGGCGACCCGCTCGAAACGCGTGAATCAACTGATCAAGTCGACGCCGGCGCTACTTTACTATGATGGGACATATTTAGAAGAAACGATGCGGCGGGAGCGGGTGCTCGAGATTGAGGTGTTGCAGGCGATTCGATCGAGCGGTACGGATTTCAATCAAGTCGAGGCTGTCGTTTTGGAGACGGATGGGACGTTCTCGGTGTCGACGAGCACGGACACGGTATTACGAAACGTTGAGACGAAAAAAACGACCCAGTTCCTATGAACCGGGTCGTTTGGTCGTTTAAATTAGAGGTATGATCCTGCACCGACATAACGTGGTGCCCAGTAACCTGATGTGAAGCTCGCGTATTTCACGCCGCCTGTTTCAGAGTTGATCATTTGTGTTTTGCTGAGTGCCATTCCAACGTGTTGGATCGTGCTTCCGTTGTGTGAGAAGAACACGAGGTCGCCGGCTTGAATCGCTGACTTCGAAACTTTTTTCGAGTTAGCGTATTGCGAGCGTGAATCACGTGGGATCGATTTGTTGATGGCTTTCTTATAAACGTGACCTGTGTAACCTGAGCAGTCAAAGCCAGAAGTTGTCGTTCCGCCGTAACGGTAAGGTGTACCGAGGTACTTCTTCGACTCAGCGACAAGTTTTGTACGAGCGCTTGATGCAGAAGCAGTTGTTACTTTCTTCGCAGTAGCTGTCTTCGTGTTTGCTTTCAAGTACGTGTAAGTAGATGAAGCTGAGATATAACGGTGAGTCCCTTTGTAGTTGATTTTGTAGAACGAACCAACTTTACCGAGGTATGTATAGCGTTGGCCTTTGTTCATCGTTGTCGTGACTTTCGAGCTGAGCGACGGTGCTGTGCGGATGTTCAAGCCGTTAACTTTCGAGTAAGCGAATTTACCAGTAGCGGCTTCTGCTTGTTCACCTGTTGTGAAAGCAAGACCCGAGAAAGCGAGAGTGGCAGCGACAATGATAGATGCGAAACGCTTTAACATAGTGTATTTCCCTCCGTTTTTTAAAATAAAACCCTAAGTGGCTGTATATGATCGATGTGTGTTAACAAGATTAGAGCACAAGTTGCGGATATTACCCGGTTTCCTGTGCAAATAAACTATATCATGCGCAAGACCGATGGCATTTTTCAATCACAAGACAAAAACAGTTTTCTTGTAACAT
Organism: Exiguobacterium sp. s26; assembly: GCF_018618235.1. Taxonomy (NCBI): domain Bacteria; kingdom Bacillati; phylum Bacillota; class Bacilli; order Caryophanales; genus Exiguobacterium; species Exiguobacterium sp. s26. Next base: position 122,915 of record NZ_JACSLS010000004.1, on the reverse strand, counting down.
ATTTGAAACAATATGCGAGAATAGAGACTTATTTGTTACATACATAGTAAAAAGGTTGTTATGTTTTCAACAACAGGGGAATAGACTGACATAAAGCCGTTTTTCAAACAGTGACGGTTTGACTGAAGTGTGATTAGATGAATGAGGAATGAACGTTTACTTTTGAAATATAGAATCATGAAAGACAGGTGACTTGAATGAGTCAAACGACTGAACCGGCTAAAAACTACACGCTTCGGGAACTCGAGACGAAGACGTTGAAAGAGTTATATGAGATTGCGAAAGAAGTGAACGTGCCTCAGTATCGCGAGGCACGTAAACGTGAGCTCATGTTCCGGATATTGAAATCACAGGCAGAATCAAAAGATCTTTATTTCCTCGAAGGAATCCTAGAGATTATTCCGCCTAACCCACAGTCGCAAAACGATGGCGGTTTTGGTTTCCTACGCCCCATCAATTACTCGCAATCGTCTGAAGACATTTATATCGCGGCTTCGCAAATCCGCCGCTTTAACCTCCGTAACGGCGACCTCGTGACGGGGAAAGTCCGGAAACCGAAAGAGAATGAACGGTTCCAAGGGCTTCTCAGCGTCGAGGCGGTCAATGGCGAGACGACGGACTCGACGCGCAACCGAGACTACTTCCCGGCGCTCACTCCGATTTACCCGGAACAACAGATGGTGCTCGAGACGGAGCCGAACCATTTGTCGGTCCGCGTCATGGACATGATCGCTCCCGTCGGTTTCGGGCAGCGTGGCTTGATTGTCGCGCCGCCGAAGGCAGGGAAGACGTCCCTCTTAAAAGAGATTGCCAATTCGATTACGACGAACCATCCGAACGTCGAGTTGATTATCCTGTTGATTGATGAGCGGCCGGAGGAAGTGACGGACATTCAACGTTCGGTGCCGGGCGCGGATGTCGCCTACTCGACGTTTGACGAGACACCGGAGAACCATGCTCGCATCTCGGAGCTCGTTCTCGAACGGGCGATGCGCCTCGTCGAACATAAGAAGGACGTGGTCATCTTGCTCGACTCGATCACGCGTCTGACGCGGGCGTACAACTTGTCCGTCCCGCCGAGCGGACGGACGCTCTCCGGCGGGATTGACCCGGCCGCGTTCCATAAACCGAAGAAGTTCTTCGGGGCGGCCCGTAATATCGAGGACGGCGGCAGTTTGACGATTCTCGGCACGGCACTCGTCGATACGGGTTCGCGCATGGATGACGTCATCTATGAAGAGTTCAAAGGAACGGGCAACATGGAGCTGCACCTCGACCGCAAACTGGCGGAACGTCGGATTTTCCCGGCCATCGACATTCGTCGCTCGGGAACGCGCAAGGAAGAATTGCTGCTCGGCAAAGGCGAACTCGACTCGCTTTGGACGATTCGTCGCACGATGAACGAGTCGCCAGACTTCGTCGATCAGTTCTTGCGCCGGGTCCGCGAAACGAAAACGAACCTCGACTTTTTTGCGGCGCTTGAGGCCGATAAGAAAAAGAGTCGACGCCCGGTGAAAAAAACGAAAACGGACTTGTAAATCCGTGAACCGGGTGCTATTATATTCTAGTGAACTTTCTCTAGGTTGAAAGAATACTTAGGGCAGAAGGAGTTGAAAAGCAATGAAACAAGGAATCCACCCAGAATACCGTAAAGTCGTATTCATGGACTCGACGACTGAGTTCAAATTCATCTCTGGTTCGACTCGTTACTCTAACGAGACAATCACGATGGAAGATGGTAACGAATACCCACTCATCCGTGTCGATGTATCTTCTGATTCGCACCCGTTCTACACAGGTCGCCAGAAATTCGCATCTGCGGACGGTCGTATCGAGCGCTTCAACAAGAAGTACCAACGTTAATCGTCAACTTGTATGCACACCGCCTAGGGATTGCCCTTGGCGGTTTTTATTTTTTTTAGATAGAAGTCAACCCTTTTTCTTCAAGAAAAAGATGGGTATAATCGGGAAGCGATTAACGAAGGAGAGGGCGAAGTAGAATGATGCATGTGACGAACCGTTACGGTTGGATAGAAGTGATTTGTGGGAGTATGTTTTCTGGGAAATCGGAGGAACTGATCCGCCGTGTCCGTCGGGCGCACTACGGGAAAATCCCTGTCCAAGTGTTCAAACCGGCAATCGACGATCGGTACCACGAAGAGAACGTCGTCTCCCACAGCGGCAACTCGGTCGTGGCCGTGCCGATTCAATCAAGTCAAGACTTATACGATGCGGTACGTGAAGAGACGCAAGTGATCGCCATCGACGAGGTTCAGTTTTTCGACGAAGGGATCGTCGACGTGATCGAGCAATTGGCGTCAGAAGACAAACGTGTCATCTGCGCAGGCCTCGACATGGATTTCCGAGGTGAGCCGTTCACGATGATGCCAGAGCTGTTGTCGCGTGCCGAATTTGTCACGAAGCTGCAGGCCATCTGTCTATCGTGCGGGGCGCCAGCTTCTCGGACACAACGATTGATTGACGGTGAACCGGCGCGTTTCGAAGACCCGGTCATCTTGGTCGGCGCTTCCGAGTCGTATGAACCGCGTTGCCGTCATTGCCACGACGTCCCGAATAAACCACGCCCAGTCCGCCATACAGTGGCCGACTGACGTCAACGGACCGCCCTTGGCGGTTCGTTTTTTGCTATAATGAAGACAGTTCGATTTGACGGAGAAAGGACGGATCATCATGTTTGACCGTTTGAGCGTATTAGAAGAACGCTATATGCAATTAAATGAGATGCTCGCTGACCCTGAAGTGCTCAGCGACGCGAATAAATTACGACAATATTCAAAAGAACAGTCGCAACTCGAAGAAACGGTGCAGGCGTACCGTCACTATAAAGAGACGAGCACGGCGTATAAAGAAGCAAAAGCGATGCTTGAGGACCGCACGCTCGATGCCGATATGCGCGAGCTCGCCAAAGAAGAGATGTCACTCCTTGAGCCGGAAGTGAAGGCGCTCGAGGCGAAATTACGCGTCTTGCTGTTACCGAAAGACCCGAACGACGACAAGAACGTCATCGTCGAGATTCGCGGGGCAGCCGGCGGAGACGAGGCGGCACTGTTCGCAGTCGACCTGTACAAGATGTACACGCGTTTCGCCGAGCGGCAGAACTGGAAGGCCGAATTGATTGACGCCAACTATACAGAACTCGGCGGTTTCAAAGAAGTGACGTTCCTCATCAACGGGACGGGTGCCTATTCGAAACTGAAGTTTGAGAACGGGGCGCATCGGGTCCAACGTGTCCCATCGACCGAGTCGGGCGGACGCATCCATACGTCGACGGCGACCGTCGCCGTGTTGCCAGAAGCAGAGGACGTCGAAGTGCACATCGACATGAAAGACGTCCGTGTCGACACGTTCACATCATCGGGACCGGGCGGCCAGTCGGTCAACACGACCCAATCGGCCGTGCGCTTGACGCACATCCCATCGGGGCTCGTCGTCTCGTGTCAGGACGAGAAGTCGCAACATAAAAACAAAGACAAGGCGCTCAAAGTACTCCGAGCCCGCCTGTATGACAAGATGCAAAGCGAACACCTACAAGAACTGTCGGCGCAACGCAAATCGGCCGTCGGGACGGGAGACCGCTCAGAGCGGATTCGGACGTATAACTTCCCGCAGAGCCGTGTGACCGACCACCGCATCGGGCTGACACTCCAAAAGCTCGACCGCGTCCTCGCCGGGGAACTTGAAGATATCATCGACGCCCTCGTCATGGACGAACAGGCCCGTCTGATGGAGGATGTCGATTGATGCGGATCGCGGCGAGGCTGAAACAAGCAGAACGGGAGCTCGCGCTCTCGGGTCGCGACGTCTCGATGGCGGAGTGGTGGCTCATGCACGTCCTTGACGTCGATCGGACGGGACTACTCATCCGTTTGTCCGATGAATTGACGACGGAAGAGGCGAAGTCGTTTGACGCCGGGTTCGAGCGTCTCTTGGCAGGTGAACCGGTCCAACACTTGATTGGTCACGCCCCGTTTTATGGACGGATGTTCGAGGTCAATCGTGACGTCTTGATTCCGCGTCCGGAAACGGAAGAATTGATCGAATGGGTCGTCGAGCATGTGCATAATGTCTCCGACGATGAGATTGTCGACATCGGGACGGGCAGCGGCGCAATCGCCGTCACACTCAGTCTCGAGCTAGGTGTCCGTGTCCAAACGGTCGATATTTCCCGGGAAGCAATCGCTGTCGCCGAGCGTAATGCAGCGTCCCTCGGGGCGGATGTGTCCTTCCATGAAGGAGATTGCCTCGCGCCGATTGCCGACAACTCGATTCGCGTCCTCGTCTCAAATCCGCCTTATATCGAGGCGGACGAACTGCTCGATGAGACGGTAGCGGGCTTCGAGCCTCACCTCGCCTTGTTCGGCGGAGCGGACGGGCTCGACTTTTATCGAACGATCATCGCCGACTCGATGCGCGTCCTGTGTGCCGATTGGCAATTGATTGCATTTGAAATCGGGTATAATCAAGGACAAGTTGTGAAATCGTACCTGTCCGAACGTTATCCTGAAGCAGAAACGGGTATTTTAAAAGATATAAACGGCAAAGACCGAATCGTCTACGCCGTGAGGGAAGGGATTGCGCATGGAAACGAAATGGATCAAGCCGACAGAAGTTGAGGAAGGGGTACGTCTCTTGAAGGCTGGCGAGGTGATTGCCATCCCGACGGAGACTGTCTACGGACTCGCCGGAGATGCGACGAACGATGTCGCCATCAAAAAGATTTTCGAGGCGAAAGGAAGACCGTCGGATAACCCGCTCATCGTCCACGTCGCCACGGTCGAACAGGCCGAACATTTCGCGCAAACCATCCCGCCGGTCGCGAGACGCTTGATGGAAGCGTTTTGGCCCGGTGCCTTGACCATCATCTTACCGTCGAACGGTCGGGCGTCATCACTCGTGACGGCTGGTCTGGATTCGATTGGATTGCGGATGCCGGACCATCCGGCCGCACTTGACTTGATCCGCACGTCCGGTCTTGGACTGGCAGCACCAAGTGCGAACCGCTCGGGACGTCCATCACCGACGTCGGCCCGGCACGTGGCAGATGATTTGACCGGTCGGATCGCGGGTATTATGGATGGGGGACCGACAGGCATCGGTGTCGAGTCGACCGTAATCGATTGCACGGCAGAACCGGCGACGATTTTACGTCCGGGCGGCGTGACGAAAGAAGCGATTGAAGCGGTTATTGGCCCGGTCATTCTCGATGCCAACTTGAGCGATGAAACAGCTGCGCCACGATCACCAGGAATGAAGTACACCCATTACGCCCCGAGCGCACCCCTGTATTTAGTCGAAGGGGGACGTGAAGACCTCGTCCGTGTCGTCATGGCGCGGCAGGAAGCGGGCAAGCGAGTTGGCGCACTCGTGTTCGATGAAGCGACGACCCCGGCTGACGTCACCCTCTCTCTCGGCACTTCGATGGAGACGGCGGCCCAGCGTCTATACGAGGCGTTGCGTAAATTTGATGAGACGGATGTAGAAGAGATTTACGTGAATCGGATTGAACCGACGGGAGTCGCTCTTGCCGTTTATAACCGCCTCTACAAGGCGGCTGGCGGTAAAGTCATCCGTCCATAGGAAGAGGCTTAAGGACATAGAGGAGGATCACGCGATGTCGATGAAACGCGTATTATTCATATGTAGTGGGAACACATGCCGAAGCCCGATGGCGATGGCCCTGCTCCGTTCGAAAGTGACGGGGGACGAGTTCGATATTCGTTCAGCCGGGCTTCGGACGATGCAAGGGTTTGACGCATCAGAAAATGCACTCCAAGTGTTGCGTGAACGAGGAATTGAGCTCGAGCACGTGACGCAAACGTTTGACGACGTCCTCGGACGCTGGTCGGACGTCATCTTGACGATGACACGGGCGCATCGTGAACAGATTCGGGACACGTATCCGGATTTGGCCGATCGCACATTCACATTATATGAGTTCGTCACGGGACTCGAGCGCGATATTAACGACCCGTTCGGAGGGTCGATGAACGTCTACCGCCAAGTCCGAAACGAACTCGAACCACTCGTGAATCGACTTGTGCTAAAATTGACGAATGACGGGTCAAAGGTGACGAAACCACCGAGACGCCTACCAAAGAAGACGGGGGAATGACGGAATGAAAATCGCAATCGGCGCCGATCATGGCGGATTCAATTTGAAGAAAGATATCATCGGATTATTGGAAGAGCTTGGACACGAGTATAAGGACTTCGGGACACACTCGGCCGAGTCAATCGATTATCCGGACGTAGCCATTCCAGTCGCCGAAGCAGTCGCGGCCGGTGAGTTCGACCGTGGCATCTTGATTTGCGGGACTGGAATCGGCATTGGCATTGCTGCCAACAAAGTGAAAGGCATCCGGGCGGCACTTGTACACGATTCGTTCAGCGCAAAAGCGACGCGTCAACATAACGACTCGAACATCATGACGATGGGCGAGCGCGTCATTGGACCGGGTCTTGCACTCGACTTAGTGGCGACATGGCTCGATACGGACTTCGAAGGCGGACGCCACTCGAACCGTGTCGACAAGATGAGCGCTTACGAAACGAAGTGACGACGATGAAGGCGGAGCTTTTGAACTTATTGACGGAGTTGCATGAACGGTTTCCGTTAGATGAGGAAAAGATGCTCGTCATCGGTTGTTCGACGAGCGAGGTCGTCGGCAAGACGATCGGGAAAGCGGGTTCGATTGATGTGGCGTCGGATTTGATCGAGGCGTTCCTTGCGTTTCGGGACAAGACCGGCGTCCATCTCGCCTTTCAAGGCTGCGAACATATCAATCGCGCCCTTACGATCGAGCGACGGACCTTGAAACAGTTCGGGTTGACGGAAGTGACGGTCGTCCCGGTCCGCGCGGCGGGCGGGGCGATGGCCGAGAAGGCGTACGAGCGTTTCGACGCCCCGTGCGTCGTCGAATCGATTCAAGCGGACGCCGGCATCGATATCGGATCGACGCTGATCGGCATGCATTTGAAGCCGGTCGCGATTCCGGTCCGGTTGTCGGCGAAGCAGCTCGGTGAGGCGTACGTCACGTTCGCCGTCACGCGACCGAAACTGATTGGCGGCCCACGGGCCCATTATCCAGCAAAATAAAGAAAGCCGGTCTGCGCGACCGGCTTTCTTTTGCGTTATAACTCTTCACTAAACAAATACGAGATGACCATCGGGAACCGATCGCGCCAAGCGAGCTCGTTATGGACACCTTCCTCGATGACCTCGAAGCGGATATGTTCGACTTTGTCGCGCAGCAGGGCGTAGACCCGCTCGCTCGACTCGAGATACATCTCGTTCGTCGGACCGTCCGCTGACGGCTGTTCGACTTCTTTGCGGCCGACGTCCATATACAGACGTTCGACGCCGTTCAAATCACTCGCGTCAATCAATTGCTCGAGCTCTGTCTGGTTGAACCAGAACGCCGAGGACAATGAAGCCACGCGCTTGAAGACATCGGGATAGACGCAAGCAGCGTAAATCGAAATCAAGCCGCCCATCGAGCTGCCCATCATCGCCGTCTCGTCCGGCTTCGTCCGATAGTTCGCGTCAATCATCGGCTTCAACTCTTGGGCGATGTATTCAATGTAGGCTGATCCTTGTCCACCGAGCGTCACGTCTTGACCGAGCAAGCTCTCGCCGATGTACGGGTTCTCCCACGGACCATACTCGTCGAGCCGCATCTCGCCGGGGGCGCTGTCGATGCCGACGATGATGATGTCGCGCTTCGAGGCGTCCATATACTCGCCGGCGCGCCAGCTCATCTTATAGCTCGCGTCCTCGTCGGCGAACACGTTCTGTCCGTCATGCATATAGAGCACGGGATAACGTTTGTCCGTCGTGTCGTAATCGGCCGGCGTATAAATCCGAATCGTCCGCTCGCGCTCGAACGGGGTGATGGTAATTTGTTTTGTCTCAATCATAAGTAGCCTCCTCTGATCGTCTTCTTTCATATGATACCCGACTTGCCCGTGGATTAGACGATACCCAAAAAAAGAAGCATATGTTACGATGGGGGTGTTGATTTTTAGACATTCAGAGGGGGTTTCAACATGGTAAACACGACGAAGTTGAAAGTACAGGATGCGGAATTGTTTGAAGCGATGCAACACGAGCTCGGTCGCCAACGCGAGAACATCGAACTCATTGCCTCGGAGAATTTTGTCTCAGAAGCAGTCATGGAAGCGCAAGGCGGCGTGCTCACGAACAAGTACGCGGAAGGTTATCCAGGCCGTCGCTACTACGGCGGTTGTGAGTTCGTCGACGTGGCCGAGAACTTGGCCCGCGACCGCGCCAAGGAGCTGTTCGGTGCAGAACACGCTAACGTTCAGCCGCACTCGGGTGCCCAAGCGAACATGGCCGTTTACTTCACAGTCCTTGAAGCCGGTGACACGGTGCTCGGCATGAACTTGTCGCACGGTGGCCATTTGACGCACGGAAGTCCGGTCAACTTCTCAGGCGTTCAGTACAATTTCGTCGAATACGGTGTGGACAAAGAGACAGAACACATCGATTATGACGTTGTCGCAGCCCTCGCGAAAGAACATAAACCAAAACTCATCGTCGCTGGTGCCTCGGCGTACCCGCGGACGATCGACTTCGCTAAGTTCCGTGAAATCGCCGATAGCGTCGGTGCCTACCTCATGGTCGACATGGCCCACATCGCGGGTCTCGTCGCAGCCGGTCTTCATCCGAACCCGGTCGAGCACGCGCATTTCGTGACGACGACGACGCACAAGACACTTCGCGGTCCACGCGGCGGCATGATTCTCTGTAAAGAAGAGTTCGCCAAGGCGATCGACAAGTCGATTTTCCCAGGGATTCAAGGTGGTCCGCTCATGCACGTCATCGCGGCGAAGGCCGTGGCGTTCGGGGAAGCGCTCCAACCTGAGTTCAAAGAGTATCAGGCACAAGTCATCAAGAACGCACAGGTGCTCGCGCAAGGGCTAGAAGAGGAAGGACTCCGCATCGTATCGGGCGGTACGGATAACCACCTTCTCCTCGTCGACCTCCGCGGCATCGACATCACCGGGAAAGCGGCCGAGCATGCGCTCGACGCAGCCGGCATCACGGTCAACAAGAACACGATTCCATTCGATCCGGCATCACCGTTCGTCACGAGCGGGATTCGTCTCGGGACGGCCGCGATGACGACGCGCGGATTGAAAGAAGACGATATGCGTGAAGTCGCTCGCTTGATCGGACGCGTCTTGACGAACCATGAAGATGAAGCAGTGCTCGCGGAAGCGCACGAAGCAGTTCGCGCGTTGACGTCGAAGTTCTCGCTCTATCCTGAACGAGGCTGACGAATGGACGTACGGACACTCGCAGATCGGGAACTTGCGGAACTGCCGCTCATCGATATGACGGAATGGCTCGTCCGAAAAGGCGAGCATGACCCGACGTTTCGCCTCGTCGCGAACGAGTTCGGGGTCGTGACGACGCTACTCGACCACGGGTATTATATCGAGGCAAGTGAACGGATTGTACCGCTTCTCGGAATGAAAGTGCCGGCGGCGTTTCATCGGCTCGGGCTTGCGCTCGAAGTGAAGGCGAACGGAAAGAAGGCGGCCAAGCGCCGCTTTCGTTCGTTCTCGCCGGCTGTCACCGGTCATGCGGACTTGTCGGCTTGGCGTAACGCCTTCAAATGGAACAAATCGTGGCTCGGTCTGCCGCTCGTCGTTGGTCTCGGTCTGGTCGCACTCATCTTTTGGCCGGATTCGGAGCCGCCGCCCGTGACGCCGACCGCATCAAACGAACGGGTCGAAACGGTGACGGAGGACGAGGCGCTCGCGAAACGGTTAGAAGAGCTCGAGCAAGAAGTTGCTCGACTCGAGGAAGCGAACGAGGCGCTCCAAACCGAGGACGAGACGACCGAAGCCCCTGAGGCACCGGCCGTCATCCCGCTCGGCGAAGTCGAAACGCTCGTCTCGGACAAACGGTACGAGGAAGCCGATGCGCTCCTCATCGGCAAGGCGAAAGCCGGTCAGGAACAGGCCGTCGGGTTTTATCGGTTGCTCGTCGACAACAAGCTCGGCGAAGCAGAGATCGCCGATTATGCCGCCTATGTCGACACGTATCCAGAGTCGGGATATAAGGCGGACGTCTTATGGATGAAAGGCATCGCTGAGAAGAAGGCCGGGGACGACACATACCGGACGACGCTCGCCGAAGTCGCCGCCATGGACGGGACGTATTGGGCCCCGATTGCCAAATCGGTGCTCGAGGAAGAATGAGGTCGCAGCCGTGCTGTGACCTTTTTCTCATCAAATTTTAATCTGTTTCACCGCTCTTTCTCAGCTCGCTCCCGTACAGTAAAGAAAAAGGATAAGGGAGAGGGACATATGCGCTCAACTAGCAGAGGAAAGATTGGAAGATTGATTCGAGGAGTGGCCGTCGGTGTGCTCGCATTGACACTCATGGCGGCAGGTGTCGCCGGGTTCTTATTATTCACCTTGACCGGCAACGCGTGGCTCGACCAAATCGCTCAAGTCGGGACTGATTTGGCGTTTCAGGCGGAAGGGATTGAAACGACGTTTGACCGGATGGGCGATTCACTCGAATTGCGCATCGAACAAGCGATTCCAGAAGCAGTTCGTCCGTTTTTTGACTGAGGAATCCGGGAACACTTAAAATGATGCGTCGGGCGGACTGCTCGGCGTTTTTTTGAGAAAGGATGAATGGAATGCCTACGATTCTCGTCGTTGAAGACGATGCTAAAATTGCCAGATTACTCGAACTTGAACTCATGCATGCCGGTTACGCAGTCGAGGTCGCCCATGACGGGCGGGCCGGGCTCGACCGGGCACTCACTGGTGGGATTGATCTCATGTTGCTCGATGTCATGCTGCCGCAGATGAGCGGTCTTGAAGTCGTGCGTCGCGTCAAAGAAGAGCAACCGCTTCTCCCGGTATTGATGGTAACAGCACGCGGGGACCGCTACGACAAAGTGAGCGGGCTCGACCTCGGGGCCGATGATTACATCACAAAACCGTTCGAAATGGAGGAGTTGCTCGCGCGGATTCGGGCGTTCTTACGGATGCGTCAACACGTCCAAGTCGATACGAGTGAACGGGTCCTTTCCTATGAGGGGCTGACCGTCGACGTCAATCGCCATGAAGTGGTGTGTGAGGGGCAAAAAGTCGACCTGACCCGGAGGGAGTTCGATTTGCTCGTCTATCTGCTCGAACATCCCGAACGCGTGCTCACACGCGACCAACTCGTCGAACACGTCTGGGGCTTCGATTATTACGGGGACACGAACGTCGTCGATGTGTACGTCCGCTATGTCCGGAAGAAACTCGGTGGCTCCTGGATTCAGACGGTCCGAGGCGTCGGCTATATGTTGAAGCGTGGTGAATAATATGAAGCTACGGACGAAGATCGCCTTGGCGATGGCGGGGTTCATGTTGTTTTTACTCATCACCTCGTTCGGTGTCGCCTGGCTCGTCTCGCGGCAACAGATCGTCGACGCCCGCTATGATGTCTTGCGCCAAGCACTCAGCTTGCTCGAGGAAGACGAGCGGAACCAACAAGCCGTCTTGTCGTTGCACGAGGACAGTGTCGTGCTCGAACGGCAAGCGAACGGCGATTGGGGCATCATTGGCGGCCAGGCCGAAGAGAGTTTACGTTTTCCCGTCAACTTCGGAGAACCGGCGCTCGTCGATGATTGGTTCGTCATCGCGACGTCGAACGGGCTCGGCTACGCGTTTCAAGACGCGGCCGTGAGCGAGACGCTCCAGACGCTGGCCACGATTTTTCTCATCATCTTCTTGATTGCAGTGGCGATGACGTTCCTCGGTAGCCTATGGATCGTCAGGCAAGGTCTCGATCCACTCCGCCGTCTCGAGTCGACGATGGAACGGATCACCGAGTCGGGTACGCTCGAGACGATCGATGTCGGGACGAACCGAGACGAAGTCTCGACGCTCGCGACCGGCTTCAACCAGATGATTGACCGGGTCGAAGGGTCGATGGAGCAACAGCGCCGCTTCGTCGCCGATGTTTCACATGAACTGAAGACGCCGCTCACCGTCATCGAAGGGTACGCCAAACTGCTCCGGCGCTGGGGACAGAGCGACCCGGCCGTTCGTGACGAGGCCATCGACCACATCTTGACCGAATCGCGGCAAATGCGCGAGGACTTGATTGAACCGATGCTCGAATTGAGCCGTTTCTCTTCGCTCAAAGAAGTGGAGATCGAGGTGATCAGATTGACTGAGCTGGCCGAACAATTGACCGAACGGTTCGAACGATCGCACGGTATCCACGTACCAATCGAGGCGATGGGGGAGTGGCACGGTCATCGTGATTCGTTGCAGCGGCTCGTCGTCATCTTCATCGATAACAGCTTGAAGTATGCGACTGACACACGCGTGACGATGACGCCGGACCGCATCGAAGTACGCGACCATGGGACGGCGCTCAATGAGGAGGACCGGGCACGGTTATTTGACCGGTTCTATCGACTCGATGAGGCACGGGACCGGAGCGGCAGCGGACTTGGTCTTGCTATCGCCAAAGAAGTGGCGGATTTGAACGGGTGGACGGTCGGCAGTTATGCGAATGCGCCGGACGGCAGCGTCTTCTACGTCACAAAATGACAAAACTTTCGCAGATTCTCATCATTTTCTAATGGAATCCTCGTGGTGCTCTAAGGTCACCGTTCTATGATGAAGATGTAGAACAAGTTCACCACATGAAACGAGGAGGAAACATCATGAAACTAATCGGATGGATTTTAGGAGTCGGGTTGGCGGTACTAGCCGTCGCCGGAATCGGGTTGTATGTCGCGAACGACAAGACGGACACGGTCATCGTCCCACGCGCGGTCGATAGCGTGAACAGCGGAACCGATGATGCCGCAGACGATGCGCAAGATGATGCGAGTCAAGAAGCAGCCACTTCGTCAGAAGGATCAGCATCGAGCGATACGCCGGTTCGTTCGGTCGATGACGATGATTATGAATTGTATGGTACCCTCGTCAGCCTATCAGACCGTGACGTGACGATCAGCTTCAGCGGTAAAGAATCGACGTATCCGTTCGCGGCCCGTCATGAGATTGACGACGACACACCGAAAGCCGGTGACCGCGTCAAACTCGAATTCAATCAAAACGAAGAAGTGAAGGAAGTCGACCGTGAAAGTGACGACTTCGACATTTACGGCACGTTCGTCAGCCTGTCGGATCGTGACGTGACCATCGAACGTGATGGCAAGTCAGAGACGTTCAAACTCGCGAGCCGCTACGAGCTTGACGACGAGGCGCCAAAAGCCGGTGACCGGGTCAAACTCGAGTTGAACCTTCAACAGCAAGTGAAAGAGATTGAACGCGACGATGACCGGGATGACCAAGACGATCAAGATGATCAAAACGACGATCAAAATGATGACGACCAAGATGACGACCGTGACGATGATCAAGATGATGATCGCGACGACGACTAAAAAAATGCCACGCAAGTGGCATTTTTTGTTTATTCTTCTAACAAGAGTTGTAATTATTATTGTATGATAAGGTGAAAATGAAAATTTTAGGCGATTCAAACCAAATAAATGTGAAAGGAGGGGACGGGATGAAAAACGTCATCGGACTGATGAGTATAGCCGTCATACTGTTAAGTGGATGCGGGACGAATGAAATCAATGCGCTCAATTTACGACCGCTGTCGACGTATGCGATTCAACAAGACCAAGACATTCCGTTGACGTCTGCGTTGAAGACGCGACTGTTGAATTACTGTGAGCGGCAACCGACAGACGTGTTGCCGACGCGTCGGGCCGAATTGGCGGCCATCACATTCCGCCACCCCTTCTATGACGAATTAGGTAGCAAGACCGTCAAATATTGGCGGAGCGGGGACGAGCATTACGTCTCTTGTTTGAACAGCAACGAACAAAATGAGCGCGTCTTCCGTACCGATGGAATCGAGGCGTTCGAGTCCGCGGCCGGTTCAGGGCCGAGGGAGGTCGATGTCGGGAGCACGTTATCGTTCATTCCTGAACCAGACGTCACGACCGTGGCGCGCGCCTTCGCGGTTAACGAGACGCATGAGACGATTGTTCCCGGTTCGGTCTTCCGGTATCACACACCGGACCGTGGCGCGCTTCACGTCACCTATCACGTCTATCAAGGCGGTGCCGAGGCGGGACAGCTGATTGAACCGGGACTGTTCGTTTTCGAGAGTGGCAAGAATGAAGGCGTGGCGTTCTTGACCCAGTTGGCCGATCAACGGATTACCCTCCAGATGGGTACAGCACAGGCGTGGGATCGCACCGTATTACCCAGTTCGCTGTCGAGTGAGTACGTGCAAATTGACTCGATGGAAGCCGTCTTCAATTTAGATGCCGAAGGACGTAGGCTCTTGAAACGAATCGTGCTCGCGGATGAGCCGATCGAAGACGTCTCGGAGCAGGATTCGGCCGTCTTATCGACTCGTTATGATACCGTAATCGAGGTATGGGGGGCCGTTCAACGACCAGGAGCCGGTGAATTGACGATCACATCGGAGCAAAAAGAGGCGATGCGGTTGGCGACGTACGAGACGGAGACGAAGACGGCCCACCTCGGAGGCCCGAACACGCGCGAACTGTTCGAACTTTTGTCCCGCGTGAAGACGACGAGTGCCGCACCGACGGGCGAACGACGTGGGACGCTCGTGTTATATGAGCAGTTGACCGAGCAACGGTTCGACGTTTGGACCGAGGAAGGGAAAGATACCCTTCAACTGATGGACGTCGAGTCGAAGCGGGTCTATTTGATTGATCAACTGGAATTAGAGGGATTGCTAGACACTTACATATGAGCTAAAACAAATTCTTTTCCCGTTTCATGACACTTTCATGTCGTGAGACGGGTTTTTGTTGTCAAATTGACACTATGTTTTCGTGAAAAACTATCCTATAATTTTTTTTTTGCGAAGGTTCAACATTACATACACGAATCCGATACATCCATAAAACACACAGCACTAACCTTCTCGTCATTTGAATATAAGAAAAGGGGGAGCAACGAGACACAACTCCATTCAACCATCATCGTCCGTCACCACGTTTTGTCAGTCATCAGGAGAGGAATAGGTAGTGAAATTGAAAAAGTTAATTATGTCTCTAACGGTAGTGTTGTTGATTGTTAGTCTGAACATGTCTAAAACGGGGGCACAAACCATGAACCCACTCGACGGTGTGAAGAACTATCAAGTGTATTATGGCCATCCAACGGCAGCGATTTTGAAAGATATGCAAAACTATGACCTCGTCATCATTGAGCCACTCCATTACACGAAAGCGCAAGTGGAGCAAATCAAAGCACGCGGGACAAAAGTACTCGGATATATTAGCGTCATGGAAGTCGCGACATGGAACACGGGTCTCATGTCAAAACTTCAGTCAGGTGACTTCTTTACGCGTAACGGACAACGTGTCCATTACTCGGAATGGGATTCGTACTTGACGAACATCGCCTCACCGCACTTCCAAGGGTTGCTCCTCACGGAAATCCAGAACCAAGTCGTCGCCAAAGGCATCGATGGCGTGTTCATGGATACGGTCGGTGATATCGATAACGAACATTTGAACAATCCGACCGTGCTCAAGCAGCAACGTGACGGACTCGTCAACTTCTTGAAGCAAGCACGGGCCCGCTATGGTGAGATCGCCATGGTCCAAAACTGGGGCTTTGACACGTTGGAAACGTCAACGGCACCTTACGTTGACGGCATCATGTGGGAGAGTTTCAACGCCGACACGATCAAGAGCGACGCTTGGTCACAAAACATGATCAAGAAATTACAAGCGGTCGACGCGAAGCATTCGGTTAAGACGCTCACGATTTCGACACGTCTTAGCGCGGACAGCCACAAGCTCGCTAAAGATTCTGGATTCATCCACTTCCACGAAGCGGATGCTTACGTGAACTGGAACGCAGGTCTCGTGACGCGCACACAGGATACGGCGCCGGCACCGGTCGCAGTAGCACCGACGACGAAGCCAGCTGAAACGACAACGACGAAGCCAGCTGAAACGACAACGACGAAACCGGCTACAACGACAACAACGAAGCCAGCTACGACGACAACGACGAAACCGGCTACGACGACAACGACGAAACCGGCTACGACGACAACGACGAAGCCAGCTGCGACGACAACGACGAAGCCAGCTGAAACGACAGCCACGAAACCGGCTGCGACGACAACGACGAAACCTGTGACAGAAACGGCGACAAAGCCAGTCACAAAGCCAGTCACAAAGCCAGTCACAAAGCCAGTCTCAGCTCCGAAAGCAGATGCCTCGACGGACAAACCGACCGAGTCGAAACAAAAAGCAAAAACTGACTGGAAGCAAGAGAAGAAAGACAAAAAAGAGAAGAAGAAGGCGAAAAAGCATGCCAAAAAACATGCTAAAAAGCATGCCGCCAACCACAGCTCGTCTAACGACCATCACGCCGCCAAAGGAAACATGTGCGGAAAAGTGAAACACAAGACGGCCGGTTTCCTAAATTTCTTCAAATTCTAAACCATGTGTCACCTGAACCCCGAGGGATCGATTTCGTTCCTTCGGGTTTCGTCTGACCTCTTAAAAAACAGAAGTTGACCCTACCTTTCTCAGAAAAGTTAGGGTACAATGCTCAAGAGAGATTGAGAGAGGAGTGAAGCATGATGGGCAAAGTACACGTTTATGACCACCCATTGATTCAGCACAAGATGACGATTATGCGTAAAGTAGAGACGGGGACGAAGCAGTTCCGTGAACTCGTAGACGAGGTTTCGTCACTCATGGCATATGAAATTACACGCGACCTTCCGCTTACCGATGTGGAAATTGAGACACCGGTCTCTGTATCGACACAGAAGATGATTGCCGGCAAGAAATTGGGAATCGTCCCAATTTTACGGGCAGGCCTCGGCATGGTGGATGGCTTCCTCAAAATGATGCCGAACGTCAAAGTCGGTCACATCGGTTTATACCGTGACCCAGAGACGCTCGAGCCGCACGAATACTATCTCAAGTTGCCGACGGACGTCACAGAACGTGACTTCATCGTCGTCGACCCGATGCTCGCGACAGGCGGTTCAGCAGCCGACGCGATTGCCGCGCTTAAAAAGCACGGTGCCAAGTCGATCAAGCTCGCTTGCCTCTGTGCAGCCCCTGAAGGTGTGGAACGTGTTCAAGCCGAACACCCGGACGTCGAAATCTATCTCGCTGCACTTGACGAGAAGTTGAACGACCACGGCTACATCGTACCAGGACTTGGTGACGCAGGTGACCGTCTGTTCGGAACAAAATAAGCATGAACCCGATGAGAGGATCCTGGTGATCCTCTCTTTTTTGTGGGAATGTGCACCAATCGATTCAAATTAGTTGAGACGATCGAAGAGACGGCCGATAGTAGAAGAGGAAGAGACCGTAAGTCGGTCCGATGTCGGGATAAGGGAAGAGACACGATGAAGACTAAATTCTCGCTACTGCAAAGATACTTACTCATCTCCTTGATGGCATTGTTTTTGACGAGCGTCTGGAGCTATAGCGCGTTTCAGGACATCGAGCAGGAAAATCGACGGATTGTCGAGGAAGCCATCCCGATTTCGAACGCTGCCTCGGAGCTGTTTCGGTTACTGCTCGACCAAGAGCTGTCGGTCCGGGGCTATACATATAACCAAGACGCGCAGTCGCTCGAACAGTATGAGGCGACGAAACAATCATTGGAGGAGACGATTCGTATTATTCGTGAACTCGACGAGCGTCATCCGATCATGCAGGAATTGATTCAAGACGAGGCGTTGCCGCTCATTCAAAAAATGGAGGCGTTCCATGCGTCGCAAATCGAACTCATCGAGGCGGGTGACGTCATCGCCGCGAACGCGCGTCGCTATAGTGGCATCGATTATATCAACCAGTTCCGAGACGTCGATGCGGCCCTTCGTGAAGACATCGACAACATTATCCAACAAGCCACGCTTCGGAGTGAAACTGCCTCGAATTCAGCGAAATGGGTCATCTTCATCGTCGTCGGCATCGCATTGTTGCTGTTGATGACGTTCATGCATACGTTCCGGCTCGAGCGCAGCAAACAAGCGCTCATCCATCGCTCGCTCCATGACGCCTTGACCGGGATTTGGAATCGTCGAGCTTTTGACGAGAAGTTAGAACGGATGTGGGACGAAGCAACCGATACCGGAGACGTGCTTGCGCTCCTCTTGCTTGATATCGATGCGTTCAAGACGTATAACGACACATACGGCCATTTGGCCGGAGACGCTTGCCTCGAACGGGTGGCGAACGCGATCGACAAGGCGGTCGGGGAAGACGGCATGACGGCCCGCTATGGAGGCGAAGAGTTCGCGGTGCTCCTGCGGCCACGCCACGCGCGCCAACCGAAAGAAATCGCGGAACGAATTCGGCAAGCGGTGCTCAAACTGAACATCGCGCACGAAATGTACACACCGTTGCGAAAAGTGAGTGTCAGCATCGGCGTCGCCGAACATGCGCCAACGCCAAGTGGCGATAAGACCGACTTGATTGAGGCGGCTGACCAAGCCCTCTATCAGGCGAAGCAGAGTGGGCGCAACCGCGTCTCGGTCGGCCAGGCCACGAACGTAGGTTAAAATCGGCTACAAAAAAAGACGACCTTCCCGATTCGAACGGGAGGGTCGTCTTTCGTATAGGTTTATTGTTCAATTAATCCTTCTTGGATAAGGAAGTCGCGGGCGACTTTCTCCGGACGTTGTTTCTCGACGTCAGCAAGATAATTGAGCTCTTGCATCGTCTCGTCCGTGATTTTCCCGCTCAGCAAGTTCAATACGTCCGCGAGCTCAGGATGCTCGGCGAGCGTCTCTTCGCTGACGATTGGGACCGCGTAATACGGCGGGAAGAACTGTTTGTCGTCCTCGAGGACGGTCAAATCAAAGCGTTTAAGCAAGCCGTCGGTCGAGAAGCTGTCGATGGCGTTACTCTCATTGTTCATGAGTGCCGTATAGCGGAGTCCGCCGTCGACCGGTTTCACGTCTTGGAAGTTGAACGGGTACGCCTCTTTCAATCCGAGGTAGCCGTCTTCCCGGTTCGAGAACTCGATTGTCGGACCGAAGACGAGCTCGTCACTCACCGCAGCGAGATCTGAGACGGTCTTTAAACCGTATTTGTCGACGTCTTCTTGTTTGACGGCGATGGCGTAGGTGTTATTGAAGCCGATCGGGTCGAGCGTGCGGATATCGAAACGTTCGTTCACTTGTTTCACGACTTTGTCGTAGACGACGTCCGGGTCGTTCTCGACTTCTTGCTTCAATACATCGACGAACAATGTGCCCGTATATTCGACGTACGTATCAATCTCACCGGTCCGTAGGGCACTGAAAGCGACCTGGGTGCCACCGAGGTTCAGTTGACGTTTCACATCGAGGTCGGTCTTGTCCTCAATCAAGTCGGCGACCATGTTCCCGAGAATCAATTGCTCGGTGAAGTTTTTCGAACCGACGACAATCGTATCGTCTTCACGGGTGAAGGCGTAAATCGAACCGGCGAGGAGAAGCGTGAACGCCGTCGCGATGACAATGAGTGGCTTTGTCACTTTCTTCGCAGAACGACGTGTTTTCTTCTTCATCCGTCCATCCGCGAGGACGATGCCGTTCGGGGCTACTTTATACTCGATGCGACTGACGATGAAGTCAATCAACAAGGCGAGCAGTCCGGCCGGGATGGCACCGGCGAGGATTTGATTGTTGTCGACGGTCTGGATTCCGGCGAAGACGAGGTAACCGAGACCACCTGCTCCGACGAACGCCGAGATCGTCATGAGCCCGACAGCCGTGACCGCCGAGATGCGAATCCCGGCCATGATGATCGGGAGTGCGAGCGGCAGCTGGATTTTACTCAAAATCTGGCGGTCGGTGAGCCCGATCCCTTTGGCCGACTCAAGCGTATCGCCCGGGATGCTCGATAGTCCCGTATACGTGTTTTTCACGATCGGGAGGAGCGAGTACAAGACGACCATGATGATGGCCGGGGTCGATCCGATTCCGATGAACGGGATCAAAAATCCGAGGAGCGCTAAACTCGGTACGGCTTGGACGACGCTCGTCAGACCGAGAATCGGCTTGGCGAGACGCGGGATCCGTAAGATGAGAATCCCGAGTGGTACCCCGAGTAAGACGGCGAGCGAGACGGCAAAGACCGTCAGCTGTAAGTGTTCGAGCAAGAGCGTCCCGATTTGGTCGGTGTTGCTCGTGAAGTAATTGAAAAACGATTGAATGGCATTCATATAGTTTCCTCCTCTTGCATGAATTGCTCACTGAGGACGGAAAGCAAACTGCTGCGTGTGATCAAACCGTGAAGCATCGAACCGTCGACGACCGGGAGATACCCTTGGTCGCTCGTGTTCATGACGTCTAAAATGTCGAGGAGCGAGTCCTCGATTGAGACGAAAGCATAGTTCGTGTTCATGACTTCCTCGAGCCGCTTCGTCTTGTCTTGGATGCCGTGGACATCTTTCAATTTGATGAGTCCTTGAAGGACACGATCACGGTCTGTGATCAACAAACTGTCGACCTTGCGGGAGCGCATGATTTCAATCGCTTGAAGCACCGTCCGCTTCCCGCTGATCGATACCGGGTCGGTGATCATGATGTCTTTCGCTTTAATGAATTCAGGGCTGTTCCAAATCCGATTCTTCCCGATGAACGACTCGACGTATTCGTCTTTCGGGTTCCGGAGAATTTGTTCCGGAGTATCGAATTGGACGATTTCCCCGTCGCGCATGATACAAATGCGATCGGCCAGCTTGATCGCCTCATCCATATCATGGGTGACGAACACAATCGTCTTTTTCACTTCTTCTTGAAGATTGAACAGTTCTTCTTGGAGATCGTTTCGAGTGACAGGGTCAAGGGCGCTGAACGGTTCATCCATCAAAATGACTTCCGGGTCGTTCATGAGGGCACGGGCAAATCCGATACGCTGCTGCTGACCGCCGCTCAATTCGCTCGGATAGCGATCGATGAATTGGTCCGGGTCGAGGCCGACCATGCGGAGGAGGTGTTCGGTGCGCGCATCCATGTCTTGTTCGGCGTGTCCTTCGAGACCGGCGATCAATTGAATGTTTTCGCGAATCGTCATATGCGGAAAGAGGCCGGTCTGTTGAATGACGTAGCCCATCTGGCGACGCAGTTCAATCGGGTCCATCTTCCGGGTATCCTGTCCGTTGACGATGATCGTCCCTTCCGTCGGCTCGATCAAACGGTTGATCATTTTGAGCGATGTCGTCTTCCCGCAGCCGGAGGGGCCGATAAAGACGACGAGTTCACCTTTGTTGATGGTGAGGTTCATCTCTTTCAAGACGGTCGTGTTCTTGAATGTTTTTTGCACTTGTTTAAATTCAATCATGCATTCACCCTTTTCAATAATTATTTTCACATAACCTTATATGCCCGTTGTCGAAGGATTGTAAACATTATTTTTGAAAAAAGCGTTTAAAGGTCGGATAAAGCGGGGATTATTACTTCTATTTTTTTTTATAAAAGGAGAAAAAAGAGGAACAGCACCCGGATCAGCGGGCCGTTCCTCTTGATTGGTCAGGATGGCATCGCTTCGACGAGCAGGTCCGCCAAGTGGACGGCGCGCATCGATTCAGTCCCATGCTCTTGAATCCCGAGTTGCATCTGCATGTGGCAACCCGGATTTGACGTCACGATCGTTTGTGCTGCCGTGGCGTTCACGTGCCCCATCTTCATCTCGAGGATGTCGTTGGCGATATGGGGCTGCAGAATGTTGTACACACCGGCCGAGCCGCAGCAGTGGTCGGCGTGCTTCTGCTCGATATAGACGGCCCCTTCGATCGCCTGGAGCAATACCCGCGGGGCGAGCGCGCCTTTTTGGACGTTGCGCAAGTGACACGAATCTTGATACGTGATGAGTTGCTCCGGCAGGGCGAGCGGGACGCGGTCGAGGAAGCCGACCTCAAGCAAGATTGACGCGAAGTCTTTAATCTTGGCCGTGAATCGTTCCGCACGTTCGGCCCATTCTGGGTCGTGCTTCAACAGATGGTCATAGCCGACGAGGAACGCGCCGCAACCGCCGGCATTCGTGATGATGTAGTCGACGTCCTCGGCCTCGAACGCCGCGATGTTCTGTTTGGCGAGCGTGACGGCGCCCGCCTGTTCGCCGGCATGACCATGTAAGGCCCCGCAACACTGTTGCGTTTTCGGGATAACGATGTCGCAGCCCGCCGCTTGGAGCAGTTTAATCGTGTTGGCATTCGTCTCATAGAACATCGTGTCCATCAAACAGCCGCTGAAGAAGGCGACTCGGGCCGTTGTCGCTCCCGTCGCCGGGATTTGCTCCGGACGTCGACGTCGCTCCGTCTTCGGTGGGACCGTCGGTAAAATCGTCTCCATCTTCTGGAGCTGGTCCGGGAACCAGTCGAGGATGCGGAGCTTGTGAGTGAGCGTCTGGACGCCAGACTGTTGATAGAAGCGGAGAAAGCCCGTCGCCGTCTCCATCTTCGCCTTATTCAAGAACAGCCCGTCAAAGACGACTTTTCGGACGAGCCGCTCGCGGACCGGCATTTGTCCCGTCGCACGTTTATGTTCGGTAATGGCGGCGCGTGCGTCCTCGAGCAAGACGCTATAGCGTACCCCGGCCGGACATGCCGGCTCACAGGCGAGACAACCGAGACATTCGTTGAGCGTCTTTTCGACGCCCTCATCCGGTTCAATCAATCCGTCGACGACACCTTTCATGATGGCGATGCGACCGCGCGGGGAGGCGGACTCGTCTTTCGAGCGGATATACGTCGGGCACGTCGGCAGGCAAAAGCCGCAACGCATGCAGCCGAGCATCTCTTCATAGTCGAGCTTCTCGGTCATGCGGGTGGCGAGTTCGGGCGTCTGCTTCATGATTTACCTCCTTGGACGATGCGTTTTTTCGCCGCTTTGGCGAACATCTTCTGCGGGTTCATGATGCCGTGCGGGTCGAAGGCGAGCTTGATGCCTTTCATGACGTCTATCCCGGCCGGACCGAGCTTCCATTCGAGATACGGTGCTTTCATCGCCCCGACCCCATGCTCGCCGGTGATCGTCCCGCCGAGGTCGAGTGCGGCGGCGAAAATATCGGCGAACGCCGCCTCGACACGTTCCATCTCCTCATGATTCCGGGCATCGGTCGCGACTGTCGGATGCAGGTTGCCGTCCCCGGCATGACCGAACGTGGCGATTTGAATGTCATACGCCCGTCCGATCGCTTCGATGCGCCGGACCATCTCGGCAATCTCGCTCCGTGGCACGGTCGCATCCTCTAAAATCGTCGTCGGGCTGAGCCTGGCGAGGGCGGACAAGGCGATGCGCCGGGCGTAGCGAAGCGTCTCGGCATGTGCCTCGTCTCGGGCCACTTCGACCGACAAGGCACCTTCTTCTAAACAGACAGCATGCATCGCTTCGATATCTTGTCGGACGACGTCACGCGGGCCGTCCTGTTCTAATAGAAGGAGAGCGCCGACGTCCGTCGGCAATCCGATGTTCGCGTACGCCTCGACGACCTCGATTGTCTTCTTGTCCATGAACTCGAGTGTCGCCGGGATGACGCGGTTCTCGATGATGCGGCTCACCGTTCGGGCCGCGCTGTCCAAGTCCTCGAAATAAGCGAGCATCGTCTGTTTTGTCTCGGGGAGCGGGATGAGCTTGAGCGTCGCTTGCGTAATGACGGCGAGTGTCCCTTCCGAGCCGACGAGGAGACGCGTCAAATCGTACCCGGCCACGTCCTTGGCGAGCTTGCCGCCCGTATGGAGGACATCCCCGTTCGGGAGCACCGCCTCGAGCGCGAGCACGTAATCGGCCGTCACACCGTATTTCAATCCGCGTAACCCACCTGAGTTCTCGCTGATGTTGCCGCCAATCGTCGAGATTTTCATCGAGCTCGGATCCGGCGGGTAGAACAGTCCTCTCGCCTCGACGGCTTGTGCCAAATGGGCGGTAATGCAGCCCGGTTCGACCGTCACTGTCAAATTCTTCTCATCAATCTCGACAATCTTGTCCATATGACGGAAGTCCATGACGACACCACCGGAAAGCGGCGTCGTGCCGCCGGCAAGATTTGTCGCCGATCCGCGTGGGACGACCGGGATCCGGTGTTCGTGGCACAGCCGCAACACGGCCTGCACGTCCTCGGTCGAGCGGGGGGCGACGATCGCGTCTGGCATCGCTTGATAGTTCGGCGTCGCGTCAAATGAATAGGCGAGTCGGGTCGTCGAGTCCGTGAAGACGACATCGGCGCCGATCTCCTCGCGTAGTTGGGTCATCCAATCCATTCTAGTTCCTCCTCACACGCATCAACATGCATTCGATGCGGGCGTCGGTTTCGAAAGTCACAAAATCGACACATTTTTAGATAGCGCTTACATCGTAATCGTAGCCATTCGAACTGGTATTGTCCACCCATTTCGGGTTGATAGGAAGGGCTTTCCAGGCGATTGACCGCTCGGAAAAGGCGGTGTGATATTCATCACTACAAATTCGTCAGAACCCCTCGACATGACAAAAAGATAATCGGTATACTGATACAGGACGATGTAAACGATTTCAAAATCGGGTCAACGTTTGTTTCAAAACCTTTTGTGAACGTAAGCCGTTTTGCATTGTAATTTCCAAAACGTGAAGGTATAACTGAACTATTCTTCATCTGATTCGTAATGTGAAATGTTATAAAGTCAACATTTTTATTTCACCGTTTCTTCATACTTTCTTAAAATTTGATGATTTTAATTTAGTTTGTGAACTGCGTAAAAGCCTTGATACGACTTGATTTAAAGCGCTTTTATAATTGTGAAATCAATTGACTTCTTATGCCATTTCCAGTACTCTGAACTTGTGTGACTTTTGATGGTCACGCGAGTGTGAATCCGATGGAGAAGATGCATGGCTTGGCAGCTCGAAAGGGGGATGGGGATGACGAAAAAAGACAATCGTTACCTATCTTATGCCTCGCTCGCCTCTCAAATCTCGACCGCGCTCGCTGGACCGATCGTCATCGGTTATCTCGTTGGCCAATACGGTGCGAGACGTGAAATTTGGGGCACGTTTGGTTGGAATGTGTCAGTGCTTCTCGGAATGGCTTTCGGGATCACGGCGCTAGTTCTCACCCTTCGAAGTTTACTGACAGGAGAGGACGAATGAACTTACAACAAGTGCAAGCAGACAGAAAAGCACAACAGCAGTTGATGAAACGCTATACGAAGTGGTTTATCGGATGGTTCGCCATTCTCCTCATCGGAGCGCTCATCGTCCCTATGTACAAACCGGTATTTCTCGGCTTGTTCTTAGGCGGGGTCGCCAGTCTCATCATTCTACATATGCAGAATCGAAGCGTCATTCGGATGTTTGACGTGATCGAACATGGACGACGCCCGAAGTCGCACGGGACTGTTTCAAGGATGGCAGTCGGTGCACTAGCCGTGATAGTCGGTCTCTTTTATGAGGATCGAGTATCGCTGATAGCGGTGGTAACTGGTCTAATCGCCGGCCACATCATACAATTTGGCGAGTTCACACTTGCCCAGCTCAGCAGGAAAAGAGGTGAATACTAATGGGTCATGAGTTTCCCACATATTCTCTACAACTCGGAGATTATACGTTATATGGGAGCTGGACGAACGTCATTACGGTGCTGATCGCATCACTACTCGTATTTACGTTTGCCGTTTGGGGAACGCGACGCTTGGCTATGAAGCCGACTGGTAAGCAGAACTTAATGGAATTCTTCGCAGAATTCACACGCGGGATTATCTCGAGTGCGATGGACTGGAAGACAGGTGGCCGTTTTATCGGGTTTGGAATGACGTTGATTTTGTTCATTCTCTTCTCAAACTTAATGGGTCTACCGTTTAACGTCATCTCTGGTCACTATCTATGGTTCAACTCACCGACGGCCGATCCTTACGTCACGTTGGCATTGTCGACACTCGTCGTTGCAATGTCGCACTATTACGGCGTGAAGCTACACGGTTTGAAGCACTACTCGGCGGAATTCGTGAAGCCGGTCTGGTTCTTATTGCCGATCAAGCTCATCGAGGAGTTCGCGAACACCTTGACGCTCGGTCTGCGTCTTTACGGTAACATCTTTGCCGGTGAAATCATGATTACCATCATCTTGGGACTCGCAATTACCGCAGAAGGGGCACTTAACCCGCTCGGTGCTGTGTTCGCAATTCTCCCAATGATTTTATGGCAAGGTTTCTCAATCTTTATCGGGGTTATCCAATCCTACATTTTCCTGACGCTTGCAATGGTGTATATCGGGCATAAAGCTTCTGCCGAGCATTAATTCGGGCAGGTCTCGCCAAAGCGTTGAACAAAAAAACTATTTACTTAACTTTTAGGAGGAATATACACAATGGAACAAATGAATCTTCTCGCAACAGCACTCGTTATCGGTCTTGGAGCACTCGCGGCTGGTATCGGTAACGGTCTCATCGTATACGGAACAGTACAAGGACAAGCACGTCAGCCAGAACTCAAAAACGAACTTCGTCAAACAATGTTCATCGGTATCGGTTTGGTTGAAGCCCTCCCGATCATCGGTGTGGCTGTCGGTTTCCTTCTCCTCAACTCTTGATTACGAGTTAACGAGAACAACGTAAGAGGGAGCGTGTCTCCCTCACTTATTTAGTCAAGAGGAGGGTATGCATGGATACGATGATGATTGCAGCTGGTGCTGGCGGCGAAGGCCTCCGCATCCTGGATATGATCTTTACACTTTTCACATTCCTCGTACTCTTGGCCCTGTTGAAGAAATTTGCTTGGGGACCACTCCTTGGAATGATGAGACAGCGTGAAGAGTATGTAGCGAACGAAATTGAGCTCGCCGAAAAGAGCCGCAAAGATGCGGAAACATATGTAGTCGAACAACGTGACGCGCTCAGCGCCGCACGTACAGAATCGAAAGAAATGCTTGATTCAAGCCGTCGTCAAGCAGAAGCGGAACAAGCACGCTTGGTGGAGCAGGCGCGTTTGGAAGCCGAACAAATCAAGATCGAGGCGGGTAAAGCGATCGAACGTGAGCGTGAGCTCGCGAAGCAATCGCTCCAGACCGAAGTCGTCACACAGGCGCTCTCGGCCGCACGCCACGTCCTTCAGTCAGACCTCAAAGGCGACGAAGCGAAACAACGTGCCCTCGTTACAGACTTCCTGTCTAAAGCGAAAGGTGCTAACTGATGAACACATCGTTAGCAAAACGCTATGCCAAAGCGCTCTTCGACTTAGCGCGGGAACAAGGCACGCTCGACCAAGTCGAAGCGGAAGTGCGTCTGCTCGATGAAGTGCTCCACGCGACTCCTGAACTCACGGATCTCTTAACGAATCCGGCGATCAGTGACAGCGAGCTTGCACAGCTTTTAACACATAGCTTTGGTGACATGACAGATATCGTGCTCAACACACTTCTCGTCATGGTCGAAAACGACCGTGCGAGCGAGGTTCGCGGCTTGTCGCGCTACGTCCTTGATTACATCAACGACTACCGTGGCATCGCCGAAGGGTTCGTCACGAGTGCTTACCCGTTGTCGGCAACAGAGTTGAAAGAAGTCGAACTCGTCTTCGGTCAGAAGATGAACAAGACGCTTCAATTGAAGAACGTCGTCGATGAAGACGTCATCGGTGGACTTCGTGTCCAGATCGGCTACACGACGTATGATGACACAATCGAAAACAAACTAACACGCCTCGAGCGTGAATTGTTGAATGCGTAAGAAATAGGGGTGAATTCAATGACGATTAAAGCTGAAGAAATCAGCGCCCTGCTAAAAGAGCGGATCGCTTCGTACGGTTCTGAAATCGAAGTCAGTGAGACAGGTACAGTCATTCAAGTAGGTGACGGTATCGCTCGTGCATACGGACTCGATAACGTTATGGCGGGGGAACTCGTAGAGTTCTCTAACGGCGTAATGGGCTTGGCGCAAAACTTAGAAGAAGGTAACGTCGGGATTATCATCCTTGGCGACTACAAAGGCATCAAAGAAGGCGACTCGGTAAAACGTACGGGCCGCATCATGGAAGTTCCAGTCGGTGAAGCGCTCCTCGGACGCGTCGTCAACCCGCTCGGACAACCAATCGACGGTCTCGGACCGATCGTGACGGACACATACAACCCGATCGAGCGTAAAGCTTACGGCGTTATGGCCCGTAAGTCAGTTCACGAACCGCTCCAAACTGGGATTAAGGCGATTGACGCCCTCGTACCAATCGGTCGCGGTCAGCGTGAGCTCATCATCGGTGACCGTCAAACTGGTAAGACTTCGATCGCAATCGACGCGATCATCAACCAAAAAGAAGAAAACATGGTCTGTATCTACGTCGCAATCGGTCAGAAAGAATCGACTGTCCGTGGCGTAGTTGAGACGCTCCGTCAAAACGGCGCCCTCGATTACACGATCGTTGTTTCGGCATCGGCTTCACAGCCAGCCCCACTTCTTTACCTCGCACCATTCGCTGGGGTATCGATGGGTGAGTACTTCATGGACCGCGGACAACACGTCCTCGTCGTGTATGATGACCTCTCGAAACAAGCGGCAGCTTATCGTGAGCTCTCGCTTCTTCTCCGTCGTCCTCCAGGCCGCGAAGCCTACCCAGGGGATGTCTTCTACCTCCACTCACGCCTTCTTGAGCGTGCGGCGAAGTTGAACGACGAACTCGGCGGCGGTTCATTGACAGCACTTCCGTTCATCGAGACACAAGCGTCGGATATCTCGGCTTACATCCCGACGAACGTAATCTCGATCACAGACGGTCAAATCTTCCTTCAGTCGGACCTCTTCTTCTCAGGGGTACGTCCTGCGATCAACGCCGGTCTCTCGGTATCGCGTGTTGGTGGTTCGGCTCAAGTGAAAGCGATGAAGAAAGTTGCGGGTACGCTCCGTCTTGACCTCGCGTCATACCGTGAGCTCGAAGCGTTCGCCCAGTTCGGGTCGGACCTCGACAAAGCGACACAAGCGAAGCTCAACCGTGGACAACGGACTGTTGAAGTCTTGAAACAAGACTTGAACGCACCGCTTTCGGTCGACAAGCAAGTAATCATCATCTACGCTCTCACGAAAGGTCATCTCGATGACGTCCCAGTCGAAGACATCCGTCGTTTCGAAAAAGAAATGAACGCATGGCTCGACCAAAACCGTGCGGACCTCTGCCGTGAAATCCGTCAAACAGGAAACCTTCCTGCTGACGAGGCGATGGTCGATGCACTTACGGAATTCAAAAAGACGTTCTCGCCATCGGTTTAATCCGGTGACGAGCGTCTATTAAGGTGGTGAATCGAAATGGCATCATTACGTGAGATCCAGATGCGGATCACCTCGACCCAAAGCACGAAGCAAATCACGAAAGCGATGAACATGGTGTCGGCCTCGAAATTGAACCGCGCTCAAGGGAGCAACGCCAACTTCAAGCCGTACATGACCAAGTTGCAGGAAGTCATCTCGTCGATTGCCGGCGGTACTTCAGGCGCAACACACCCGATGCTTCAAGTCCGTCCCGTTAAACGGACCGGCTATATCGTCATCACGTCAGACCGCGGACTTGCTGGTGGATACAACGCCAGCGTCCTTCGTGACGTGTATCGCGAGTTGAAAGCCAAACACGGTTCAACAGACGAATACCGTCTGTACGTGATCGGGAAGGTCGGCGTTCAGTTCTTCAAGGCCCGTAACATTCCGGTGTACAGTGCCATGACAGGACTCAACGACCAGCCATCATTCGTTGAAGTCGCAGAGATCGTCAAACAGACGGTCGGCGCGTTCAGTGAAGGCGAGATCGATGAATTGAAGCTTTGCTACAACTCATTCATCTCTGTCATCAGCCAAGAAGTGAAGATCGATCGATTGCTTCCGCTTGGGAATATCGAACAGACCGCATCTAATGTGATGTATGAATACGAACCAGAAGAAGAAACGATCTTAGCAGCGCTTCTTCCGCGTTACGCGGAAGGACTCATCTACGGCGCGCTCCTCGATGCGAAAGTATCGGAGCACGCGGCTCGGATGACGGCGATGTCGAACGCGACGGACAACGCGGATGAACTTATCCGTGGACTCAAGCTCAAGTTCAACCGCGCGCGTCAAGCGGCGATCACACAAGAAATCACAGAGATTGTCGGAGGTGCGGCTGCGCTTGAATAAGCGCACGCCCTCTAGATTGTAGGAGGCTAACACGATGAACGAATACGGCATGAAAGGCCGCGTAGTCGCAGTCATGGGCCCAGTTATCGACGTTAAGTTCGACAACCACTTACCGAACATCTACAACGCCCTCAAAGTCACGCATGTGGCTGAATCGGCGCAAGATGTCAGTGTCGACTTGACGCTCGAGGTGGCGATTCACCTTGGGGATGACACGGTCCGTACGATTGCGATGGACTCAACGGACGGCGTTCGCCGCGGCATGGAAGTACTTGACTTAGGTTCACCGATTTCAGTACCGGTCGGAGAAGAGACGCTCGGTCGTGTCTTCAACGTACTTGGTAACCCGATTGACGATAAAGAAGTATCACCGACTGTCCGTCGGTCACCGATCCACCGTCTCGCACCGACGTTCGATGAGTTGTCGACAAAAGTTGAGATCTTGGAAACAGGGATCAAAGTCGTCGACCTTCTCGCACCTTACATCAAAGGTGGTAAAATCGGCCTCTTCGGTGGTGCCGGTGTAGGTAAAACCGTTCTCATCCAGGAACTTATCAACAACATCGCGCAAGAGCACAGCGGGATTTCTGTATTCGCAGGAGTCGGCGAGCGTACGCGTGAAGGAAATGACTTGTTCCACGAGATGACGGACTCAGGCGTTATCAAGCAAACGGCGATGGTCTTCGGTCAGATGAACGAGCCGCCGGGCGCGCGTCTTCGCGTAGCCTTGACGGGTCTTACAATGGCAGAATACTTCCGCGATGAGCAAGGACAAGACGTTCTTCTCTTCGTCGATAACATTTTCCGTTTCACACAGGCAGGTTCGGAAGTATCGGCCCTTCTCGGTCGGATGCCATCTGCCGTAGGTTACCAACCGACACTCGCGACGGAAATGGGTATGCTTCAAGAGCGGATCACGTCAACAGCTAAAGGATCGGTTACATCGATTCAAGCCGTATACGTACCAGCCGATGACTATACTGACCCGGCTCCAGCGACAACGTTCGCTCACCTTGATGCAACGACTAACTTGGAGCGTCGTCTTTCGGAGATGGGGATCTACCCAGCCGTTGACCCGCTCGCATCGACTTCACGTGCCCTCTCGCCTGACATCGTCGGACCAGAGCACTACGAAGTAGCCCGTAACGTCCAGCAGACGCTTCAGCGTTACAAAGAGCTTCAAGATATCATTGCAATCCTCGGTATGGACGAGTTGTCTGAAGACGATAAGCTCACGGTTCACCGTGCCCGTCGTATTCAGTTCTTCTTGTCACAAAACTTCCACGTGGCTGAGCAGTTCACAGGCCAAAAAGGTTCGTACGTACCAGTTAAAGAGACAGTTCGCGGCTTCAAAGAGATCCTCGATGGTAAACACGACGATCTTCCAGAAGATGCATTCCGTCTCGTTGGTCCAATCGAAGACGTCATCGAAAAAGCGAAGACGTTGGTCTAAGACCTACACGGAAGGGGGAAACTAGACGATGAATACTCTTCACGTCAACGTCGTCACCCCGGATGGTGCAGCCTATGAGGGCGAGGCACGGATGGTCGTCGCCAAATCGGTGACCGGTGAACTCGGTATCTTACCGAAACACATCCCGATGGTGACACCGCTCGATATCTCAGTTCTCAAACTGCGCCACGAAGATGGTGGACGCACGCTGATCGCACTCAGCGGCGGTTTCATGGAAGTTCGTCCCGACACGGTGACGATCTTAGCTGAAACAGCCGAAATGGCGGATAAAATCGACTACGACCGCGCTTCTGCGGCGAAAGTTCGTGCCGAGCGTCGTCTTCAAGACACGAAGCTCTCGGACCTCGAATTCCGTCGTGCGGAGCTCGCGCTCAAAAAAGCGATTAACCGTTTGAGCATTCGCGATATCAAAGAATAACCGACATCTCTCCTGCAGCCGCAGGGGAGATTTTTTTGTGGATGGACCGAATGAATCACGTTCCTTCTATATATATAGGTCCAAAGCATCAAAAGTTTTACGCCCAAATAGTGGAAGACAGACATCTCTTATCCGATAATATAGGTGGGAACTACGGTAAAGGAGACAATGGGATGAAAGTTTATGTTGCGCGCCAACCGATCTTTGATCAAAAATTACGCGTCTGTGGCTATGAACTGTTATATCGCCGCAGCGAGAAAAATATATTTGAACATGTCGATGACGCACTTGCGACCGCCGACGTGATTCATAACGCCTATCTCGTCTTCAACTTTCGGGAGTTGACGGAAGGGACGAGAGCGTTCATTAACTTTCCGCAAAACTTGATTGAGAGCGAGGTACCGGCTTTATTGCCGCGGCAGACGCTCGTCGTCGAGGTGCTCGAGCATGTCGAACCGACGGAGAAAGTCTTGGCGGCGTTACGTTCGTTACGTCGGAAAGGCTATACGATCGCCCTCGACGACTTCGTGTTCGAAGAGAAGTATCGGCCACTCATCGGACTCGCCGATATCATCAAAATCGACTACCAGGCGACACCGATCGACCAACAGAAGCGGCTCATCGACGCCCTCGGCCATCGCGTCGAATTTCTAGCGGAGAAAATCGAGACACCGTTCGAATATGAGATTGCCAAGAAGCTCGGCTATCACATGTTCCAAGGCTACTTCTTCAGTCGGCCGACGGTCGTCCACGGTGCCGAGGTCCATCCGCTCCGGCATACGCTCGTCGAAGTGCTGAAGGAACTCGATAAGCCGGAACCGGACTTCCGACGCATCGCCAGCCAAATCGAACGAAGCGTCGACTTGTCGTATAAAATGTTACGCTCGGTCAACACGGTTTATCAAAAGGGACGTCACACGATTCAATCGATTGAACAGGCCGTCGCGCGCATCGGGCTCGATGAGATGCGGCGTTGGTCCTACTTGATGTTGTTGCGTGAGTTGCAGACATCCGAATCGAAAGAATTGATTAAACAGAGTGTCATCCGCGGCAAGATGATGGAACTGATCGCGGCCGAGACGCTGCCGCACGTGACGGCGTTCGACGCGTTCATCACGGGTATCTTCTCGTCGCTTGACGTCATCTTGGACGAGACGATGCATACGCTCGTCTCGGAGCTTCCGGTCGAACCCGTCGTCAAAGCGGCGCTTCTCGGGGAAGACAACGAGTTGCGCGGTTTGCTCAATACGGTGCTCGCCTATGAGCGGTTGACGGTCGACGTCGATGAGACGATGCCGGACTTGTCTCGATACTACGTCGAAGCCATCCGTTGGAGCCAAACTTATGATGCTGAAGTGAATAATGTTTGAAATGTTGAAGGGACGTCAATTACTGTACTAAGGCCATGCGCCGATTGACGTTCCTTTTTGTATGCGGTTTATGGAGAGAAAGCGAGTTGATCGGATGAACCCATTCCACCACTCACTTAAACGCTAAGTCTTTTTTTCTCTGACGTGACATGCTATGATTAAAAATGGTACGAATTTTTGAAAAGAGGGGAATCGTCGATGTTGAACACCGTGTTATCGCTCGTCATTTACGTCGTAGCGATCTACGTCGCTTGGTGGGCACTCATGCCGGTCAAATGGGACCGCCTGCTCAATCAAGTGAGGAGTCCGCAAGCAGCAGTCTTGCGTGTCCTCGTGGCCGTCGTCTTCGGTTCACTGATCGCCCAGTTCTTTTTGGAGTATATCCGATTGGCCCAGGCGCTCGCACCATTACAGTAGGCAGGGAAACGATTACTAAACTGTAATCCTGCTGTAACGTTTCTTATATGTTTATCGTGTAGGATAAATTCGTCTGACATGACGAATTTTTCATCAGAATTTTATGAGTGCTTTTATTATTATTTTTCTCTCTGATGAAGCGTCACGTGTTACAAACCATCGTAGTAATCGACATAACCACATCCGGTAGAGGATATCGACGTATAAAACAAAAAAACAACGAAGTTGGAGGACAAAGAGAGATATGAAGGATTTGATTGTAGTCCGTGGAGGACGTAAATTGTCAGGTACTGTGCGTGTTGAAGGAGCTAAAAACGCCGTACTCAAAACATTGGTTGCCACTCTTTTAGCAAGCGAAGGAAAGTCGGTACTTCAAAACGTGCCACGCCTCGCTGATGTGTACACGATTAACAAAGTACTTCGCCACCTTGGTGCAGAGGTTGCGTTTGACGAAGCAAATAACGAAGTCACTGTCGATGCGTCGGGCACAATCAAAGACGAGGCGCCGCTTGAGTACGTCCGCAAGATGCGTGCCTCGATCCTTGTCATGGGTCCTCTCCTTGCTCGTCTTGGGCATGCGCGTGTCGCAATGCCAGGCGGTTGCTCGATCGGGTCACGTCCGATTGACCTCCACTTAAAAGGCTTCGAGGCAATGGGCGCGAAGACGGTCATCGGCAACGGTTTCGTCGAAGCTTCGGTCGACGGTCGCTTGAAAGGTGCGAAGATCTACTTGGACTTCCCATCTGTCGGCGCGACAGAGAACATCATGATGGCGGCAGTCCTTGCTGAAGGAACAACGGTCATCGAAAACGTCGCCAAAGAACCTGAAATCGTCGACCTTGCCAACTTCTTGAACGGTATGGGCGCACACGTCCGCGGTGCCGGTACAGAAACGATTCGAATCGAAGGCGTGGAGAAACTCCATGGTGCCGAGCATTCAATCATCCCTGACCGCATCGAAGCCGGTACGTTCCTCGTTGCTGGAGCGATCACAGGTGGCGACATCGAAGTCATCGGCGCTGAGCGCGAGCACCTTCGCCCACTCATCTCGAAGATGGAAGAAATGGGCGTCAAGTTCGAGGATACGTCAGAAGGCATGCGTGTCATCGCACCGGATGTGTTGAAGCCGGTCGACGTGAAGACGATGCCACACCCTGGTTTCCCGACTGACATCCAAGCACAAATGATGGCGCTCGTCTTGAAAGCTGGCGGCACATCGGTCATCACCGAAACAGTGTTCGAGAACCGCTTCATGCACGTCGAAGAATTCCGCCGCATGAACGCAGACATTAAAATCGAAGGACGCTCGGCAATCATCAAAGGCGGCGTTCGCCTCCAAGGTGCTGAAGTCGTCTCGACTGACCTTCGTGCCGGAGCAGCCCTCGTCCTCGCGGGACTCATCGCGGACGAAGAGACACGCGTTGGCGATCTCTACCACATCGACCGTGGCTACGTCGACTTCCACAAGAAATTGCAAGCGCTTGGTGCTGACATCGAGCGAATCCAAGGGAACGTCGAAGTTGCCGAAGAAATGGTCAAGAACTAATTAATAGACTCATAGGAGCGAGGAGAGACTCTTCTCGCTCTTTTCAATGAAGTAACGAACGGAGGAACCTACACACCATGTTTTCAAAAGATATCGGGATTGATTTAGGAACAGCAAACGTCGTCATCCACGTCAAAGGTCGAGGCATCGTCCTCGACGAGCCATCCGTCGTTGCCATCAAGCGTTCGACAGGGAAAGTACTCGCTGTCGGAACGGAAGCGTATCAGATGGTCGGACGTACGCCAGGTGACATCGTCGCCATCCGTCCACTCCGTGATGGGGTCATCGCTGACTTCGCGACAACCGAAGAGATGCTTCGCCATTTCGTCGAGAAGATCCAAGTCCGCGGTTTCTTTGGCGGCATCCGCATGCTCATCTGTACACCGGCAAACGTGACACCGGTTGAAGCGAAAGCGATCCGTGAGGCGGCCGAGAAGGCCGGCGCGAAAGAAGTCTTCCTCGCCGTAGAACCGAAGGCAGCAGCCGTCGGTTCAGGCATGGACATCTGGAAGCCGGTCGGTCATATGATTGTCGACATCGGTGGCGGGACGACAGACGTTGCCATCCTCTCGATGGGCGATATCGTCTGCGGCGAAACGATTAAAATCGCCGGGGATCGGTTCGATACGGACATCCTCCGCGCCATCAAAGACAAGCATAAGCTCGTCATCGGTGAGCGGACGGCCGAGCAAATCAAGAAAGAGATTGCGACGGTCTTCCCAGGCGGACGTAACGAGACGATGGATATCCGAGGTCGTGACATGGTGCGTGGGCTTCCGCGTACGGTAACCATCACGTCGGAAGAACTCCGTGAAGCGATGGCTGAATCGGCAAATGAGATCGTCGAAGCAACGAAGCGCGTCCTCGAACAGACGCCTCCGGAACTTGCGGCCGATATCATCGACCGCGGCATCATCATGACAGGTGGCGGCTCGCTCCTCCACGGGATCGACCAGCTCGTCGCCGAGCGTGTCGGATTGCCGGTCATGATTGCCGAAGAGCCGACGCTCAGCGTCGCGCATGGCACGGGCATCATGCTCGAGCACTTGGATCGTTTGAAGTAAGATCATCTAAAGGCACGACGTCAGTAGGCGTCGTGCTTTTTTTGCGTTCAACACTGTCTGAATTTCCTGGAAATGGATAGAATAAGAGAGGGAGGGCTGCAGATGAATCCATTGATTGAGCGATTGACGGCGAAAGGAGTCGAGGTCACGGAGGTTGAAGACCGAGGTGAGGAAGCGCGTCAGACATGGGTGGCGCACTTCATACGACCGGAACAGCGGACACGGCTTTCCCCTTATCTATGGGAGGATATCGGGGCAGGGGCTGACGGCTGTCTCGTCGGAACGGCTGCTGAGCATGCGTTCGAACGGGCAGGGAAGTGGAAAGCGATGCTCTTTTTTCAACACTCGAACGATGTGCTCGAACTCGACTTGACGAAAGCACAACCACTTGCCAGGAAAGAGTTGATTGTCGAAACCATGGACTATGCGGACATCTATATCGTCGACCCGGCTTACACGTGGACGTATGTCATTCCGCACGAAGCGGACTGGGGACCGTATTTTCTCACCAAATTAGGGACTAAAGGGGATCATTAAATGACACGACCACTCACACTCATTACCGGCGTCAGTCGGACGCAAGGCATCGGAGCGGCCGTCGCGCGAAAACTTGCTACGTCAGGTCATGACTTGTATCTCACGCACTGGAGCCCGTTTGACGGCACGGAAGGCGTCGGAGCGGAACCGAATTTCATCGACGGCTTCGTCGACGAATTACAGACATTAGGGGCTCGCGTGGCCCATGAGTCGTACGACTTATCGTCTGGAGACGTAGAAGGGTTGCTCAACCGCGTCGAAGCGGCGCTTGGTACTCCGAGCCGTCTCATCAACAACGCGACGTATGAGCGGCACGTGAGCGTCGATACGTTCACGACCGAGACACTCAGCCGTCATTATCTCGTCAATAACGAAGGGACGCTCGGTCTGACGTTCGCCTTCATCGAGCGATACAAACAGGCTGGGCATACGGACGGACGCATCCTGTTCATGGTGTCCGGGGGAGCAGATGCATCCAACTTGGCTTATATCGCCACGAAAGGCATGTTAATCGCCATCACGCCGGCGCTCGCTAACGGGGCAGGGCAGTACGGAATCTCTGTGAATGCGCTCGACCCGGGCCCGACCGATTCGGGTTGGATTGATGACGGGCTCCGTCAACAACTCGTACCGCTGTTCCCGCATGGACGTGTCGGGACACCCGAAGACACGGCCCGCTATATCGCGTTCCTCATGGGGTCGGACGGGGCCTGGGTCAATGGGCAACATCTTCACGTCGACGGTGGCTTCGTCGGACGCTAAAAAGAGCTTCTCCCAATTCAAGGGAGAAGCTCTTTTTAATGCCATGTATAGTCTTTGTCGACGAAGAGTCGAGTGGACAAATCCGTTTGCGGGAACGGCTTTTCTTTCGCATCTAACCAGTCATGGTAATCGCAAAGACAGACGTCGTCCAAATGGAGCGAGTAGCCGTTGTTGATCGTCTGGACCGAGATACTCAAATCATACTCGGCGAGCGTCTTCTTCAAGCGGTAGACGAGGTTATAGACGTTGTGGAGCGCCCGCTGCGGCTCATCAATCTCTGGATAGAGCGTCTCGGCAATCAGCCATTTATTGACCACTTTATCACGATGGAAAATCAAGTAGGCGAACAGCTCCTCGGTCTTCTGTGTCGGCCATTTGACGAGGTCACCGTCTTGCGTCTTGACCGAGAAGTGGTCGAGACATTGAATCGTACACGTCCGGTGATGCTCGGTCGACATTGTCTCCTTGTATCGTTTCTCGACGCGAGGAATGAGGTCGTGAATCATCTGTTCGGTAATCGGTTTGAGCAGATAGTGCGTCGCTTGCAGGTTGAACGCATCGACCGCGTATTGGCTGTGCGCCGTCGTGAAGACGACTTGAGTCGTCTCGGGCAATCGTTTGGCGAAATCGAGACCGTTCATCTGGGGCATCTCGATATCGAGAAAGACGAGGTCGACTTCCTGGTTTGCTAAAAATTCAAGTGCTTGGAACGGATCGTGGAACGACCCCATCCATTTCAAGTTTGGTTCAGCTTGGATGAGGCGTTCCATCATCCTTAAAATATGGTGCTCATCTTCAATCAAAATCGTGCGCATGTTGCTCGTTCATCCTCTCTCGTTTTGGGAGTCGGATATGCACATGCGTTCCGACCCCTGGTTCAGAATTTAATTTAAATGTGGCATCTGATATGAAGTCGATCCGATTCTTGACATTCGGGATACCAATTCCATTCGATTTTCTCAAGTGCGGTGTCGGATTGAACCCGATGCCGTTGTCGGCAATCCGGATATCGATTGCATCATCTGAGGACTGGATCGACAACATGAGCCGTTTGATACCTGGTTGCTTCATCAACCCATGCTGTACCGCGTTCTCGACGAGCGGTTGCAATAACAGCGGTGGAATCAAGGCGTTGAGGACGGATTCGTCGATATCTTTCGTGATGGTGAACGCATCATTGAAGCGAGTCTGCTCAATCATCAAATACGAGTCGATGACGTCGAGTTCTTGCTTGAGCGAGATATCGTTCTCGGTCCGCCCATTCTCGAAGATGAAGCGGACATATGTGCTCAAATGGCTGAGCAAACGTGCCGCCTCGGTCGGTGCCGTGTAACAGAGCGCAATCACGTTCCCGAACGTGTTGTATAGGAAGTGCGGCTTGATTTGGGCGTTGAAGAACGAAATCTCACTTTGGTTGGCGAACGTCTGCACTTCACGCTTTTTCCGTTTATCCGTCGACAAGTGAATCGGGAGCAACGTGAACATGAGCAGGAAG
The DNA here is from genome assembly GCF_018618235.1 of Exiguobacterium sp. s26. NCBI lineage: Bacteria > Bacillati > Bacillota > Bacilli > Caryophanales > Exiguobacterium > Exiguobacterium sp. s26. The sequence continues at coordinate 83,667 of NZ_JACSLS010000004.1, read as the reverse complement.
TAAATGAGCGACATGACGCTCGTATACAGTTCTTGGTTCGGGTGGTCAATCAGAACGTTGATCAACTGGCCGACATAGCCGATGATGAGTGAGATCGTGAACACGAGAAATTCGAACGGATAGCCGTCGTTTTTTCGTTCGAACAGCCAATTGATGTTCAGCCCGGTCCAGAAGAACGTGATGAACAAGACATACACCCAAGGGAATTGGTCGAACGTCGCGTGCGCACCTTCTGGCAGCACCAAGGCGATCAGACTGAACGCATAGAACGGGTAGGACGCGTACTTCAAAAAGTGTCGAAACGGGACGCGTTCGAGACGTAACGCAAAGTTGATTAACATCGCGACACTCAGTAATGCCGTAATCAAATTTAATTTATGGGCCAAAACGTAAGACATCATAGGGACGATTTCGAATACGATCATTTGATCATTCGTCATAAGCGAGACGCTGACGAGGAAAAAGAAAGCAGCCCCATATAAATAGAGCGATTCCTTACGATGGAACAGCCGAACGATTGCGTAGAATGAAAAAATGAGGAGCGAGATGAGGATAATCACGAACTCATAACTGAAGTATTGATTATGATAGGTCATCATATTGCTCGTTGGACCGATGAGCAGGCTATCGGAAATTCCAGTCGAGAGCTCATTCGTCTCAGCCGTTTGAATCGTCAGACGGAACGTCGGGGTATGCGTATCCAGAAGAACGAGGTAGGCATGCCGAAGGTCTTCATCTGTCGATGCGTAGACGGGTGAAACAGCTTCTCCATCAATGAGAAGGTTGACATGTGGGTGGTTACGCGGCACACGCAAAGCGTATTGTCCGGGAGGCAGTGAAATGTCAGCTTCATAAGTAGCCATCTTGTGTGGTGTCACATGCGGGAGTTGTCGATAAGACTCGCGGTCGACTCGCTCGAGCAGGCTCGATTGAAAGCGCCACGTCCCATCGAGACGCATGAGTTGTTCGGTCACACGAGAATCGGTCAAATCGGCCGTTCCTTGTGTGACGGTGACTGAATCGTCAATCGTCTGTCCGCGCGTTAAGGCGAAGCCGCCAACGAGCGCGAAGAAGACCATCAACATGACCAGCCCAATCGATTTAGGGGTCATCTGCATATTCCCTTCGTGGTTTGTGAGTTTTTTGTGAGAAACGAACGATATACTGACACTAATCGTTCACATATTAACGTGACGAATGTTTTCTTATCGTACACGAAACTGACTTTTTTGAATAGCCGAACATACGAAACTATCTAATCCGATTAATCATCGATATGAAAGAAGGCTATATATGAAACGCTGGATTGAACAACGAATTAGCCGCCAAGTCCTCACCGTGTTTTATGTATTGATTGCCTTAATCACGTTGACGTCACTCGGCACATACTTTTATACCCAGCAGGCGATCCGCGAAACCACGGTCGAGCTTGAGCGGATCAGTGAACATCGTTCGCGGGCGACTGATTTGTTCGAGACATGGCAGTCGATGCAATACGAGATGCGCGGCCACGTTTTACTTGGGGAGGATGCATTGCTAGCAGAAGTCAAGCAAGCCCAAGACCGAATCGACGACCAGACGAGCTGGTTTGAACAGAACGCCGAGACGAACGAAGAGACGACGTTCGCGGAAGAGGCGCGTTTGCTCTTTACCATCTATACGACGCGCGTCATGCCTGGTCTCGAACGTTACGTTGTCGCCAAAGCGAACGGCGAAGTCGATGAGCCGTTCTTACAGATGGCGACCGTCGGCCAACTCATGCCGAAGAATGCATCGTCGAATCAGACACGATTCAAATTCAATTCGAATAGTGCGGCCGATATGAGTGCGAGCATCGTCGACATGGAATCGGTATTCACGGACTATCGCTCCGAGCTCGACTTTCAAGAGTCGGGTCTCCGGGAAGAACTGTCGGAGCAGCTCGCCAAAGCCCAATGGATGTGGCTACTCATTTTGCTCGGCGCGTTGTTCATCCTCTTTGTTAGCCTACAACCATATATTGTGCGGTTGACGAAACAGCTTGAGGCGCTCATCACGAACAGTGAACGGCTGGCCGTCGATCCGCATGCCACGCTTATTCCAATCAATCCAATGAAAAACGAGGTTGGTCAACTATCGAAATCGTTCACGGAGATGTCGAGCTCGTTGATTCATCAACATACTGAACTTGAGAAAGAGCGCGAGAAGACGGCCCGCATTTTGCATACGATGCGCGACGCGATTGTCTTTGTCGAGGTAGACACAAACCAACGCTTCGCCAACGAGGCGCTGTTCGAACTGTATGAGCAGCCGTTCCCGTTCGGCGACCGTCAGAGCTTGTATCCGATTGACGCGTTTTATGAGCCGTTCATGGACCAAATCGATGATCAGGACGGTCTCAATCGCTTCACACACCGGGCTAAAAACTGTGGAATCTTCGATGAAACGTTTACGTATTCGATGCAAGGGGGAAGACGTATCATACGGATGTACGCCGAACCGATTGAACTGCAGGACGAACGTTTCGGCGTGATGTTTGTGTCGCGGGACATTACGAAAGAGATTGAGATTGACCGCTTGAAGACGGAACTCGTCGCGACGGTCTCACACGAACTTCGTACCCCGCTCACATCCATTCTTGGTTTTACCGAACTGCTTGAACACCGACAGGTCGACGAAGAGAAGCGGAAACGCTACTTGAGTATGATTCATAGCGAGACGACCCGGCTCGAGCGGCTCGTCAGCAATCTGCTCGACGTGCAGAAGATAGAGTCCGGTAACGCGCAGCAAGACTTCAAAGTCGAGAGTTTGTTCGAACTATTGTCCGATATTCTTGAGATTCATGCCGGTTCGACCGAGTTGCATGCGTTCCATTTCGATTGTGATGAAACGATTCGCGTCTCCGGGGACCCGGCGCAACTGCGTCAAGTGTTCTCGAATATCTTGAATAACGCCATTAAATATTCACCCGACGGCGGCAATATAGCCGTCAACGTCTCGTGCGATGACGATGTCATCCGGATCGCCATCGAAGACGAAGGCATGGGTGTGGCACCCGCAGATGCCGAACGACTGTTTGAGAAGTTCTACCGTGTCCAAAACGAACAGAGTCGCAATATTGGAGGCACCGGCCTTGGGCTTGCGATCTGTAAGGAGATTATTGAATCGCACGGCGGGACGATCAGCGTTCGTTCTGAACTTGGGAATGGGACGATTATGACGGTCGAACTCCCGATTGTCGCTTGACGAAAACCACTTCACATTGCGAAGTGGTTTTTTTTAGTTTTTTTCAAAAAACGGTGAACGAAACATTCCTTTGGTACGATATACAGAGTGAAGACTTTGAACGATGAAAGGAAGACGAACCATGCTACGCGGATTATATACGGCGGCGGGCGCGATGAACGCGCTCCAACGTCAACAAGAGATTTTGAGCAATAACCTTGGAAACGTCCGGACACCTGGATTCAAGGCATCGAACGGCGTCGTCCGCTCGTTCCCAGAAATGTTGCTCGCCCAAGTGAGCCACCCAGGAAATTCGGGTTCACGCGTGCAAGGCGAGGTTGGCACGTTGTCGACGGGCGTGTATTTGCAAGAGACGATGCCACGTTTCTCGACGGGAAGCATCTCCGAGACGGGGAGCCCGACCGACGTATATATGAAGGTACCGGCTGACGCGACGGGTGCCGCTATGTTCGCCGTCGAACAGAACGGTGAGACGCTCTATACGACGAACGGACGCTTCGCGGTCGATGAGGAACGCTTCTTGCGTTCGGCAGATGGTGGGTATATCCTCTCAGACGCCGGCGAACGGATTCAATTGCCGTCAAGTGAGTTCACGTTGTCAGGTGACGGACAAATCACGTCACTCGGACAGAACGTGGCGACGCTCGGTGCCGTCCAAATCGATGACTTGACGACACTCGAGCAAGTCGGGAACGACTATCGGGTCAATGGAGACGCACCGCCTGCTGCGAACGTTCAGTTCCAACAAGGATTTATCGAAGAGGCGAACGTCGATCTCGATCGGACGATGGCCGATTTGATGACGACGTACCGTCAATTCGAGGCGAACCAAAAAGTTGTCCAAGCGTATGACAAGAGTGCCGAGCGGGCGATTGAAATCGCTCGGATTCGTTAAGGAGGAAGCCCATGCAATCGATTTATAACTCGGTGTCGTCGCTCACGCAGCTTCAGCGCCAACTTGACGTGACGGGCCATAACATTGCCAACGTTGACACGGCCGGCTATAAGCGGGAACAGACCCATTTCGCCTCGCTCTTGTCGCAGGCGTATGATAATCAACCACGCGCCGAGCTTGAGGTCGGGCGCGACACGCCGAACGGGATTCGCATCGGCGTTGGCGGCCACGTCGCCGACATTAGCCAACAGTTCAATATCGGCCAGATTCGCAAGACTGACCGTGGCCTTGATGTGTTCTTGAAAGCGAGCCGCCAGTTCTTCGCCGTCGAGACGGAGAATGGTGTCGGATTGACTCGGAGCGGGAACATGCAGCTGTCGGTCGGTGAGACGACGACGCTCGTCGACGTGAACGGAAACGCCCTTCTTGGTGCGGACGGTAACCCGATCACCATGCCGAACGAGGCGACGGCGCATCGCGTCCGTCAAGATGGGATGGTCGTCGCCAGCGTGAACGGTGTCGAGCAAGAGTTCGGCCGTCTCGATATCGTCGAGGTGCGTAACACGTCAGCGCTCCAACCGCTCGGCAACAACGTCTATGCGGCTGACTTGGCGGCGGACGTTGACCGTCCGCTCGGCAATCTGTTGATTGAAGGGACGCTCGAATCGTCGAACGTCGATTTGACGAAAGAGATGACCGACATGACGATCACGCAACGTGCTTACCAGATGAATTCACGGGCGTTGTCGATGAGTGACCAGATGATGGGACTCGTCACGTCACTCCGTTAATCACAGACCGTTCTTCTTCGGAAGGGCGGTTTTTGCGTTACACTGAATAGGAGGAGGGATGGACATGCGAATTGTCGTGGCGATGGATTCGTTCAAAGGGTCGTTGACGAGCGTGGAAGCGAATCGGGCGGTTTGTCGGGCACTCGCTGGACACGATGTCATCGAGGTGCCGATTTCAGACGGAGGCGAAGGATTTTTAGATGCGTGGCTCCTGACACATCCACATGCCGAGACCATCACGCAAGACGTCATGTCGCTTGACGGGACGATGCGACAAGCGCGGTACGGTTGGTTAGAACTGACGCGAGAAGCAGTCATCGAAGTCGCCGAGGCGTCTGGGCTCACACTTGTCGATACACTCGACCCATGGCGCTACAGCTCCTATGGGACGGGGCTGCAAATTCGGCATGCGCTCGAGCGCGGGGCGACACGCATCACCGTCGGCCTCGGCGGGAGTGCGACCGTCGACGGAGGCAAAGGCCTGCTCGAGGCGCTCGGCGTCCAATTCTTCGACGAGTTTGGACAGATCATTGGGCCGTTCCCACATCAACTCGAGCACGTCGCTCAAGTCGATTGGACAGGACTCCTCCCGGAAGCACGTCAAGTCGAGTGGCGCATCGCCTCGGACGTGACAAACCCGTTGCTCGGACCAATGGGGGCGGTGGCCGTGTTCGGACCACAGAAGGGACTGGCCAAACAAGACGTCGTTAGCTACGAGGAACGACTTTCCTCATACGCCCGTTGTTTCGAGCGTGATGTGACGGGACGACCGGGAGCGGGTGCGGCCGGCGGTATCGGCTTCGCGCTCTATCAGCTCGGGGCGACTTACGTGAGCGGAATTGAGGAGGCCGTGCGGTGGTCGAATCTAGAGGAGACGTTACGGACGGCCGACTGGTTAATCACGGGGGAAGGTCGCTTCGATGAGCAGTCGCTTCACGGGAAAGCGCCTTACGGGTTGGCACGTCTTGCCCATACGTACGACGTACCGACGCTCGTCTTCGCCGGACAATCGGAACTGATTGCCGTCCCGGACGTGGGGATTCAGGCCGTCTTCCCGATTGTTTCCCGGGTGATGACGCTCGAGGAAGCGATGCAGCAAGCGGCAGCGCTCTTGACGGACGCCGTCAGCCGAGCGTTCCGGTTAATCGACAAAGACGCCTGAACCAACTTCGGTTCAGGCGTCTTTGGGTCACGAGCGTTCTTTTAATAGGTCACGAATCTCCGAGAGGAGCTGTTCTTCACGCGACAGTTCCGGCTCCGGTGTCTCTTCGACCGCTTTTTCTCGCTTCAGACGGTTCAGCACTTTGACCATCATGAACAAGGCGAAGGCGACGAGGAAGAACTTGACGATTTCTTGCAGGAAGTTGCCATACGTTACCTTCACGCCGAGCACCGACACCGCGAGCGTCGAGAAGTCGATGCCGCCGATGAGGATGCCGAGGAACGGCATGAAGATGTCATTGACGAGCGACGTGACGATGGCCGTGAAGGCGGCCCCGAGGATGAAGGCGACGGCCAGGTCGATCACATTGCCTTTGATTGCAAACTCTTTGAATTCTTTCCACATAAAAATAAACCCTCCTAAATGATGAATACTCTTATGGTAGCACAGCATAGGCGGAAGCGGGCAGTATTTTTCACAGAAGCGTCGCCCTTGCCCTAGGCCGGGCGCTTGTTCGACGTATGGTAGATACGTTACACTTATATAGAACTCATGCAATAGTTTTAATACCAGGTACTAATATGTTATGATTAATTCAGCTGAAAGGATGTATGGACGTGGCGAACGAAGAACAGAACGGCTCGGAACAGACCGAGTCCAAAGAGCGGACGGAGCGGAAGCGATTATCGAACCATCGACGTTTCCCGATCTTGTTACGCGTCATCGTTGTCCTGCTGTTGGCTTTCGTGATGCTTGCGATTGGGGCCATCATTGGGTACAGCGTGATTGGCGGAGGCGAGTGGAAGGACGTGTTCAACATCGACACGTGGCGCCATATCACCGATTTTTGGCTAACATCATAAGGGTGGTGGAACCATGTACACGATTGAACAGATTAAAGAAGTGATCCCGCATCGGTACCCGTTTTTGCTCATCGACCGAATTCTTGAAGTCGAAGAAGGCACACGGGCCGTTGGATTAAAGAATGTGACGGCGAATGAAGAGTTCTTCAATGGACATTTCCCGGACTATAACGTCATGCCTGGCGTCTTGATCGTCGAAGCGCTCGCGCAAGTAGGCGCGTTCGCGATGCTCAAGCAAGAGTCGAACCGCGGCAAGCTCGCGTTCTTCGCAGGCATCGATGGATGTCGCTTCAAACGTCAAGTCGTCCCGGGCGATCAATTGCGCCTCGAGGTCGAAATCTTGAAAGTGCGCGGACCGATCGGTAAAGGACGCGCCGTGGCGACAGTCGATGGAGAAGTTGCTTGTGAAGCGGAACTCACTTTCGCCTTGAAGTGAGGAGAGAACGAGATGCGCGTATTGGTGATTGCCTTGATTCTCGGATTGGCGACCATCGTCGGTTGCCAACAAGTGCAAGATGACCCGGCCGAGGAGAACGTCGTGTTTGAACAGGACGTCGATGATGCGATGATCGACAAACGGGCCGGCCAATCGGAATCGATTGCGGTCTCGCTCGAGCGGACGAACAGCTCGACGATGCTGTTCACGATTCGGATGCTCGAAGACCGTCGCCTCGATCCGACGACAATTATCAGTTACGAAGTCGAGGGCACGCGTGTCCCGATTCCGTTCGGTGAACTTGTCGCGGAACGCGAAGGGGATGTGCGGACGTACGTCTATCAAGCGGATTTGAACCCCGATCTTTTCGTCACCGAGACGTTGCCGCTCTTCCATATCGGAGAAGAGGGCGAGGCCGAGGTGTCGATGCCGCTCGAGGTCGTGAATTCGACAAATGAATGAACGGACGGATGATTTTTTTGTCGAAAATCATCCGTTTTTTTATACAGTTTTTCTGGCAATCGTCCGATACATATAGTAAGGACGATTGGAGGGAATCATTATGAAACGAAATAAACCACAGTCGCTGCAGAAACGGATCTTGGCGATGATGTTGGCGTTCATCACGCTACTCATCGTCACATTCGGCGTGTTGCAGTACGTCAGCACGAAACATACGGTGCAGAGCTCGATGCAGGCCGTCCTGTTGGCGGATGGGGCGCGCATCAGCGAGGCGATTGACACGGAGGCGTACGCGGCCTTTATGCAAAACCCGACAAAAGATGAACGGTTCGAGCAGTTTCGAGAACAGCTCGATACGTATCGCACGCAAATCGGGGCGATGTACGTCTATACACTCGCGGCCGACGGGGAAGAGCTTCAAATCATCGTCGACGGTATGAGCGCGAGCGATGCGGTCGAAATCGGCACGCCGACGACGGCGACGTCTTTCGAAGATGCTAAAGCGGCGTTTGAGGGTGGGACCGTCACGACGCCGATCGTCGAGGACCCGGAATATGGGGACTATATGACCGTGCTCGTCCCGATCAAACAAGGTGGGGACGTCATCGGTGTCCTCGGAATCGACAAAGGGGCGAGTGATGTCGCGGCGGTGACGGAAGACGTGCTCCAAGAGAGCTTGCCCCCGATTCTCATCGGGCTCGTTATCTTGCTCGGGGTGGCTTCAGTCATCATTTGGCGCTATCTCGGTTGGAAACTCCGACCGCTCCGTGAGCTTGAAAGGGTCGCGACTCATATTGCGAGCGGCGACCTAGCGACAGCGGCCAAAGAGATGGACAACATCCAACTGAAAGCGAACGATGAGATTAAGCGGCTCACTGCCTCGATGGACCAGATGACGAAGATGCTCCGCGATTTGATTTCCGGATTGCAGACATCTGCCCAGACGGTGCGGGACGAGAGCGGCAACGTGGCGAGCATCTCGGAAGAAGTGAACGACGCCTCGAGACAAATCGCGTTCACGATGGAAGAAATTGCGGGTGGCGTCGAGAATCAGAGCGTGCTCACGATGAAGCTGTATGGGCATATGAACGAGTTTTCGGGACTCGTCGACCAGACGGCGCACGACGGAAACGGCGTGAGTGAACAGGCGGAAGTGGTCAGCCGTGTGACGGCCGAAGGGCTCCTCCTCATGGAGGACGCCGTCGGGAAAATGACGAACATCCATCTGCAAGTACGCGAATCACAAGGTCAGGTGAAAGACTTCGAGCAACAGGCGGACGAAGTGACGGCACTCGTCACGATGATCCGTCAAATCTCGGAACAGACGAATTTGCTCGCCCTGAACGCGGCCATCGAGGCGGCCCGCGCTGGGGAGCATGGGAAAGGGTTCGCCGTCGTCGCCTCCGAGATTCGGAAGTTGTCGGACAGTGTCGCCCAATCGGTCAGTGAGATCTCGGAGATCGTCGGCAGCGTCAAACGGAACTCGATCGCGCTCGGTGAGACGTTCACGGACAGTATGCACGCCGCCGAGGACGGCAAACGGACGCTCGAGGAAACGAAGCGCGCCTTCAATGAGATCGAGCAGAGCGTGCGGGAGATGCAGCGCCTGACGAACTCGATGCAAGGGCAACTCGGACGCGTCAAGACGAACCAAGACGACATCAAACGCGGTCTATCGGATATCGCATCGATTTCGGAAGAGAGCACGGCCGGGAATGAGGAAGTGGCCGCCTCAACCGAACAGATGTCGGCGACGAGCGAGACGATGAACCGGCTCGTCAAAGACTTGTCGCATACGGCCGAGGACATGCAGCGCATGAGCCGGCAGTTCAAGTTGTAAACAGTCTCAAGTCAGACAGACCTCCGTTGCGTCCGGTATACTAGGCGCAAGGGAGGTTTTTTCATGCAACGTGTCTCAAGTGAACTCACACAATTCCGCGGCAGTCACTATGACTTTGGCCGCTTTCAAGGACAATACATCAAGCGCAGCAAACTGCTCGAGAACCGGACCGACCAGTGGAAGCTCCGCGTCCCGCGCTTTGAGATTGACGAGCGCGAGGCGAAGCAGGCGTTCGACCGGTTCGCTCCGAAGATTTGGGAAGAACTGCTCGGCCTGCAGGATGAGCTCGAATTGACGCTCGCCGACACGCTCCTTCACTTCGGTCATTTCCGGGTCAATAACCCGGTCAGCGGCTGTTCGATTTTGACGGGGGACAACTTCCTCGTCCGCAACTATGACTATCACCCGATGACGTACGATGGACGCTATAACGTGTTCCAGCCAGATGAGGGTTACGCCGTCATCGGTCCCGTCTCACGTGTCACCGGCCGGATGGATGGGATGAACGAGAAAGGGCTCGCCATGGGTTATAACTTCATCAACCGCCGGCGGCCTGGAGATGGGTTCGTCTGCCAGATGATTGGCCGAATGATTCTCGAGACGTGCGCCACGGTCGAGGAGGCGGTCGATCTGCTTCAAGAGATTCCGCACCGCGGCTCGTTCACGTATGTCGTCCACGACAAGTCGTCGAAGACACGCGTCATCGAAGCGACACCGCGCGACATTCGCGTCCGCGAGTCGAATATCTGCACAAACCATTTCGAACTGCTCCAACACGAGAACCGTTACCATCTTGATGATTCAACACGCCGGATGATGGAAATCAAGATGTATCAACATATCGTCCAGGACGCCGAGAGTGCGTTCCGGCTCATGAACGACTCGGACAAAGGCGTCTTCTCGGAGCTGTACAAGAGCTGGGCCGGCACGATTCACACGGCGGCTTATTTCCCGGAGACGCTCGAGACGTGGTTCGCCCTTGGTGGCGACCGCGACCCGGTCATCTTTGATTTTCAGGAGTGGCTCGACGGCAAAGATTTCGATTTACATGCCCTCGATGGGGAAATCGCGACCGACATCGAGTTCGCGAACACGGTCCAACTTTGGCGGTAACGAAAACAAGCAGCGACTCATGATGAGTCGCTGCTTGTTTTCGTTCGTCTGGCGCACGTTAGGCCGTACTGAATTCTTTAAAACCGGGAATACTACAAGCAGGAGGGATTCAGATGAAACGAATCGGATTATTAGCTATCATGCTCAGTTTGATTGTCGTCCTCGGCGGCTGTGTGCCGGGCGACGGGACGTACACGACCGACCCGGCTGGATTCTTTTGGGGCGTCTGGCACGGTTGGATTGCACCGGTGTCACTCATTTTAGGATTGTTCAATGATACGTATCGCATCTACGAAGTGAACAACACCGGTTGGTTCTATGATTTGGGCTTCTATATCGCCATCATCAGCGGGTTCGGCGGGATTGCCGTAACGCGCAAGAGTCGGGGCTAAACTAGACGAGACATCGTCTAGTTTTTTTATTGACCCACTTTAGCAAAAACTGAATTTGCATATAAAAAATCATGCTATATTTTTTTAAGGTTAATCAGATATTTCCAAAAGGAGACAGAAAGATGTTTATAAAAGTAAAAAAAAGTTGTGCGATTTTAATCGCGATGATATTACTGGCGGCAGTCATTTCACCTCTGCCTATACAAGCCGTAAACGTATCAGAAACGACAGCAGATTTGCGTGTTATAGAAGGGACTACAGATCAACCGAATCAGCATGTCACGATTGTAGCTGATGAAAAACTTGTCGAGACGAAGAGTGACGCCAATAAAAAGTTTACATATACGTTTCTGAAGTCACCAGTAGGCACAATTGCCGTTTATCAGCGGAATAGCGATGGTTTTGATCAGGTCATTCAAATGATTGAGCGAAGTGAACCTAAACCTCAAATGAAACCTGCAGCTCCGCAAGAAGTGACATACCTTGGGATGATTGATAACGAGTTCGTGTTCATTACACACCCAACTCATACAATCCATGCGACATACGAGGGACGGGCAAAAGAAGGAGTGGGTACGTTAAGAATACCAAAAAATCAAGCGGACTCTGTTAGTGTCTATGTGAGTAGTCCGGAAAAGGCATCGACCCCGATCAAAACATATAAAGAAACAGCTGCGAAGACGGATATCATTCGTTTAGACGCTGCCCCACATGAGACGCTACGCGTATCTGGGACGACGTTGCCTTATGTGAAAGTAGTCGTGAAAATCGGCTATGATGAAGAAATTGTACAAGCCGATGGGACGGGTAAATTCGATTTCCCATTCAAAGGTTGGGAAATACGGGCCTATCAAGAACAGGGATACTCGATTCAACCGGCACATTTGATGAATAAAATGCTTGGTGGAATTCACGGATTCACAATGCCCGCTTTCAAAGCAACGCCAGATCGTCCCTTATTTATCATCGAAGAGTCATTCACGCAATTTCGGGGAGTGACGTTCCCAGGTGCAGTGATTTTAATTGATGGCGATGGGTGTGGCATCAGTTATGAACAAGGGCAGTTTGATTGTTATTACCCACAAAACGATCGAGTCGATCGGACGCTTACGATTGAAAAAGATGGCCAGACCATTTTCACGAAGCAAGTAAAAGTTAAACGTAAAGTCGAAACAATCAAATTTGAAACACAATCGTTTGATCTCGCAGAAGCACGATTGATCGGTAAAGCGACACCAAACCAAAAGTTTGTCGTGGCCTACTCGGATCCAAAAGCTGGAAATGCTCAAGTTCGTGTACAGGCAAAAAGTGATGAAGCGGGTAACATTGTCTTTTCTTTACCTAGACTATACGGACTGAACTATATGGTCTCTTATTTGGACGAATATAATTATTCTCATCCAAAAGTAGAGCTTCGTGCGGAGGATAATCGCCCCGCTCCGATTCCAAATTTCAAACTTGAAAGTGATCGTATGGTAATTGGAATTCCACCATTTCATTACCCGAACAAAACGATAGCATTTGAGACGAAGATCGAAAAGTCGGACGGACGTTCGATTGTTGAGAAAGTAGATTTGAAAAATCCGACGGTTCCACTTGAGCTAAATGACAAGTTCATGATTCGGACGCTCCTTCAAGATGGACGCGTCTCGGAGTGGGTCGAAGGAACGTTTGATGCGATTCAAAAGCCATTGATTCAAAAACTGACGAATCATACGAAAGTGTTGAAAGGGACGACGGAACCGAACGCTAAGCTTCAGTTTTCGAAAGGGGTCACAAAAGAAGTGACGGCAGATGCCTCTGGGAAATTTGAGTTCGCCGTCAACTTAGAGAAAGTCTCGACGTTTAACGTCCTCGTTCAAGTGGCGGGTAAAGCAGATCAACGCTTCACGTATGCAGTAGAGGACACGATTCGACCAACGCTTAAAATTTACGACCTGATTCCGCAAGAAACAGAAGTACTCATATTCGACGCAATCGAATACGTCGGCAACTTTGAGATTGAATACTACAAAAACAAAACGTTGGTCCGAAAAGAAAAAGTTACTCCGATTCGACCGTATAAACCTCATCAATCTGGCTTTTTAATTTCAGGAGAACTGCCGGTTTCGAGGTTGAAAACAGATGGAATCACGCATCTCATCATCCGAGCTGAAGACTTGGCAGGAAATACTTCGCTCGGAAATAAAGTTACAATCAAAGACATGGTTGCACCTCGAGTAACGCTTCAAAAGTATGTTTTGCCAGGTGAACGACTCATCTATGGAAAAACAGAACCAGGGGCCAAAGTTACGTTCACTTATCGTAGTGATAAAGAGAAAGCCGTCTCAGTCTCGAAAACAGGGGATTTTGTCATTAAAACGACAGACCCTATTTATTCATTCATTAACGGCGTTCGTTACAGTAAAGTGAAAATCACGTCAAAGGATGCAGCGGGTAATTTGTCATATGCGAATGTAGGGCCAGTCGGTGACAAAATTCAAGACATTCGTATGAATGGGGATCAGCAAATTTGGTTTTACTCCCCATCAGACAATATGATTCAAAAACAGTATGAGTTCACCGTGAACGGACAAACGGTCAGCCATCAACAGATGGGCAACGTGGTCACATGGTCGAATGATATTGCATTACCTGCCGACGTGACAGTCAAGCTCATCAATCCGGATAAAACGATTAAGTACGAAATCAAGAAAACGGTCACGAAACCGTATAGCGGCAAAAATGTATCCGCCGTCAAATTCCAGAACGAATCTCGTCGCATTACAGGAATCGGGGATCCTCAAGCCACGCTTGAAGTATGGAGTGGCACGGCTAGAATTGGTAAAACGAACATCGATGCAGCAGGGAAGTTCAGTTTCAATCTAGTCCGGACTTACAAAGAAGGCGAAAGCTTAAAGTTCGTGAATATTCCTAGACTTGGACAAAAAACGTCAGTTACACTCAAGGCGAAAGATAACACGGCACCAACTAAGCCGACAGTCCATGCAATGTCGGCGGCGTCAACGAAAGTCCAGGGGAAGACAGAAAAAGGGGCAACCGTCCTCATTACGTATAACGGGCGGACCTATACGACGAAAGCGAACAGCTCTGGTTCATACGCCTATTCGATTAATAAATGGCTACCAGGAAAAACAGTTTCGGTCCGTGCAAAAGATACGACTGGAAATGTGTCGACGGCAACTGTACAAACCATCAAGTATGCGTTCAAACAATTCAGTGTGAATACGGTACGAACGAGTCACACCTATGTGACCGGAAAAGGACATCCAGGTGCGACGGTACAAGTGTATGGTAGAGATTCGAAAATCGGAAAGGCTGTCAAAGTTGATTCGAAAGGGAACTTCAAAGTTTATGTGAATAAACAACGTCAAAACAGTATGTTGACCGTTGAAATGACACGCTCGAGTTATATGACGAAGCGTATCAATACTATCGTTGCTAAATAACAAAGAAACCTCTCGAGCGTTCACATTCGAGAGGTTTCTTTTCCTCTTAAAAAGGAAATGGAATAAAAATTCTAATAAAGTGATGATTAGAATTCATCGTGCGGCTTCCGTCCTATCACCGCGACCGTATGATAATCGCGCGAGTCAGGTCCTCGGCGTTCATGGACATCAATGAACCCGAGCGCGGAAGCGGCGGGGATGAACTGTTCCCGCATGATGGACGCGATGCCATCCCACGTCACGTCACCTTTCCCGTCACAGTAGGTGATGACGAATGCCCCGTCCGGAACGAGAACGCGATCAATTTCGGCAAGCACCGCAGGCACGTCTTCCCAAAAGTAGAGTGTGTGGATGCTGAAGACGCGGTCGAACTGTGCGTCCGGAAACGGGAGCGTCCCGAGGTCGCCTTCGACGACGTCGGCTCGCCCGGTCTGCACGTCCGTTCGATTTCGTCGGAGCGCCGAGCGGACGATGGTCGGGGAACGGTCGAGCCCGGTCACATGCACGTGCTCAAAGCCACGCAGCATCTGCGCCAGCGCGTCGCCGGCCCCGCAACCGAGGTCGAGGACGCGATGGTCGGGCTGAATGTGAAGTTGTTCAATCGTCCAATCGACTTCGACCCGGTGTTGCCGGACCATCTTCTCACCGATATACGTGCCGACGATGCCGCGTGGATTCTCGTATTGACTGTCAATCCATGTTTGGAGACGCATGAAGCGCATCGAACCATTCCTTTCCGTATCCAGTAGATGTAGATTGAGTGTAGCATAACCATTTTGGGAGGGGAGTTGAATCGATGCGTTCCTTTTGGATTTTCGGCAATCAACTGTCGCACGAACTCGAGCTGTTCAATCACATCGAGGAGGATGACGTCATCGTCATAATCGAGGCGACATCACGGGCGACGTGGCGGCCGTACCATAAACAGAAACTCGTCCTCATCTTCTCGGCGATGCGTCACTTCGCTGAGGAACTGCGAGAAAAGGGCTACACGGTCGACTATCATGAGGCCGACTCGTTCCAAGACGCATGGGACGACCACTTCACACGATATGAACCGGAAGAAATCCATTATACAGCCGTCACCGACGCCGCGATGGAGAAGAAGTTGCAACAGTTCGGTCAGAAGCACAAGCTCGTCGAACATACGGACGTGCCGCTCTTCTATTTAACGAAGAAGGAAGCGGTCGACACGATTGGCAACGCGCCGTGGCGGATGGATCGTTTCTATCGCCAGATGCGGAAACGGTTCGACGTGTTGCTCGAAGACGGGAAGCCACGGGGCGGCAAGTGGTCGTTCGATGCGGACAATCGCCAGCCGCCAAAAGACGGGCTGACGTTCCCGGCACCAATCCATTTCCGACCGGACGCCATCACGAAAGACGTCATTCGAAAAGTCGAGACCGACTTCGCCAATCACCCTGGAGACATCACTTCGTTCGTCTGGCCAGTGACGCGTAGTGAGGCACAACGGGCGCTCGCTCGTTTCGTCGAAGCACGTCTCGAGACGTTCGGTCCGTATCAGGACGCAATGCTGTCGGACAATCAAGACATGTCGCATAGCCTGCTGTCCGCGGCCATCAACATCGGACTGCTGACACCGGATGAGGTCGTTCAAGCGGCCGTGGCGTCGGACGCGCCGCTCGCCTCGGTCGAAGGATTCGTCCGTCAACTCCTCGGCTGGCGAGAGTATATGCGCGCCGTCTATGTGGCATCGATGCCGGGTTATGAATCGGTCAACACGTTCAAACATGAGCGTGATTTGCCGCACTACTTCTGGGACGCTGAGACGGACATGCACTGCGTCCATCAAAGTGTAAAACCCGTCATCGAGCGGGCCCATAACCATCACATCCAACGGCTCATGGTGCTCGGCAACTTCGCGACGCTGTTCGAAGTGTCGCCTCAACAGACGAGCGACTGGTTCAACGAGATGTATATCGATGCCTACGACTGGGTCGTGCTACCGAACGTGCTCGGGATGGCACTCCATGCCGATGGCGGGAAGTTGGCGACGAAGACGTACGTCGCCTCGGGGAAGTACATCGACAAGATGAGCGATTACTGCAAAGACTGTAAATACAATCCGAAACATACGACCGAGGACGACGCCTGTCCGTTCAATGCACTCTATTGGCACTTCATCGACAAGCACGAGGAGCGGTTCGCGAAGAATCAGCGCATGAAGATGATGGTCCGTAACTGGCAAGGACGGGACGATGCCGTCAAAGCCGACATTTTGGCGAAGGCGAGACAGACGCTCGACGAAACCGACTCCTTATGAGTCGGTTTTTTTACGTCATCTTCACAAACTTTTGCATCTGCTTCACGGCCGCTTTACATTCATCCGTTACGATATGACTTGTGAGACCCCTCATGCCAAGTGAATAGCAACCGGTAGAACATTCGAGAGACCAACAGAAGCCCGTACGTCGATGACGTCCTGTTTCTGTTGGTCCTTTTTTTAGGGAAGGATGATTCAAGTGAATGAAACGCTCCGCACGATCGGACAAGAGAAGATGATTGCCTCCATCAAATCACCGAAACAACTCGAGAAGTTCCTGCAGTCGGACGTGACGACGACGTTCCTCATGATGGGGACGCTCAGCACGCTCGATCGCTACGTCGCCCATTTGAAGCGCGAGAATCGGACCGTGTTCCTGCACGCCGAACGCATCAACGGCATCAGTCTCGACCGTGACGGCATCGACTATTTGGCGAAACGCGTCGGCGCAGACGGGATTGTGACGACGAAGGCGTCTGTCATCCAACATGCCAAACGGGCCGGCCTGATGACGGTGCAGCGCCTATTCCTCGTCGACTCGGACGCCATCTCGTCAGGCATCAAGATGGCGAAAGACCAACAGCCGGACGCGCTCGAACTGATGCCGGGTCTCATTCCGAGTGTCATCGAGCACGTCGCGGAACACGTCTCGTTGCCGATTGTGACGGGTGGGATGATTCGAAAACCGATTCACGTGCATGAAGCCTTGTCCCACGGGGCGTTCGCCGTCTCGACCGGGGATGAGCGATTATGGGCGTCGCAAGGAATGAAGGAGGATATCATATGAAATCGATTCAACTGCAGAATATCAAAAAGTCATACGACGAGACGGAAGTCATCCGTGGCATCGACGTGACAATCGAGGCCGGTGAATTCTTCGCCCTCGTCGGACCGTCGGGTTGCGGGAAGAGCACGATGCTCCGGATGATCGCCGGGCTCGAGTCAATCACGAGCGGGACGCTCCGCATCGACGGCGTCGCCGCGAACGACTTGAAACCGAGCGAACGCCAACTGTCGATGGTGTTCCAAAACTATGCGCTCTATCCGCATATGACCGTCGAGAAGAACATCACGTTCGGGTTACATACGAAAGGGCTGACGAAGCTCGAGCAGCGCGAACGCTGCCTAGCAGCGGCCGAGACGCTCGGACTGACCGACTATTTGAAGCGGAAGCCACGCGAGCTCTCAGGTGGACAACGGCAACGGGTCGCCTTAGCCCGGGCGATCGTCATCGAGTCACCGATCTGCCTCATGGACGAGCCGCTCTCGAACTTGGACGCGAAACTTCGGGCCAAAATGCGCTCGGAGATCCGACAGCTGCAACGCAAGCTCAAGCTGACGATGATTTACGTTACGCACGACCAAGTCGAGGCGATGACGATGGCCGACCGGATGATGCTGTTGAACGATGGCGAGGTCCAACAAGTCGGTCAACCGCTCGATTTGTACAACAAGCCGGCGAACACGTTCGTCGCCTCGTTCATCGGTTCACCGCCGATGAATTTGACGCCGGTGCAGCGGAGTGACAAGGGCTGGGTCGCCTCGGACGGACGCCTGTTCCATCCGAACACGCTGACGCGAGAAGATACGGCGACGCTCGGCATCCGTCCGGAACAAATCACGCCGGCGAAAGAGGATGTCACGTTCTATGCCGAACTGAAGAACATCGAGGTGCTCGGCACGGAGACGATTCTCGCCTTTGACATGGGCGGCGTCGAGTGGCTCGCCAAATGGCCGGGACAATGGCCGCTGTCGATCGGGGAGAAAATCGCCTGTTACGTCGACCCGAAACAGATATCTTTGTTTGATACGAACGGCAATCGTATCGAACCGCGGCAACCGAAACTGTTCGAGGCGTTGGAGGTGTTCCAATGACGGTCGCCCTTCCGAGACAACGCGTCCGGAGCCGATTATCGGACGCGACGAGCGGACTCCTCTACTTGTCCCCGTCGATCGCGTTATTTGGAATCTTCCTCGTCTATCCGTTGTTCCGGACGATTTACTTGAGTTTCTTTCAAACGGACACACAAGGGACGCCACTTAGCTACGTCGGCGGCGAGCATTACGCCAAGCTGTTCACGAGCGCCTCGTTTTGGCAGAGCATTCAGGCGACGGTCGGCTTCGTTCTGTTGACCGTCCCGCTCACAATCATCATCGCGCTCGGTCTGGCGCTCCTCGCCAACGAGAAGCTGCGCGGCATTGGCATCTTCCGGACGGCATTCTCGGCGACGATGGGGATGAGCGTCGCGGCCTCATCGGTCATTTGGATGTTTATGTACAACCCGTCCATCGGCATCTTCAACCGTTTCTTGGAAGCGGTCGGAGCGAGTGGGGTGCAGTGGCTCCTCGACCCGCAGTACGCGCTCCTATCCGTGTCGCTCGCGACCGTCTGGATGAACATCGGCTTCACGTTCTTGATTCTTCTCGGCGGGCTGCAAAACATCGACCGGACGCTGTACGAGAGTGCGGACATCGCCGGGACGAACTACTGGACGCAACTCCGGGCCATCACCATCCCGATGCTGTCCCCGACGCTGTTCTTCGTCGGCATCATCTCGCTCATCAATGCGTTCCAGACGTTCGGGCAAATCGATTTGCTCACGAAAGGCGGGCCGACGAATTCGACGAACGTCATCGTCTACGCCATCTATAAGGACGCGTTCATCAACTATAACGTCGGCGGGGCGAGTGCGCAGGCCGTGCTCTTGTTTCTCGCGGTGCTGGCATTGACGTGGCTCCAGTTCAAACTCGTCGAAAGGAAGGTGCATTACCAATGACCCTCCGGAAAGTAGTCACGTATACGCTCCTCGTCTTGAGCGCCGTCGTCATGCTGTTCCCGATTGCCTACGCGTTCTCGATCAGCCTGATGGATGGGAGTGAGGTATTAAAAGGCAACCTCATCCCGCGCGACGTCACATTCGACAACTATGTCGCCGCGTTCGAGCGGATTCCGCTCATAACGTACTTATGGAACAGTCTCGTCGTCGCACTCCTCGTCATGGTCGGTCAAGTCGTCTTGTCGAGTCTTGCCGCCTTCGCGTTCGTCTTCATCGACTTCAAAGGGAAAGGGCTCATCTTCATGCTCTTCCTCGCGACGATGATGGTGCCCTGGGAAGCGACGATGGTACCGAACTTCTTGACGATTCAGTCGCTCGGCTGGCTCAACTCGGTGTGGGGGCTGTCGGTGCCGTTCTTCGCGCTCGCGTTCGGAACGTTTTTGCTAAGACAACAGTTCAAGACGATTCCGTACGAGATGTACGAGGCGTCACAAATCGCCGGCATCAGCCGCTTCCGTTTCTTTTGGAACGTCGTCTTGCCGGTCTCGAAGACACCGCTCGTCACGTTGTCGGTATACAGCTTTTTGACGACATGGAACATGTACTTATGGCCGCTCCTCGTGACAAACACGGAGCAGGCGCGCACGGTTCAAATCGGGATTAAGCAGATGCAGTCGAACGAGGTCGCCTCGGATTGGGGCGTCGTCATGGCGGCGGTCATCATGATTATCATCCCGACGCTGATGCTGTTATTCGCAGGACAAAAGCAGTTACAGGAAGGCTTGACGCAAGGTGCGATCAAATAATAGGGGGAAACGTTCATGAAAAAGAAAGCATTATTCGCAGGGTTGGCCAGTTCGGTGTTATTGCTCGGGGCATGTGGCAGTCAAGAGGCGGAAGAGGCCGCGGCGACCACGACGACGGATGGGAAGACAGAAGTCGTATTTTGGCACGCGATGAGCGGGGACTTAGAGACCGCACTCAACAACCAAGTCGACGCTTTCAACGAGTCACAGGACGACTATGAAGTGAAACCGGTGTTCCAAGGCACGTATGAAGAGGCGCTCACGAAGTTCAACGCCGTCGCAGGGTCAGCGGACGCACCAGCCATCATGCAGACGTTCGAGGTCGGCACGAAGTATATGATCGACTCGAACAAAATCACGCCGGTCCAGGAGTTCATCGACAAAGAGGACTTCGATACGGGCGTCTGGGAAGAGAACATCTTGAGCTATTATCAAGTCGACGGCAAGCAGTACTCGATGCCGTTCAACTCGTCGACACCGGTACTCATCTACAACAAAGACGCGTTCGAAAAAGCAGGCCTCGACCCAGAGAAAGCGCCGCGCACGTATGACGAGCTGAAGCAAGCGGCGAAGGCACTGACGACCGACGGGCAGACCGGTTTCACGATGCTCAACTACGGTTGGTTCTTCGAGCAACTTGTCGCCGCGCAAGGCGGGCTCTATGTCGACAACGACAACGGCCGTAGCGGGGCACCTACGAAAGCTGTCTTTGATGGGGAAGAAGGGCAGAACGCCTTCAACTTGATTAAAGAGATGTATGACGAGAAGACGTTCATGAACGTCGGTCAAAACTGGGACGACATGCGTGCCGCTTTCCAATCCGGAAAAGTTGCCATGTATCTCGACTCGTCGGCTGGGATTCGTACCGTGGCGGACAACGCTGACTTCGAGGTCGGGGCGTCGTATTTGCCGGTGCCGAACGATGCCGATCGTGAAGGTGTCATCATCGGTGGGGCCTCGCTCTGGATGGGTGACGGGATCGCCGACGAGACGAAGCAGGGCGCATGGGAGTTCATGAAGTATGCGGCGTCGAAAGAAGCACAGGCCAAATGGCACGTCGAGACGGGCTACTTCGCCATCAACCCGGAGGCGTATGACGAGCCGATCGTCAAAGAGATGTGGGCCGAGTACCCGCAACTGAAAGTGACGGTCGATCAATTGAGTGAGACGAAAGCCTCGCCAGCGACACAAGGCGCCCTCATCTCGACGTTCCCGCAGTCACGTCAAAGCGTCGTCAACGCCATGGAGAGCCTATACCAAGGCGTATCGGTCGAAGAGGCATTGAAGCGCGCGGCCGATGAGACAACTTCCACCTTGGGACAATGATATGTTGATTTACGCACATCGCGGCTATAGCGCCAAGTATCCGGAGAACACAATCAGCGCGTTCAAGGCGGCGTTTCCTCACGTCGACGGCATTGAGCTCGATGTCCAATTGACGCGCGACGGACGCCTCGTCGTGATCCATGACGAGACGGTCGACCGGACGACGAACGGAAGCGGCTTCGTCAAAGATATGACGCTTCGGCAGCTCCGCTTGCTCCGGACGGAGAGCGGGGAACGGATCCCGACGCTCGAGGAAGTACTCGTCTTGATTGAACCTTCCGACGTCACGCTCAATATCGAGTTGAAGACGGATCAATTTGATTATGAAGGAATCGAGTATTTGACGTGGCTCGCCGTCACCGAGTTCAAGTTAGAAGAGCGTGTCGTCTTCTCCTCGTTCAACCCGGACACGCTCGTCCGGTTGCGGGACGTCGCCCGCGAGGCGCGAATCGCCGTCTTGACCGGGGACGGGCATCCGAATCTGGTTGAATTTGTGGAACGAGTCGGAGCCGAGGCGGTTCATGCTCAACCGGCATTTATCGGGACGAGAGATGCGGCGATGATTCGCGAACAAAATCGGTTGCTTCGCCTGTATACCATCAATGACCCGAGCGAGTTGCCGGACATGACTGGTGTCGACGCCATCATGACGGACGAGGTCGAGCGGTTCCAATCGAGGTTGCGTCATTGAAGTGAGGCTGGATATAACTCAATCGATATGTAAGAAAGAGGCCAGCTGGCGCGACGTGTTCGCATCAGCTGGCCTCTTCTCATGGCAATTCTCTAAATTTAGTATTCTTTGTTCAACGTGGTAAATTCATCTTCTTTCAAAGGTGAATCGTCTTTTGAATTATGTCCATAATAGGTGACGACGTACTCTTTCTCTTGATTGGTTTTGACGAAAAATTCATACTCGACTCTGTTTTCGTCCTCGAAATTCAAGCGATATAAGTACCCAAATTGATTCATGCTGAACTCGACATCATAGGCGCTCTGATCGATTGAAAAATGCTCAGTTAACGTTTCGTTCAAAAAAGTTTCTCGCTGATCTACCTCATGAAGAAGGAAAAAGACACCTCCTAACAGGAGTAATGCAAAAGCGAGTTGAAACTTAGGTGTAGGTTTGTTAGATGCCATCTACATCAGCCTTCCTTAAATGAAATCAATCAACTGCTACCGCACGAAGCACGAGTATATATGACAAAGACCGCTCAATGAAGCGGTCTTTGTCATGTCTTCTTCGGCGAATCACTAAAAGCAAAATACAACCCGATGCCAATTGCGAGTCCAATCAAGTAGTGATCGAGCGCGATGGCAGTCGAGACACCGACGCCGAGGGCGAGCGGAAAGGCGTAGCTGCCGGTCGTTTGTTTATTGGACATGGAGCATGTCTCCTTTGTCCAATTACTACGGGCGCCGCCTCAAAAAGTTTCAAGCCTTCTTCTTCGTCCCTTGGAACGCGAAGAACATCGCGATGCCAATCCCGAGTCCGAGCCACCAGTTGTCGAACAACAGCCCGAAAATGAGAATAAAGGCGACGGCGACCGGGAGTGCCAAAAAGCCACGTTGACGTTTCATGCGAATCATCCTTTCTACGTCTCTCTTCTCGTCTGTTCCCGCTTTAAAGGTGATTCATTCAAAAAAGACGGTCCTGTCAGTCGGACGTCTCCCGTTCGGCGAGTGACGTCGCATGCGTCGAACTATTGGGATATAAGTAGATGGAGAACGTCGTGCCTTCCCCGTACACGGAGTCGGCATGGATGCCCCAGCCGTGCGCTTCGGCGATCCGTTTACAGATGCGTAGGCCGAGACCGGTCCCTTTGATCGGACGGTGTGCATCCGAGTCGACCCGGTAATACTCATCGAACACATACGGGATGGCGTCACTCGGGATGCCGATTCCGGTGTCACGGACCGACAGGACATACGTGTCGTCTTCGGTCGTCAGCTCGACGTAGACCGTGCCGCCGTTCGGCGAATACTTGATCGCGTTGCCGATCAAGTTATGGAGTAGTTGCAACAGCTTCTCCTGATCGGCCTCGAGAGTCATGTCATCCGCGGACAAGATGACGTCATGCTGGGGGGCTGTCGCCTTATAGTGTGCGACGATATCCTCGAGCAATGGTCGCAAGTCGAACGTCGACAACGACAATAACTCCACGGAATAGTTCACACGCTGGTAGTCGAGGAAATTATCGACGAGCCGCTCGAGTCGCTCGGCCTCCCGTTTGACGAGCGTCAACATCCCATGTGTTTTCTCGTCGTCGCCATGTTGGTACATGAGCAGTTCCGCGTAACCATTGATGGCCGTGAGCGGGGAACGGAACTCGTGGGACAGTTCGGCCAGGAAGGCGTCTTTCTGCTCCTCGAAGCGGATCGAGTCGGTGATGTCTCGCCACATGAGGAATGCGCCGCGCGGCGTATGTGTGAAGTTCACGATGACTTGCATCGTGCGCTCGCCGATGCGGAGCGACTTCGCATCCATGCTCGGGCAACAGCCGAACCGGTTCGTCATGAGTTCTTCCCAAAACAGCGTTACATCGTTCATATCTGCGCCGTTCCGCTCGAACGCTTCGTGGAAGAACCGGGTCATGTCTTCTGGGCGCGAGAAACGCTGGTTGACCATCGAGGGACAGATGGCGCGAAGCTGTTCGTTCGAATACAGATGGTTCCGTGTGAAGTCGATATAACAGACCGCATCTTGAACTTCTTCGACAAGTGAATGAATCGGTAACGACTGGGGTGCGTGAATCTGGTTCATTCGTTTAGCCGTCGAGTGCCCATGGTACCGGCGAGCCGGATAGAATGACTTTCGAGTCATCGCGCGAACCTCCCTTCGATATAAAGCTATATATATATACGTAAAGTAATATCGACATACTCCTTTATTATACGATATTCGCCGATGATTCCCTATACCCCCCATAGACCTAGCTAGAAATGGGTCACAACCGGGATAGTCGGACGGAATGCGCACGATTCTAGGAAAAAACACCTTCCTCGTATGTTAGAGGAAGGTGGTAGGATTAGAACAACGTATACGGGTTGACGCTATTGGCAGCCGTCGAGCTGCTGTAGACGTATTTATTTTTATGGATTTCGAAATGAAGGTGGCTTCCGAACGAGTTGCCGGTGTTGCCGACCGTTCCAATTTTCGCGCCTTTGGCGACTTTTTGTCCTTTGACGACGTTCAAACGATCCATATGGGCGTAGACGCTCGTGTACGCTTGACCGTTGATCGTGTGCGAAATCATGACGTGGTTACCGTACGCTCCATAGTTGCGGGCGACGATGACTTCACCGTATGCTCCAGCTTGGACTGTCGTGCCTTTCGCGGCCGCCAAGTCGATGCCGTTATGGAACGTGTAGCCGTATTTGCCGCTCGCCGGGCCATACCCTTGCGTCAACGTGCCTTTCGCAGGAATCAAGAACTTGCCCGCTGTCGCTGTTTGGAGTGACGTGCTGCTATATTTTTTAACATATGTACTCGAGACGTATTTTGTACTGCCGTTATAATTGATTTTTGTCCATGAACCGGTCGCGCCGAGATAGGTGAACGTTTGGCCGAGTTTAGCACTGCCGACTTTTTGATAAGACGTCGATGGGCCGCTCCGCACGTTCAAAACATTCGTCGTGACTTTGACTTTATACGATGTAGCTGCCTCTACCGGTGTCGAAGCGGGAAGTGTCAAGCCGGAAACAAGAAGGGCGCCTAATGTGATCGTCATCAGTTGTTTTTTCATAGTATGGTAAATCCTTTCAATTATGGAACAATGCGACAGAACAATGATAATTACCTTATAAAAAAATTTTACCATCAAAAAATAGATTCTAATATGTCATTTATATTTCAAAAAAGTATAATCGTTATGAAAACAATCGTGTATTGGAGAAAGTCCAGTCATATCAACGAAAATGAGACATGCAACGTTTTGTTGGTAAAAGAATATATGCCTAAAATTCAAAAAAACTCCGATTTCTCGTAGTTTAGCTTTTGAAAAACAGGGTAATTTTAATTAGTTTAGCCTAAATAAAATAGGATTGATGAGAATCAATCTCTTTTGTCAGTTGTTTCCTTGAAATGCTTCGTCCCATACATAAGAAAAACCGAGGCATGTGCCCCGGTTTCACTTGCCTGCTCTTACTGAGAAGGCGTGACCACGTTCCGACAAACGTCTCGATTAAGGTGCCGACAGTTCTTCCTCGGTGACCCATTTATGGTTGGTCACTTCTTCGCCGGATTCTAACGTGAAGTCGACCATATAGACCGTCGTCTCTTCGACAGAATCGATGGTAGCAGTCGTTCCGCCCATACCGCTCATATGCTCGGCATTGACTTCAACCTCGTCGCCGACCTCGTACGGGTCGTCCTGTGCACCTTCAATCTCTTCATGAATGATCCATTTATGGTCTTTGACGCGCTCGCCTCCGTGCATCGGGTCGTACGAGATACTGTAGGCGACCGTATCGTAGGCGCCGACGATGGTCGCTTCCGCGCCTTCCATGCCAGGCATATGGGCCTCTGTGATGACGGCCGTGTCGCCGACCGCGAACGTCGGGTTCTCTGCTGACTTCAAGCCTTCGGGGACGTCACCAGACCCGGACATGTCCATTCCTGAATGGTCGTTCCCGTCCATCGTCTCTTCCATTTGATCATTCATGTTCGTATCATTATTCGTCGTGTCGTTTTCACCACAAGCAACGAGTAAACCGCTCAGTGAGAGTGCCATCGTCATCATTCCGAGTTTCTTATTCCATTTCATTCATATTCCCTCCAAGTAAAGTGTGATTAGTCTACTTTCAATTGTCCCATCATCCCGTTTTCTTCATGCTCCAGGATGTGGCAGTGATACATAAACGTCCCTGTCTCTCGAAACGTCATTTCAATGCTCACTTTCTCGCCCGGTGCGACGGCGACCGTATCTTTCCAGCCACGTTCGTTGTCAGGCGGAGGCTTGCCGTCCCGTTCAAGTATCCGGAATTGGACGCCATGGACGTGGAACGGGTGGGTCATCCCGCCCATCATGTCCTCTCGGTTATAAATTTCCCACACCTCGGTCGAGCCTTGCCGGACGTTAATGTCAATCCGGTCAGGGTCGAACTGTTTGCCGTCAATCGTCACCATATTGCCCATCCCGAACAACGTGAGGCGTCGGTCGGCCTCGCTCGACTCGTTAGTGACAGGGGCTTCCGTGAAAGCTGCCGTCCAATCACCGTCTTGCTCGATGTGGTCGCGCACCGTGAACGTCGTGAACGGGATCCCATCTGCTTGAAGAGCGATGTCGTCCTCGAGAGACAAGTCGGAAAAGTCGATTAAAATCTCGGCCCGTTCACTAGGTGTGAGCGTCAACGTCTCAAGCGAAACCGGTTGGTCGAGCAACCCGCCGTCAGTCGCGATTTGAGTGAACGCCTCCCCGTTCGATAGGGAGAAGTCGAGATTCCGGGCGTTAGAGCCGTTGACGAGACGGACGCGTAACGTGTTCGTCGTCACGTCGAACGTTGTATTGATCGCTCCGTTCGCAATCAACGTATCACCGACCGTCCCATCGATGTTCATCTGGCGGTCGTAATCGAGTTGTCCGTCGGCTGTGAAGAGACGGTCTTGAACGATGAGCGGGATGTCATCAACACCGTATTCATTCGGCAACCCGGTCTCCGCTTGGTTCGTCACGTACAAGAGTCCGGCCAAACCAAGGTATACTTGTTCGGCCGTCGCGCCCATCGGATGCGGGTGAAACCAGAGTGTGCCCGGTTCTTGGTCGATATCGAGACGAACTTGTCTTTGTTCACCCGGGGCAATCGATTGATGGGGTCCGCCGTCTTCGGCTCCCGGGATGACGAGACCGTGCCAATGGAACGAGGTCGGTTCATCGAGCTGATTGATTGTATTGATATAGACGGTCTTTCCAGCTGGTAATTCAATCATCGGTCCGAGCAAATTCCCGTTATAGCCGAGCGTCTCGGTACTGACACCTTGATTGAAAAATCGGTGCTCGCCACGTTCGGTACGAACCGTATAATAGAGCGCCTCGTCCGTGACACGGTCAGGTCGTAGCCGTTCCGGGATGGGGAGTCGTTGATTCGGTTCGTTCGACGCGACGAGCTCGACGGTACCCCCACGTCCCATCCCGCCGTTGCCATGCATCATGCCACCATCGTTTCGATCTCCCATGAATGAACCGTTTCCCATCATCCAGTTTCCAGGAGCAAACGTGAACAAAAGCAAGAACAATCCAATCACGATACTGACTATAACCATCCCAATGACCCATTTCGTTACGCGGTTCATAAGGCATCATCCTTTCGGTTAAAAGCGAGAGCCTATTTAGTTATACCAACAAGTTATGAAATATTTGTTAAACGGAAAATAAGTTTTTATATACTATATAGGGGTATATGGTATACATAGGAGGTGGTCAACGTGGAACATTCACACCACGCGTCATCTCATCATGAACACGGGGAAGCGCATGACTCGCATACCGGCGGACATGAAGGGATGATTGAAGAGTATAAGCGTCGATTTTTCGTCTCGTTAGGGCTGACGATCCCGATTCTCATCTTGTCAGATATGATTCAAGAGTGGGCCGGTTTCGAACTCACGTTTCCTTATGAAAAGGAGACGCTATTCGTGTTGGCGACGATTGTGTACGTCTACGGAGGGTGGCCGTTTTTGAAAGGGAGCATCGATGAATTGCGTCAACGAAATCCGGGGATGATGATGCTGATTGGACTTGCCATCAGCGTCGCGTACTTCTATAGTGTTGCCATCGTGTTCGGATACGGGCATGGGCATGACTTCTTTTGGGAGTTGGCGACGTTAATCGTCATCATGTTGCTCGGGCACTGGATTGAGATGCGCTCAATCATGGGTGCGTCGAACGCGTTGCAACAGCTCGTTCGTCTATTACCGAGCGTGGCACACCGCATCAACGGGAGTGACATCGAGGACGTTCCCGTCTCGGCGCTCGCTGCTGGGGATTTGATTCTCGTCAAACCGGGCGAGCAGATTCCTGTCGACGGGGAACTGCTGAAAGGGCGGACGACGGTCGATGAGTCGATGTTGACCGGTGAATCGATGCCTGTCGAAAAAGAGACCGGGGATGTCGTCATCGCAGGATCAATCAACCAAGAAGGTAGCATGACGATTTCGACGACAAGCACGGGAGAGAGCACATACTTGGCGAAAGTCATCGACTTGGTCAAAGAAGCGCAGGAATCCAAATCGAAAACGCAAAACCTAGCCAATCGGGCCGCCAAGCTCTTGTTTTATGTCGCCGTCGGATCGGGAGTTCTGACGTTCGCCATTTGGGTCGCTCTCGGATATCCGGTCAGTATGGCTGTCGAACGAATGGTCACCGTCATGGTCATCTCATGTCCGCACGCGCTCGGTCTCGCGTCTCCGCTCGTCGTGGCGGTCTCGACAGCCCTGTCGGCGAAACGCGGACTGTTGATTCGGAATCGGACTCAATTCGAAGAGGCGCGTCATCTCGATGCGGTCATTTTCGATAAGACGGGAACGTTGACGCAAGGCGATTTCGGGGTGACGGACATTGAAGCCGCATCTGCTCATACAGAAGAGGACGTGTTACGTCTGGCCGCCGCGGTCGAGACGGCCTCGCAGCATCCGCTCGCACGAGGCATTCTTCGGGAAGCGGAAGCACGCAAATTGACGTTGCCTGAAGTCGTCGATTTCGCTTCGATCACGGGGGTTGGATTAGAAGGACAGGTAGAGGGAGGTCACGTTCAAGTCGTCAGCCCCCGCTATATTCGGGAGCATGAGCTCTCAATTGACGAAACGGCGTTCGACCAGTTATCAGCCGCCGGGAAGACCGTCGTCTTCACGATTCGAGACGGAGACTTGGTCGGTATGATCGCCTTGGCGGACATGGTTCGCGATGAAGCGAAAGAGACGGTCCGAGCGTTGAAAGACCGGGGCGTCCGTTCGATCATGCTCACTGGTGACAACCGAAAAGTGGCCGACTGGGTGGCGTCGCAACTTCATATCGAGGAAGTGTACGCCGAAGTGTTGCCGGATGATAAATCACGGCAAGTGCAAACCGTCCAAGCCGACGGCAGCAAAGTGGCGATGGTCGGGGACGGCATTAATGATGCACCGGCTTTGGCCCAAGCGGACGTCGGCATTGCCATCGGGAGCGGCACCGACGTCGCCGTCGAAACGGCCGATATCGTTCTCGTCCGGAGCAACCCGAAAGACGTGCTGTCGATTCTCGACTTGTCTCGCAACACATACAACAAGATGATTCAGAATCTGTGGTGGGCCGCCGGCTATAACATCGTCGCCATCCCGCTCGCGGCCGGTGTGTTGGCCCCAATCGGCATCATCTTGTCACCGGCCGTCGGTGCCGTGCTCATGAGTCTCAGTACCGTCATCGTCGCGCTCAATGCCCGGACGCTCAAGCTTTAACAATTCTTTCATCTTTGGTCTCTATAATGAGGAGGATGCTAAAGATGGAGGGAACTATTATGAAACGAAAGCTACTCGTACCGATGTTTTTGACGACTGTATTTCTTGCCTCGTGTGGGGGTGCGACACCAGCGAGCGAGTCGAAGGAACCGGTCACGGAAGAAAAAGAGACGTCGACGGAACAGGTGCCGGACCGCTGGACAGCGACAAAAACAGGCACCGCGGTCTCCCATATTCACGGTGCCGGCTTTTGGCCAGACGGGCGTCCGGTCATCGCGACGCATACGGGACTGATGGAATTCAGAGAAGACGGCTGGTACGAATTGTCGTCGAACCGTCACGACTATATGGGCTTCGAGCTCGTCAAAGACGGATTCTATGCGAGTGGTCACCCGGCACAGGATTCGCCGTATAAAAATCCCCTCGGTGTCGTCCGTGGGACCGATAAAGGGGAGACGCTCGAGATTCGCTCGTTAGAAGGTGAGGCCGATTTTCACTATATGAGTGCGGGTTTCGAATCCGAGAGCCTCTACGTGTATTTGGAAACGGCGACCAGTGAACTCGAACCAGGTTTTTATCGGTCGCTCGACGGCGGTACGTCGTTTGAGCCGATGGAGATGGATGGCATCGAAGGTCGAGGCATCGCCGGCATCACGGCCGATGCAAGTGAACCGAAACGCGTCTTCGTCTATGGTCCGGACGGCATCCTCGTCTCAGACGACGGGGGAGACACGTTCGAGCCGTTCCTGGAACAGAAGAATATCGTCACGATGGCATCGACGAAAGGGAAATTGGCGTCAATCACGAAAGACGGTGCCTCGTTCGATCTTGTGGTCTCGGATTTGACCGACGAGACGGAGACGACCGTTGAGCTGCCCTCGCTGAACGCGGACAGCGTCCCGATCGAACTGGTCAGCCAAAACGGGCGATTTTTGCTAGCGACATCGGATAACAGTGTGTACGTCTTTGAAGACGAGGAATGGACGCAACTGTTGCAAGCAGGGAAAGTGAAATGAAAAAAATCCGGCGCCTGAGCTCAGGTGCCGGATTTTTTTAGTGGGGCGGAAGAGTGATGGTGAACATCGTCCCAGATGAATCAGAGGCGACGGTCAACGTACCATCATGCAACCGGATGATTTGATGGGCGATGGCAAGCCCGAGTCCACTGCCACCCGTACGACGGGAACGTGATTTTTCGACCCGGTACAGGCGATTGAAGATGTGAGGCAGATCTTCTTGAGGGATACCTTTCCCATCGTCTTGAATCGTGAAGTGAAGTGCTTCATCCGTAAGTTGCATATCGAATCGGACGTGGCGTGCCTCGCTATGTTGAATCGCGTTGTGGGCGATGGAGCGGAACACTTGTAAGATGCGATGTCGATCTAACTGTAAGACGACGTCCTTGGAGGAGCAATCGGTGCTACTAGCAAACGCGATCGGTGTCACTCGGAACATCGTGGTGAGCACGCGTTGCAAATCGTCACAGAGCGCATCGACGGCCACGGGTTCGCGATGCAACGTGAACGTGTTCTCGTCCAACTGGGCGAGCTGGAACGCGTTCTCGACGAGCTCGGTCAACGCTTGGCTCTCTTCGAGAATCGTCTGAATCGACTGTTCTTTTAACGACTCTGGCGTCTGCGGTTTGGATGCGATTTCGGCATATCCTTGCAGATACGTGAGCGGCGTTTTGATCTCGTGGGCGAGGTCCGACAAGAACTGATTCCGTTCTTTCCGGAGACGAGCCAGTTCAAGCGACATTGCTTCAATTGAGCGGGCCAACTCGCCGATCTCATCTTCTCGGGACGTCGGCAGGGTCAACGTTTCGGGATTCGTCAACACATCCTCGGTTGCTCGGCGCAACAGCTGAATCGGGTTTGAAATCAACCGGCTCAGCAAGACGAACGTCATGATGGTGATGACGAGGGCGATGCCGGTGATATAAAGAAACCGGAGTTGGAGCCGATGGCTGATGCCATGAATAATCTCGGTCGGTAGAAACATATACACATACCCGTAACGGGTGTCATTTTCCATCGCATCAATCGGGGTCCGTACTGCGAGATACGGTTCGTTCTCCCAATCGTCTTCGAGGATGGTCGTCACATCGGCATCCCCTCGCTCTGCTTCAGTTTGGACGAGCACCGAGAGCGGGTCGGGGAAGCGGTTGGATGTCTGTAGAATCGAGTGGTCGGGAGCGGTGATGGCGACTTTCGTATCGGTCTCGCTCTCCATCGTCGCGACGTGGCCAATCGTCTCCTCGTCAAAACTCATCGCCAGCACGCTCGCATGGCTTTCCGCTCTCGATTCGAGCCGGTCGATCTCTTCGACGACACGTTCACCGAGGAGCGTATGGTAGAGCAATAAGAACAAGACGCCTTCAATCAATAACGTCGTCAATAAAAAAATCAGACTGATTCGGAACGGGAGGCTGTTGCGTCGGAATGTCATGAGTCCGACCGCTCCTCGGTCCAGCGATAGCCGCGGCCCCACACCGTCTTCAAATAATCGTCAATCGGGAAGCCGGCCTCGCCGAGTTTGTCGCGAATCATGCGGATATGGGCATCGACCGTGCGCGGGTCCGACTCGGACGAGTAGGGCCACACCAAGTCGTATAAATCCATCCGATTATATAGCCGGTTCGGATGTTGCAAGAACAGTTTCAAAATGGCCGTTGCTTTCGGCGTCATGACGACTTCTTGTTCTTGATAGAGAATCCGTCCGCTCGCTTCTTCATAGCGCAGCTGTCCGTAGTTCACATTGGTGACACGGCTCCGTCGCAACACCGCACGAATCCGGGCCAGGAGCACATTTCCTTCGAACGGCTTCGTGACATAATCGTCGGCACCTGCGTCCAACCCGCGGATCGTTGTCTCACTGTCCGAGCGGGCCGTCAACAAGACGACGGGCAGTTCGGCATCGAGCGCCTTGATTTGGCGGCACAACGTGATTCCATCGACGCCGGGCATCATGATGTCGAGCATCACCAAGTCCGGACGTTCGGAAATCCGTTCCATCGCTTCTCGTCCGTCAGCGGCCTCGATACAGGTGTAGCCGTCGCCTTCTAAGAATAGGCGGAGCAATCGTCTCATTTTCATTTCGTCATCGACAATCAAAATTTTCATATATGGTCCTCCTATGATTCTGAGCCGTCTCGTCTACGTAACGGTTTCGAGAGAAGGGGAACGTTCTCCTTGTCCCTCAGGGCAGTTCGGGCGATTGCAGAAAGCGTCGGACGAGTGCGGGTTCGTCGAACGGTACGGCCTCGTCTCCGATGCGCTCGACGCGGTCATGCCCTTTCCCGAATAAGACACCACAGTCGTAGCCGTCCATCCGTTCGCAGAAGAACCGGATGGCTGCTTCGCGTTCGTCGAAACGTGCAAGCTCGGCAGATTGTCCCGTCGCCAAATCGTCAAGGATTTGTTGCGGATCTTCGTGACGTGGGTCATGGACCGTCAAAATCATATCCGCGCCTGAAGCAACGACGACCTCTGTCATGATGTTTCGCTTCATTCGGTCACGTTCGCCGGCAGCACTGAGCAGCACGAGTACACGAGGATAGCGGGCCGTCAATGCCGTCACGACTTGTTTGATGGCGTCCGGCGTATGTCCATAGTCGATATAGACCGATTGTTCGATTCCGGTCACTCGTTCGAGGCGTCCGCTCGGCAACGTCAACTTCTTAACATGAGGAAGGACCTCTGCCAACGGAACCCCGGTTTGCAGGACGATGCTGATGGCGCACAACGTGTTATCGAGGTTATAGTCCTCATGGAACGGGAGAGGTAAGTGCATTTTCTCGTCGCCTAACTGGAGCATGAACTGCTCGTCTTTGTGATACCCAATCAAGTCCGCGGTAGTCGAGTGACGACTGAATAAAAATGAGTCGGCGATGGATGGTGCCATCGACAACATGAGCGCTTGATGCGAATCATCTTCATTGACGATCCCACATCCAGACTCCGTCAACTGTGCAAACAACTGGGCTTTCGTGTAGGCGTACGTCTCCATCGTCCCATGATAGTCCAAGTGATCGTGGGACAGGTTGAGGAATGAAGTCGTCTCGAACTCCAAGCCGGCAATCCGTGCCTCCGCGATGGCTTGGGATGAGACTTCCATCATACAATCGGTGACACCGGCCTCGACCATGGCATGAAGGTGGCGATTGATGGTCAACGGGTCAGGCGTCGTGTTCGGTGTCTGAAACGTCTTCCCGGCGTACGTGATGCCGAGTGTGCCGATGAGTCCGGCTGACATGCCGACGTGATCAAACAATTGATGGGCGAGCGCCGTCGTCGTCGTTTTTCCGTTCGTCCCGGTGACGCCATGCAGACGAAGTCGCGTCGAGGGATGGTCATAAAACGCACTGGCGAGTTCGGCGAGGGCATGTTTCGTATCTTTACAATAGATGACAGGTACCCGGGCCTCAATCGGACGTTCGGCGACGATGGCGACCGCCCCGTTATGAATCGCCTCGTTCACGTAGTCATGGCCATCATGGCGATAGCCTGAGATACAAACAAATAAAAAATTTTGTTTAATTTCTTTTGAGGAGAAGGAAATGCCCTCAATCATCGTTTCGGCAGGGTTGTCTAAATACGTCCATGTCACGAGCTGTTTCAGCTCTGTCAACAGGTCTTGCAAGGTTTTCAACACTTCGAATTTCTCCTTTGTCGGCAAAGTCCATTTTGACAGTATAGCCCTTGTTTGTGAAAAAGAAGTGAAATGAGAGGAGGTCTCGTGTCGTGCATGAGGTCTCGATGTTTTAACAAAAATGGATTAGGCAATCAATTGTGTAGACAGACCATCAGCAAAGGAGGAGTAGACGATGAAACCTTACGCAAAATTCGGAGTGATGATTCTCGTATCGACATTCCTTATGTATTGGCTCATGTATTTGAACGTGTTCCAACTCGACCACGTCTTCTTCAGTCAGACACGTCTCTATATGGCGCTCATCATGGGCTCGGTCATGGCGTTCGTCATGTTGCTGTTCATGTGGGGGATGTATAAAAACAAGAAATTGAACGCCGTCATCTTAGGTGTGAGCGCGCTCGTGTTCGGACTCTCCCTATGGCTCGTCCGGAGCCAGACGACGGTCGATGACGTCAGTTGGATGAAGGCGATGATTCCGCACCACTCGATCGCCATCTTGACGAGCGAGCGGGCCGAGATTGAGGATCCGCGCGTGAAACAGTTGTCGGAAGAGATCATTAAAGCACAAGAACGGGAAATCGCCGAGATGAAGCGGTTGATTGAAGAGTTAGAAAAAGAAGAAGAGGAAGCAGCAAAAGAAGCTAAATCGACAACAACAGCGACCGAGTGATGCGGTCGCTGTTGTTATGTGTCGGGATGAAGTTGGGCCTCAATCAGTTCGACGGCGATCGTCAGCGCTTGAATACGCCGTTTCGCGAGTGACAGTTGTGACTTGTAGCGCTCAGGGGATTCTTTCGCCTCGAGCGTCGTCACCGTCTCGTTCAGTTTATGAAGAATCGAATCGATTTGACGTTTCGCTTCCGTCAGTTCTGTGGCTGAATAATCCATGTGACCTCCTAAATGATTTTTCCCCAGTATACATAAGAAAACCGAGGCGTGTGCCCCGGTTTAACGTGTTTGCGGTATATATTTTCTAGTACGGCGGTTTGTCAAGCGCGGTGCGACGAGGAAGAAGATTCCTAACATCACGCCGACTCCAAGTCCCCAAAGACTGTTGAACAAAAGCATCAACACGATTCCGAAGACGAGTCCAATACTCACATCACCCATACGGTCAAACATTTATAACCACCTTTTCTGTGTTTGCTAGACTAAAGGTTTACCCACAATTGAGAAGTGAACCACCTGGGAGGCTAGCACGTCTCCCTTTGGTTATACGTTTTTGTCCTGTCCAGGTTTCGTTTTATAGAAACTGTAGACGACACTAATCAAGATGACAAGTACGATTGTGCCGAGCGACATCCAGATCGGCATTTTGTAAACATCACCGAAAATCATCTTCGTCCCGATGAAGACGAGCATGAAGCTGAGTCCGTGCTTCAAGTAGTAGAAGCGGTCAATCAAGTTGGCGAGGACGAAGTAGAGACTACGAAGTCCAAGAATCGCCATGATGTTCGCATAGAAGATGACGTACGGGTCACGCGAGTAGGCGAAACTGGCTGCGACCGAGTCGACGGCGAAGACGATATCCGAGATCTCGATAAAGATGAGCGCGATGAAGAGCGGCGTGAAGAAGAGTTTGCCGTTGATTCGCTTCGTGAACTTACCAGACGAGATGTCTTGCGTGATCGGTAAGCGTCGCTCGAGCCAGCGAATGGTTTTGTTCTCTTCGAGCGACTCGTCCTTGCCGATATTTTTGAACATCATCCAACCTGTGTAGACGAGGAAAGCGCCGAACACGTAGTAAATCCAACCGAAGTTTTCTAACAACGACACCCCGGCGACGATAAAGACGGCCCGGAAGAAGATTGCCCCGAGAATGCCCCAGAACAACACCTTATGCTGATACTTGAGCGGAATCGCGAAGTAGGCGAACACGAGCGAGAAGACGAACACGTTATCGATGGCGAGTGCCTTCTCGATGAAGTAGACGCTCGCATATTCTGTCGCGACGGTGCTGCCTTGCGAGTAGAACAACCAACCGCCGAACGCGATGGCGATCCCGATCCAGACGAACGTCCATGTCCATGCCTCACGGAGCGAGACTTCGTGTGCCTTGCGGTGGAACACCCCGAGGTCAAGCGCGAGCATGAAGATGACGAGTACCAAAAAGGCGATGAGTAATGTCAACAATAATTCCTCCTTTTTAAGTTCGTGTGAACTCTATATGTTTAATTTAAGGTCATAAGAATTTAAAGTCAAGAGGGTAAACTGCGATTCCACAAAAAAACACTCCGAATCGATTTCGGAGTGTGCAAACTTAACGCTGTTCAGAGTGACGTGACCAGATGACCCGGACGATGAAAGCGCCTAGTCCGAGAAGGATGACGGCGAGGACGCCATACATGACATGCGAATACGTCTCGATATGGCCGAGCCACACTTGCCAATTCTCCCCGACGTACACGCCGACAAAGATGAGCACCGTGTTCCAAATGAGCGTCCCGAGTGTCGTCAGCATCAAAAATTTGACGAACGGCATGTTCGACATGCCGGCCGGAATCGAGATGAGGCTACGGACGACGGGGACGAATCGACCGAAAAAGACGAGTTTCGGTCCAAAGCGGTCGAACCAGCGATCGGCCATGCGGACGTCATCCACTTTCAAAAAGAGACGTTTGCCGTAACGCGCGACCCATGACTCGAGACGCTCCTTGTCGAAAAATAATCCGACGCTATACAAAACGATGGCTCCGATGACCGCACCGACCGTCGCGGCGAGAATCATCCAGACGGGTGTAAGCGTGGTCGTTGTCGTGAAGAAGCCGCCGAATATTAAAATGAGCTCGGACGGGATAGGTGGGAAGACGTTCTCGATAAAGATGAGGAAGAGCACGCCCCAATAGCCGAACTGCTCAATCATTTGTTGAATCCATTGTTCCATGAATCGGTTCTCCTTGCGTATTGTGACATCTCTGTCTACTTTACCCGACGGCAAGGAGCACGCCCATACGACTTGAGGTTGAATTTTGACTCAAATCGCACCGACGACCGCGTGTGGAATGTACGGTTCTTCGAGCGAAGCCATCTCTTCTTTTGTCAACGTGACGGCCAACGCACCGACCGCCTCGTCCAAATGACGCTGCTTCGTGGCACCGACGATTGGCGAGGTGACCGTGTCTTGTTGCAAGAGCCAGGCGAGGGCGACTTGTGTCCGGGTAATTCCCCGCGTCTCAGCGATTGCGGCGACCCGCTCGATGATGAGCCGGTCGGCGTCCATCGTCGCGTCATATTTCGAACGTTGAATCACGTCCGTCTCAGAGCGGTGGGTCACGGTCGACACGTCGCGTGTCAGGCGCCCCGAGGCGAGCGGACTGTACGGTGTGACCCCAATTTTCTCTTCCCGGCAGAGCGGCAGCATTTCACGCTCTTCTTCCCGATAAATCAAGTTCAAATGGTTTTGCATCGACACGAACCGGGTCCAGTTGTTCCGTTCCGCCACGTGGAGCGCTTTTTGGAACTGCCAGGCGTACATTGCCGATGCACCGATATAGCGGGCCTTCCCGGATTTGACGACGTCATGGAGCGCCTCCATCGTCTCTTCGATCGGTGTGTCATAGTCCCAGCGGTGGATAATATACAGGTCGACGTAATCGGTGCCGAGCCGTTTCAAACTATGATCGATTTCCGACAGAATCGCCTTCCGCGACAAGCCGCCGCCGTTCGGACCGTCGTGCATTCGACCGTGAACTTTTGTTGCGAGAACGATTTCGTCCCGGTTCGCATAATCCCGAAGCGCACGTCCGACGTATTCCTCGCTCGTGCCTTTCGAGTAGATGTTTGCCGTGTCAAAGAAGTTGATACCGAGGTCGAGCGCTTGTTTGATGATTGGGCGGGTGGCCGCCTCGTCGAGCACCCAATCGTGAATCCAACGGCTCGCGTCGCCGAAGCCCATGCAGCCGAGACAGAGCTGCGAGACGTCGAGTCCCGTATTGCCAAGTTTTACATATTCCATGAAAATACCTCCTTCAAAGTTGGTACGTGGAGAGGAACCGTTCGAACTCATCCACGGTGCTGTCGTCGTTGACGGTCAATCGTAATTCGGTATGGGTGTCGATCGGAAGCGCTAGCGCCTCGACAAGTGCCTCTGGCGTCGGTTCGAGTCGGAATGAATCGAGCCGAATCACCACGTTATGGGCAAGTGCGAAATGCGCACAACGGGTGAGCAATGTCGCGAAGCCACGTTCGACCGTCACGTGATACGTCTTTTCCATGTCGATTCCCCTCCTTTGCCACCAGTATGACGCGAGATGTGGGGCGGGCGTTAGCGCGTTCATGTCGTGTTTTTGCCTAATCCTCTCAACAGGTTGGACAGGGCTCGTCCAAGAAAACAATCTGCCGTATACTGAAGGGGAGAAAACCGAGGGAGGGTGAACGACATCGAGACACGACTGCAACTGATTGACGTCATCACACGACACATACCGGGGGACGGGGTGCATCCGACGATCGTCCCGGCGATGACGTTCATTCATGAATCAATGGTGACCGAACCGATCACACGCGTCAATGAACCGTCATTTTGCCTAATCCTGCAGGGGGGGAAAGAGATGTTGTTCGGTGACGAACGGCTCGTCTACGAGGGCGGACATTACCTCGTTGCCTCGGTCGACTTGCCTGTGACGGGACAAGTGACGAAAGCGAGCGCAGACGTCCCATACGTGGCGCTGAAACTCGAGTTGACGATTGACGACTTGATCGATGCCGTCGGGCACGTCGAGCTGACCGAGCCGCGTGAACCGAAGCGGGGCATGTATATCGCCGATGCCGACGAGGCGTTGTTCGATGTCGCGCTCCGTCTCGCTCGTCTCGTCGACACACCGGATCATGTGGCACTCGCGCCGCTCTATAAGCGCGAACTCCTGTATTGGGTGGCGCAAGGGTCGAACGGGGAGATGCTGCGGCAGTTAGCGTTCGAGGGGAGTCAGGCGTTCCGGATCAAACGGGTCATCGACCACATCATCGCGAACTTCAACGAGACGATTCGAAGTGAGGAATTGGCCCGCGTCGCCAATATGAGCGTCTCGACGCTCCACCGTCATTTCAAGGAAGTGACGGCGATGAGCCCGCTCCAATTCCAAAAACAGTTACGGCTCCAAGAGGCGAGACGGCTGTTGCTCATGCAGGCGACGGACGTGGGCGAGGCGGCGTTCCAAGTCGGCTACGAGAGTCAATCGCAGTTCAGCCGCGAGTATGCCCGGTTGTTCGGGCTGTCGCCACGGGCCGACGTGCGGCAACAACGACAGCTTTGACAAAGGAAATTCGCGAGCGGTATGCTTGAGGGGAAAACGACATACATCAGGATTGTTACTGGATTGCCAGGCAAAACCTAAACTGGGCGCACATGTTGCGTCTGGTTTAGGTTTTTCTTGTATTCAGGACAAAAAGGAGGACATTATGCGACACATCATCTTTCTAGACGTCGACGGCACGCTCGTCGATGACCACGGCAACATCCCGGAATCGGCCAAGCAGGCCGTCCGACAGGCGCGACAGAACGGGCATCTCGTCTTCTTGTCGACGGGGCGCTCGAAGGCGGAACTGTTCCCGGACATTCTCGACGTCGG
This sequence comes from Exiguobacterium sp. s26, assembly GCF_018618235.1. Taxonomy (NCBI): domain Bacteria; kingdom Bacillati; phylum Bacillota; class Bacilli; order Caryophanales; genus Exiguobacterium; species Exiguobacterium sp. s26. The sequence goes on along the minus strand of NZ_JACSLS010000004.1, from coordinate 43,198 downwards.
CTTTGACGGCATCATCGGGGCGGCCGGGGGCTACATCGAGCTCGAGGAGGAAGTACTGTACCACCAACAAGTCTCCGTCGATGATTTGAGCCACCTGATCTCATTTTTCACCGAACACGGCATCGACTTCTATCTTGAGTCGAACGACGGTCTGTTCGCCGGCGGCAAAGCCAAGGCGCGCGTGGCGACGATGATTGACGAGTTGATGGCGAACAATCCGGAGGCGAGCGCGACAATCGAGCGCGGTTTGAAGCCGTTCCATGACGCGATGAAAGAAGGGGTCGACCTCGTCCGTCCCGACGTGAACAAAATCTCGTTCCTCGGCTCATCCGTCCCGCTCGACGTCATCCAACAAGAGTTCGCATCTCGTTTCACCGTCATCCCGAGCACGGTCGCCGTATTCGGGGCCAACAGTGGGGAGCTGTCCATCCCGGGCGTCAACAAAGCGACGGCGATTGCGACGCTGCTCGAACATCTAGGTCTCGAGCGAGCGCAGACGTTCGCCTACGGGGACGGGTTGAATGACATCGAGATGCTTGAATACGTCAAGGTCGGTGTCGCCATGGGCAACGCCAAACCCGAGGTCAAACGCGTCGCAGACGACGTGACGGACGCCTGTGATCAGGACGGGCTTTCTAACAGCTTCAAAAAGTATCGACTCATCTGAAAAAAAGCCAAGCGACCTCTCTTCAGGTTGCTTGGCTTTTCGTGGCGACATCGTTGACGACATCGGCAAGGGTCACGTGCTTCAATACGGACTCCATCGCTGATTGGGCGTGGATGAAAATCGGTTCGATTGTGGATTGGATATGTTGGCCGACGGGGCACGCCGGGTTCGGGTTGTCATGGATACTGAACAACTCGTTCTCCTCGACGACACTGACGGCGCGATAAACGTCATAGAGCGAGATCTCGTTCAAGTCTTTCGTCAGTTTGGCTCCGGCGACGCCAGGCTTCACTTCAATCAAGTCGGCCTTCTTCAACATGGCCATGATTTTTCGGATTAGGGCCGGGTTCGTGTTGACACTGCCGGCCAAAAAGTCAGACGAGGTGACGCCGTCCTGATTGACCTCGATCAACGTCAAGATATGAATGCCGACCGCGAAACGGCTACTGATGGACATAGGCCACCACCTTTCTGCACAACCATGTAAGCGAATTGGTTACATCCTTAGTATAACAGGGAACAAACAATTGACAAACGAAGAAGCTGTAACTATGATGATTACATGTAACTGATTTAATTACAGGTTAAAAGGAGGAAATGATTTATGAAATACTTAGTCACAGGTGCAACCGGAAAACTCGGTTCGAAAATTGTCGATGTGTTGCTCAAGTCGGTACCCGCAAGTGAACTCGCGGTCAGTGTCCGCAACCCTGAAAAAGCAGAAGCACTGAAAGCGAAAGGCGTCGATGTGCGACACGGCGACTTCGACCAGCCCGAGACGCTCGATGAAGCGTTCAAAGGTGTCGAACGGCTGCTCATTATCTCGGCGGACGGGGACAACGACACACGCATCCGTCAACATGCGAACGCCGTCGAGGCGGCCGAGCGCGCAGGCGTATCGTTCATCGCCTATACGAGTCTCGCCGACGCGACAGAGAGCCAAAACTTGATGGCACCGCCACATGTCGAGACGGAAGGCGCAATCGAGCGGACGGGGATCCCGCACGCGTTCTTGCGCAACAACTGGTACTTAGAAAACGAACTTGGCAGTATTCAAGGTGTGCTCGCCGGCGCACCTTGGGTGACGGCAGCCCGTGACGGCAAAGTCGGTTGGGCGCTACAAGAAGATTACGCTGAAGCGATTGCGAACGTTTTGATGGCAGACGATTTCGAACAAGACATCTTTGAATTGTCAGGTCCGCTCCATACGCAAGCCGAACTCGTCGAGGCGCTCAGTGAAGTGCTCGGGCGTGAAGTGACCCTTCAAGAAGTGAGTAACGACGCTTACGCTGGCGTCATGCGCGGCGCCGGGGTGCCGGAAGGAGCGATTCCGATCGTCGTCGGCATTCAAGACAGCATCCGCAATGGCTCACTAGAAGTCGAGTCGAACGATTTCGAGTTGGTGCTCGGTCGTCCGGTGACGCCGCTCAAAGAGGCGCTTCAAAAGCTCGTATCAACGTTATAAACGATAATAGTGACGTCACGTTTTCGATAATCGAGAACGTGACGTTTTTTGATGAATATTAGTGATTTGTCTTCACATATTTGTGCACACGTCATCCCCATCCGGTATACTAACAATAAATGGATAATCATAGATGTACATAGGAAGGATCAATCACATGAAAAACATGATGTTTCTAATGGCCGTTGTCCTCGGATTAGCAATACTTTTCGGGTTGAGATATGAATTCAATGTCATCGGGGATATGGGCTTTAGAATCGCGGCCATCCTTATGCTCGTATCGGTACTCGTCATTCGGTCGACTGCAAAAATTTCATTCTTCAGCCATTCATAAAAACAGACCGCGAATCCACATTCGCGGTCTGTTTTTTAGTTCGCTCGGGCTTCGAGCTGACCGGTCACATCTTCTAACGTGCTCGCGGTCGAGGCGAGGCGATCCGACATGTGGCTCAACTCTTTTTGGATGGCGACTTGTTCTTCGGTCGCGGCGGCGACGTGCTGAATCTGTTGCTGCAGTTCGCTCGCCGCTCGTTTTGTCGTCGCAAGGCGCGTCTCGAGCGTCTCCATCTGAGACGTCACGCGTTGACGTGTCTCTTGAATCGAACTGATTTGACCGTCGATTTCGGAGACATCTTCGGTCAAACGATGGAAGACGGCCGTCACATCGGCCGAGACGGTTTGACAGTTCTCGGTCGCGCGTTTGAACAACTGTGCCGAATCGCGGACGACAATCGTATCGTCCATCAGTCCACCGAGAACGCGGGTCATCTCGGCTGCATAATCTCGGGACTGGACGGCGAGCTTGCCGACCTCAGAAGCGACGACGGCGAAACCACGACCGGCATCACCGGCCCGTGCGGCTTCAATCGAGGCGTTCAAAGCCAGCATGTTCGTCTGGTCGCTGATTGTCTCGACGTGCTGCAGGATGGCTTGAATTTCGGTCGATCGGTTCGACATCGTCGTGACAACGCGTTCGAGTCGTTCCGATTCGCTAATGATTTCTTCGACTTTCGCCTCCATCCGTCGCATGTCGCCGTCCCCGGCGATGGCGTCGGCCGCAATCCGTGACGAAGCGGCAGCTGTTTGGGCCATCCGTTCTTGGATGAGCGCCGTGAGGGAGCGAATCGATTGAATCTCCTCGGCCCCGTGGTTCATCGACGTCTCTTGCTCGGTCGCGTGGGCGACGATCGGATCGACGGTGACGGCGATTTGTTCCCCGGACTGGAGCGACTGGTTGGCTGCCGTCTCGAGTTCGGTCGCATGTGTCTTCAATGTCATGACGAGTTGACTGGCGTCGGTGACGGCCTGCTGTAACAGACGGTGCGTCTCATCTTCCTGTACTTTGACACGCGACGACTCGAGGTTACGGAAGTAAATCTGCGCGATAAGCACGGCGCTCAGTAGGATGAGATAAATCGCATGGACGAGCAATAGGCTGAACGGATAATCGGCCGTCCCGCAAATGATTTCAGGAACCAAGAAATATCCAGCGAGATGTTGCACGGCGAAGATGACCGTACTGTAGACGATCAAATCGATGCGGCGCATGAACGACAAAATCGCCAAGACGACGAAAATCGAGAAATGATATTCGACGAGCCCTTGCCCACCGGCGACGGTCGAGATGCTCGCGAACGTGAGCGTCAGCATCATCAAGTACGGGAAAAGATGTGGTTTTACGCGCTGGCTGACGACCATGGCGATCAATAGTACGATTGGGACTGCAAACAGGACCCATGTCGCGATGGGATATGCGTAGCCGACGGCACCGTTTCGGAGCACGGTGTACGTATAGGCAAAATCCGTGAAGCGGTGGAGCAGATGGACGATAACAGACGTCAAGACGATGACGAACGTGGTGACGAGCATCAATTGATTGCGTTTTTCAGAACTCATGCAGATTCCTCCTGATAATAGGTCGATATAGCTACTAGAGTATCGTCCGATTGGCACGAATGTTTATCGTTTTTACACGCCGAAGCAAAAAAAAGAGAAGCGGATGCGCTTCTCTAGTCTGACGTGAGCCCGAGCCACCGTTTGACGGGTTCGCGGAAATAGTAGGTGACACCAATCAACGTGACGAAGACGAGGGCGGCGATGACGATCAAGGTGATGCTTCCCGAGGCTAGACTCGCCCCGAGAAAACTGTAGGCGAGCGTCCCTGGGATCATGCCGAGGACGGTCGCAAGGATAAACGATTTGAATTTGACTTTAGCGATCCCGCCCGCGTAACTGAGCAAATCGAAGCTGACGAGCGGGATGAGCCGTAAGACGAACACGTATAGGAAGCCACGTTGCTCCATCTGCGTGAACAGCTTCTCCGACCATGGATAGCTCTCGACCTTGAGCACGGACCTGCCGAACAGTCGGGCCATGACGTAACCGGTCACGGCCGCCGCCGTCGCCCCGAACAGGATGTAGAGGACACCCGGCCACACCCCGAAGGCGAGACCGGCCCCGAGTGACAGTACCGAAGTCGGCAAGAAGATGATTGGGCCAATCGCATAGATAAGGAAAAAGACGACAGGACCCCACCAGCCGAACGACAGGACGATGTCACGGATATCGGATGGACGGAGTTCATAGTGGAAATGAGTGATGTAGAAGATACTCCCGAACACAATGAGCATGAGACTAAGTTTGAGCCAGCGGGGCACAGATTACGCCTCCTTTCCATCAGTTCTTTTGTTTATCGTATCGCATTCCGTCTCCAAATGAAGGTGAGCCAGCTTACAAATGCGTCGGCAATGTGCGATTGTGCTCAATAGGGTGGCTAAAAATGGAAACATAGGTCAACGCATGTGTAAATACACTTCATTTCAAGCCTCTTTCCTACGATAAATCAGGTAGGGAGGGATCATCGTGAAAAATTTGAAGATGTCTAAAAAACTGACAGTATTGATCAGCGTATTCATCGCGACACTCGTTCTCGTCGCAGCACTCAGCCACGTCTTCATAGGACGCATGGCCGATGCGGGAGAATCGATTTATGAAGATCGGTTATTGCCGATTCGCGCCCTCGGTCAAATCCGGACGGATAACCGTGCCTTGGACGGGTATTTGCTCGAATTGATGCTGACGACGGATGCGTCTCGAAATGAAGAACTAGAGGCGAGTATTGAGGAACGGCGCGATAGCATCGGGACTAATCTTGAGCTGTTCAACGAGACGTTCGCCTCAACAGATGCCGAGATGCAAGGTCGAGTCGAAGACTTGAATGCCGAAATTGCAGCCTATCTCGAAGGGACCGAGCTCGTGCTTCAGCCGGTGCTTCGGAATGAGAACACGGCGGCCTATCGCGTCTATATGAGTGACTTGCGACCGGTCCGTCAAGACTTGGTCGAGACGGCAACGGTCGTCATGGACGGCATCAATCAAGAAGCCGAGACAGCAAGCACGACGATGCAGAACGAGCGGACGGAATCGGTCACGTTGTTCTGGGCGCTTGTCGCCATCGGGGCACTCGTCTCAATCGGGCTCGGCGTCTACATCACGCGCCTCATTGTCCGCCCAATCCGTGAATTGAATGGACTGATGAGCCGTGCTGGAGCCGGTGACTTGACGGTCGACAGCACGTACACATCGCGTGACGAGATCGGTTCGCTCGCCAACTCATTTAACGAGATGAAAGATAGTCTTCGCGACTTGATCGGCAACGTCACGACGACAGCCGGGCGCGTCGCGACGTCATCGGACGATTTGAAATCGAACGTCGAAGAGACGACAAAAGCGACAGAGATGGTCGCCGTCACAATGGAAGAAATCGCGTCGGGCTCGCTTCGTCAATTGACGCGTGTGAAGGAATCGAACAGTACGCTCACCGAACTGACGAATGGGATTCATCACGTCTCAAATAGCGCCCAACACATGACCGAACTGTCAGACGGGGCACTTCAAAAAGTCGGGACCGGCAACGAGTTGATTGAGACGCTCGAGTCCCAGCTCGAGGCGATGAACGAGAAAGTGAAGGCGTTGCAGACGGTCATCGGCCAACTCGACGTCCGCTCCCAAGAAATCGGCAGCATCACCGGTACGATTTCTGGCATCGCCGAACAGACGAACTTGCTCGCCTTGAACGCGGCCATCGAAGCGGCCCGGGCCGGCGACCACGGACGCGGTTTCGCCGTCGTGGCCTCAGAAGTCCGGAAACTCGCCGAAGAGTCGGCCAGCGCGACGAAACGGATCTCCGGATTGATTGGGGATACGCAGACGGAGACGAAACAAGCCGTCCAGACGATGCATGTCGTCGAGAGCGAGATGGGCCACAGCGTCACGAACGTCCAACAGGCTGGGCTAGCGTTCGAGGACATCAAGCGGGCGATTGAAGAGGTCGGTCAAAAAGTCGAGGAAGTGTCAGGCTCTGTCCAAGAGATGGTGGCCGGGGCGACCGAGATTTTACGATCGGTGAACGAGATTCAAGGCATCACGGAGACGACGGCGACCGACACCGAGAACACGTCGGCGGCGACGGAAGAACAGATGGCGTCGATGGAAGAGATCACGGCATCGGCCCAAGAGCTGTCGAACATGGCAGACGAGATGCGCCAAATGACAAAACGATTCCACGTATGACGGACAGGCAGGTCGCCCATCGACCTGCCTGCTTTTTTAGATTGAACTCCGTTTTATAGAATCGTAGCAACTTAGGGACCCTAGGCGTTAGTCACATTAATCTATCAGGCGAGGGTCATTGAGTGGATGAATTTACCATAGGCAGTTCGTCATAATCGACTGAATACTTTTTATGTAAAATGAATCAAATTGTAATAATCTGTTATCGAATTGTTGAATTTAATGTGAACTATGCTAGATTTTTATGTGTATCAACTCTTTGAATTTCAAAAATTTAACAAGAAAGAAGGAATGTGTGATGAACAAGAAGACAAAACGATTTGCGAGTTCAGCTTTAGTGGTCGGCGCGCTTTTAGTAGGCGCAGGGTCTGCCTCGGCAGCGACGTTCGGTACGGCATCTAGTGGGGCGTCTACAGAAGAATCATTCCAAATCAAGTACAATGGTGCTGCTTGGAACTACAGTAATTCAAAATACAAATCTACTTCGTTCAAATATACGCGCGACGGTAGAACGTTGTTAAGCAAAGTAGCCTACAGCACAAAAGTGACAGGCTCTGTTTGGGACGATTTGAGATGGGGAGACAAGTACACAACGAAGTTCAGCTGGGCTCGAGGCGCACTGAAATAAGTCTTCTGGTGAAGGTAGAGGGTGTGAATCAGACCCGATAGGTATGTTCCTACAGGGTCTGAATTCATGTCTACATGATGTGATGGATTTCTATGTTTAATGGAGTGGCAGCTTACTTTTTTAACTCATAAATTATAACTTACTGTTTTTTTTAGTTAGGTAGTTGGCATTTATTCATACGTGTTACCATAAATTTATAAATGCCATCTGTAAGGAGTAGGTCATGAAATATTCTTTATTTAGATTTAATGATGTGTTTGAAGCTTCTGCCATCTATCTCTTTTGTTTTGTCTCAAATTTGATATTGATGTATGTGCAGACTGTAGATTTAGAAGGTTCGTTTATCTTAATGTCATTCATTGAGAGCATTGTTGACTATCAATTGATCATCAGCATTCTTCTCACGTTTATTATGATGATCTTCCATTATCAATTTTTAAATCGGAGAAAAACAGAGATTTCTTGCCGCATCCTTGTCGGAGACACGAAACAAAAAGTGGTTCGTCGCTACATGTTAAATAGTCTAGCGATCTTGGGGTTCAGTTTTTTATTATCCCTTTCATTGAACTTTTACTTAGATTTGAATGTAACCAGCAACCTTTATCTCGTCTTGCTGTTTATCGTATATATATTAATTAGTGCAGGTCAGGTGAAAAGAGAATGAGAATTTTACACTTTTTTATAACAAGAATATTTTTGAAGCGATGGATCCTTGTTCTGGGAATGATCTTATTACTTTTCCTAGCGAATTACCTCTCTTTTAGTGCCACGCGTTCCATTATTTCGACTGCTCAAGGCTATCAAGAAATTGAAACGTTCAATCGAGAAGGGAATTATATCGCCAATTTAAATCCAGAGAGTGAAGCCGATTTTGATCGAATCGACATCAAGGAAACGCGAAAGCTTTATGAGTATTTAAATAACAATCATACATATGCCTTACAAGCTGACGGCTTTACGACCTCTTTAGAGAATGAACATGATATGGAAGTGTCGTTTAATTACATCAATGAAGAGGCGTACCAACTCAATCAATTCAAGTTGGCGCAAGGCGATCAGTTGAACTTTGATTATCAATTTAAACAAGATGACATTCCGGTTCTGATAGGTGGAGGTCTGGCTTCAACGTATCCGGTAGGATCTAAAATCGAAATCACGGATCCGGTCACCCAACAAGCGGTTGATTTGAGAGTGCAAGGGGTCTTGGAGAAAAATACGCACCGCTCGAACTTTTATGCACCGAATTCAAAGAACTACTATAACTTTTCAGTCATCGTCCCCGTCAACGAGCCGTTTATTCAAAGTGCGGGTCTTGACCTCCACTTGAACGGTTTGATGGACATCGTGTTGCTCGATTCGACGAAAGAAGAAGCAACGAAGTTGAATGAACAGATTCAGAACAATCTAGGGTTGGACTTTAACTTTTTTAGCCAACAAGAAAACTTTAATTACTTTGAAGATTATTATGTAAGCTCTTTGAAGATGATTAGTGCGATTACGCTCGTGTTACTCGTCGTCATTGTGTGTCTGGCGACTTGGAATACATTAATCAGTGTTCGGCTCATGATTAAAGATTTTACGGTCAATTTATTAGTGGGATTAAGTTACTCCAAACTGAGAACCATTTTTTATAGCTACTTTGCGATTTTGTTCTCGATCAACCTCGTCATCTTATTCGCAATCACCGCCTTCAATCGATACGGTTTTTGGATGAGGAAAGATTCGATTTTTGCCACGTATGGGGTATTTGGCTTAATCAGTATGGATTGGATCGCTTTCTTAGGTGTTCTATTGATTGACGTGATCATAGGGGTGATGATTGTGGAACTGGCGCTCAAAAAAATCAAGGGTATTCCAATCTCGGTGGGGGTTTTGCAATGAGTAGCATCATCAAGTTAGAAATTCAGAAAAAAGCGTTCGATAAGAAAGGATTTTCCATCCTGCATGATTTTGAATTAGAGGTTCAACCGGGGGAAAAGCTCTCGATTATAGGGGAGTCTGGCGTAGGGAAGACCTCGTTGCTCAATATAATCGGGTTGCTGGATACACGTTACCAAGGGAGCTATGAGCTATTTGATTCATCTGTTCAGGGGCTGTCACGGGATACATTAGCGAAATGGCGCAATCAAAAGATTGGATTCGTGCTTCAGGAATCGGCACTCATTGATTCGCTGACCATCGAGGACAATATTAAGTTACCGCTCATGTATGCCAATCTTGAAAAAGACCCACGCGCCCAGGAACACTTCAAGCGGATTGTGAGTAAGATTGGAATCGAGTCCATTTTGAAGAAGAAACCGTTGGAATGTTCGGGCGGACAACGGTCGCGAGCTGTTTTTGCGAGGGCTGTCATTATGAATCCCCAAATCATTTTATCCGATGAGCCGACTGCGTCACTAGACCCGGAAAACAAAGAGCGCATCATCGATTTGTTGTTTGAGATGAATCGCGAGTTCAATACGACAGTGATTACCGTGACACATGATTTGGACGTGGCCAATCGTCACGAGCGAATCATTAAGCTGAAAAGGAGCGAATAAAATGGGATTCATCGCAATGGTCTTGTCCTTCCTATTCGGTATCTTCTTTACCGTGATTGGTGTGGTTCGTAGAAAACAAAACATGTTTTACAAATTGTTGATTGTCTTAGGGGTAGCTCTCCTAGTTGTAGCAGTATATCTGGCAAGGCCGCAATGAGGACGGACTCAATCCGTTTCCGACTATGGGGGAAGCGGGGAAAATAAGGAATGCCAAACAGGCAGGTCGACAATCGACCTGCCTTTTTTAACGTGACTCGTACGCCGCAATCCATTGTTCTGGTGTCATCTTCGAGACGAGTTCACCCATCAACTCATATGGGATATGCTTCACGTTTTTGAAGCGGATACAGCTCTTGCCCATGTTCAATTTCGTCGGCACTTGGGCGGCGTATGACTCCTCGAACCAGCGGAGCAGTTCCGGGTCGCTATAGACGCCCATATGATACACGGCGACATGGTTCTTCTGGGCGATGACGCTCAAGAACGGGAGCGGGGTGCCCGGCGTGACGTGATACCCGGACGGATACGTCGATAGCGGGACGACATAATGGATGCCGTTCCCGTCGGTCGTCTTCTCGAACCCGGCCGGTAAGTTCGCATCGATGACGTCAATTAAACGGATGAAAGCGTCGAGCCGCTTGTCGTCGACGAGTGTCGTATAGTCCATCAGACGTCGCCTCCTCGTAAAATCTTCGCCATCGCTTTGCCTTTGGCCAGTTCATCGACGAGTTTGTCCAAATAGCGAATCTCGCGCATGAGCGGCTCCTCGACATTCTCGACGCGGACGCCGCAGACGACGCCTTTGATGAGGGCGCGGTCTTCGTTCATCTTGGGCGCAGCGGCGAAGAATGTGTCAAAGTCGACCTCGGCAGCGAGTTGGCGCTCGAGTCCGGCCTCGTCATAGCCCGTCAACCAGCGGATAATCGTATCGACTTCGTTTTTCGTCCGGCCTTTCCGTTCGGCTTTCGCGACGTAAAGCGGATAGACGCTCGCAAAGCTCGTCGTGTAAATGCGGTGTGCCATGAAATCCCCTCGTTTCGTGGAATGATACCTTCATTTTCTCACACATTCGAAAGACGTACCGAGAATATTTTTTGTTGCAAATGCAACCAAAACAACTATACTAGACGTAACGTATTGTAAATACAACAATCAGGAGGACTATATGAGAGACCAGTTGCGTGAAATCGGGATGATTGCCCGTTCCCTCGACTCAATCAGCAATATCGAGTTCAAAGAGCTCGAGCTGACGAAAGGGCAATATTTATATTTGGTCCGGATTTGTGAGGAGCCGGGCATCATTCAAGAAAAGCTCGCCGAATTGATCAAAGTCGATCGGACGACGGCGGCGCGGGCGGTTCAAAAGTTGGAGACGAACGGGTTAATCACGAAGCAGGACGACCCGCACAACAAGAAAATCAAGCGGCTCGTCCCGACTGAACGGGGCAAGGCGCTGTACCCGGTCATCATCCGCGAGCATGAGCATTCGACGGATGTCGCGCTCGCCGGGCTGAGCGACCAGGAAGCCGAGCAGCTGCTTCGGCTGTTGAAGCGGGTCCGCCACAATATCGAAGGGGACTGGGATGCCGTGAAAAAAGGGAAGAAACGAGACTACTAGGGGGAATAATCATGATCACCATCAAAGCTTGTACAATCGAAGACGTTGACGCACTTCGCACCATCAGCATCGAGACGTTCACGGAAACGTTCGAAGCCGAGAATGACCCGGCGCATCTGGCCGCGTATCTCGAGCGGGCGTATAACGTAGCGCAACTTAAAAAAGAGCTTTCGAATCCGGACTCACAGTTCTTCTTCGCCATACTCGACGGGGAAGTGGCTGGTTACTTAAAAGTGAACGCCAACAACGCCCAGACCGAGGCCATGGGCGAAGAGGCGTTCGAACTCGAACGGATTTATGTGCGACGGAAGTTCCAAGGTAGTGGCGTCGGCAAGGCGTTGTACGCCCAGGCCATCACATGCGCGAACGAGCTGAATAAGCGTGAAATCTGGCTCGGTGTGTGGGAACATAACCATAAGGCACTCGCCTTTTACCGAAAGCACGGCTTCGTTCAGACCGGGGCGCACACGTTTTATATGGGTGACGACGCTCAAGTCGATTTGATTATGGCCAAGCCGCTTCGTCCGTGACCCATTCCAGTATGCCTGACAAGTCCTCGTAGACGGCGTCAGGGGCCAGGTCGGGCATATCGACCGGTTTGCCGTCGCGGTTGATCCAGGCGGTATGGAATCCGAAGTTCTTCGCACCGGCAATGTCCCAACCGTTCGAGGACAGGAACAGCACCTCGTCCCGCTTCAACCCGCTGTTCTTGAACCAGTGCATGTAGGCGGCCGGTGACGGCTTGGCTTGTTTGATGCCGTCGATGCTGACGAGTTCGTCGAACAGGTCGGTGAAACCGGCGTTTTGGATGAGTTCCGCGAGCATCGCGTCCGTCCCGTTCGAGAGAACGATGGTCTGTTTATGATGAAGTTGGTGCAAGACGTCTTCAACCTCTTCATATGGCGACAGGTCGGCGTAAGTGGCAATCAATGCGTCCTCCGTCTCGATCGTCCACGTCACTTCGGCCGCTGACAATGCATACCGGAGCGCGTCGCGCGTGACGACGGAGAAGTCCTCGTAGCGCCCCATGATGTGGCGGGTAAAGAAGTAGTCGAGCTGTTTCGTCCGCCACGCCTGGCTGATTTGGTCACCTTTTCCGGGGAACTGTTCGTCACACGCCGTCTTGACGGAATGGACGTCGAACAAGGTCCCATATACATCGAACACGAATGCTTTAATCGTCGGTTTCATAGAGATCCCTCCTTAGTTGAATCGCGTCATCTACTCTTTACCCTAGTTGGCATGAATTATACGGGAGGGCCAGTCAGTTGATCAACGAACCAGACAAGAGGAATACGATGTACGTCCCAAAACTTTACGCCGTGAACGATCCGAGAGAAGTGCACGATTTCTTGAAGGCGCATCCGTTCGGCACCATCGTCACGTATGATGGCCAAAAACCGATCGCGACGCACGTGCCACTCCGTTTCCATGAGGAAGAGGGCCGCGTCTGGTTCACCACACACATCGCCAAAAACAATCCACAGTGGCAAACGATTGAAGACCAGACCGTCCTCTTGATCGTCCAAGGTCCGGATGCCTATGTGTCGGCGTCGTGGTACGGACATGAGGACGTATCGACGTGGAACTATCAGGCCGTCCATGCATACGGACAGGCCACCATTTTAAATGCGGACCAACTCGATGAAGACTTGGCCGGACTGCTTCAAGACCATGAAGGGGACCGGGAGCACGCCGTCGTCTGGGAGGAACTGTCCGAGCCGGTGCAGCAGCAGAAATATGGCGTCGTCGGGTTCCGCATCGACATTTCGGACATGCAGGCGGCGTTCAAGCTGAGTCAGAATCGAAACGAAATGGATTATACACGTATCGTCTCGGAGCTCGAGCGGGAAGGGTGTCCGATCGCGGATGTGATGCGTAGGCAACGATAATTTCGATTCATTGACCGGACGTTCGATTCTCGTCTACCCAAGGGAAGCAGTGAGGCGTATCATCAATCGTGGAATCAAATTCAATGATGAAGCGAGCGAAGACAGATGAACAAGAAACGGTTGATGAGGTTGCTAGGTTGGCTAATTGTGATTTTGGCTTTGGTTGAACTGGCGACGGATTGGCCAGACCCACCGAATCCACCGATTGAACACGCGTTTGAAGAACCGATTGCGTTTCCTTTTGAAATCACTCGGCGCTATAGTGAGATTGATATCGCAAAACCGCACCACATGCATCAATTCGTGTTTCACTATGTGAACGAGGAGACGACACAGGAGTTGCGCTACATCGTCCATAAAGTCGTCGATGAACCTGATGACATGGAAGATATTTCGTCATACGGAGACCAATATGTACTTGCGGACGGGACATCTGCTTTCTATGATGAGGCGGAATCGACGTCCCAAGGGTTATGGTGGATCAACAAAAACGGATTCACTGCCCGAATCATCTACTACATCGATGGCAACTCCATCGAACTTGACGACGAGACCCGCTTACCGGTCCAACAACTGATCAACTTGGCCAATCAAACGTTATGACGAAAGCCCGCGTCTCACCAGTTGAGAAAGGCGGGCTGTTTCTATTTTCCGAAAGATATCTTGAAGTTCAGATTGACAGCGCTACTCGATTCATCCTATACTCATAACTGATAATGATTATCAATGTCGGCGTAAAACGTTGTCATACAGAAAAAGGGGACTAGGACATGAACAGCTACAAGAAATTGCTACATATGTTCATCATCATGTCTGCCTTCGTGCTCGTGCTCGCAGGATGCGGCGCGAACAATGAAGATGCAGCCACGACAGATGAGTCTGCCGAAACGGCAGAAGGCTATCCGATTACCATCAAACACGCGTTAGGCGAGACGGTCATCGACAAGAAGCCGGAACGCGTCGCAACGGTCGGTTGGTCGAACCAAGACGTCGCGCTCGCGCTTGATGTCGTACCAGTCGGTTTCTCGGCTGCGAACTACGGAGTCCAAGACGGCAGCGGCATGTTGCCGTGGACGGCTGACAAGTTGAAAGACCTCGGTGAAGAAAACCCGAACATCTATCAAGATACGGACGGTCTCGACTTCGAAGCGATCGCCGACTCACAGCCGGACGTCATTCTTGCCGCCTACTCAGGTATTACGCAAGAAGATTACGACACGTTGACAGAAATCGCACCGGTCGTCGCATACCAAGAGACGCCTTGGGTGTCATCATGGCAGGACACGGTTCGTTACGACTCAATGGCCATGGGCATGGAAGAAGAAGGCAAACAGTTGATTGAAGACACAGAGAAACTCATCGCCGACAAGGCAGCTGAAGTACCGGAGATGAAAGGGAAGAAAGCGGCATTCGTCGCGCTCAGCCCAGACGATCTCTCGAAGTTCTACATCTACACGACTGGTGACCCACGCGGTGCCTTCATCGAAGAACTCGGCATGGAGTACCCTGAGAACATCACAAGCCAAATCAAAGATGAGAACAGCTTCTACCTCGAGCTCAGCTCAGAGAACGCTGACATCTTGAACGACGTCGACATCTTCGTCGCCTACGGGAACGAAGAGACGTTGAAAGCACTTCAAGCTGACCCGCTCTATAGCAAAGTGCCGGCCATCAAACGCGGTTCGGTCGTCATGATCGAAGATAACACGCCGCTCGCGGCTGCTGGGACACCATCACCACTCTCGATCGAATATACGATTGACGACTATGTGAAACTCGTGTCAGAAGCACTCGCGAAAGTCGAGTAATCAAATGAATATGCCGAAGAAGTTACACACGCCGAAACGGTTCGGGCTCCTCCTCGTAGGGTCGCTCGTCCTGCTCGTCGTCTGTATGCTCGCTTCGCTTGCTTTCGGCTCACGGACAGTCGGATGGGATGAACTGCTTGACGGTTTATTCCGTCCGGCTGTTCAGTCGTATGAAGCGGACATCGTCCGGCAGCGGGTCGTTCGGACGGTGTTCAGTTTCATGTGCGGGGCAGCACTCGGTGTCTCGGGCGCATTGATGCAGTCGGTGACGCGCAACCCGATCGCCGACCCGAGCATTCTCGGAGTCAACACGGGAGCGGCGCTGTTCGTCGTCGTCGGGATCGCCTTCTTCAACATCTCGACCGCGAGCGACTATATCTGGTTCGCGCTCGCCGGGGCGCTCTTGACGGCGGCGTTCGTGTTCGGCATTGGGTCGCTCGGGCGGGGCGGTTCGACGCCACTCAAACTCGTCTTGGCCGGCGCGGCGACGAGTGCGGCCTTGTCGTCACTCGTCATGGCCATCATGATTCCACGCTCGAACGTCATGGACCAGTTCCGGTTCTGGCAAGTCGGTAGCGTCGGGGCCGGGACGATGGATTCGATTATGACGTTCCTGCCGTTCTTTATCGGCGGTATCGTCATCGCCATCTTGGCGGCACCGTCCCTCAACATCTTGGCGCTCGGGGAAGAGCTCGCCACAGGTCTCGGTGTCCGCATCGGCACGTTGAAACTGATCGCCTCGTTCGCAGGTGTGATTTTGTGCGGGGCGGCGACGGCACTGGCTGGACCAATCGGCTTTATCGGTCTCTTGGCGCCGCATCTCGTCCGCTTGGTCATCGGAGCGGATGAACGGTATATCATCCCGATGTCGGCACTGACGGGTGCGATTTTATTGACGTTCGCTGACGTGGCAGGACGGTTGCTCGGCAGTCCCGGGGAACTCGAAGTCGGAATCGTCACGGCGTTCGTCGGGGCACCAATCTTGATCGCCTTGACGATGAAAGTGAAGGTGCGTGGCGTATGACGAACCAATCGATTCAACCCATCATCCATAACAGTCGCAAGCGTCGGCAACGGACCGTCTTCGTGACGCTTGTCTTGTTCGCGCTGGCCCTTACGTTGAGCGCGACGATGCTCATGCTCGGCAATACGATTTATCCCGTCGCAGACGTCATCCGTGTCTTGTTCGGGGAACAAGTACCGGGCGCCTCGTTCGCCGTCGGCACGATCCGTCTGCCGCGCATGCTCGCCGGCGTCTTCGCCGGACTCGCGTTCGGAATCGCCGGCACGGTGTTCCAAACGATGCTCCGTAACCCGCTCGCCAACCCGAACGTCATCGGCATCACGACCGGTTCGAGTGCGGCAGCCGTGTTCGGTATCGTCGTCTTACAGGCGAGCGATACGTTCGTCTCCATCATCTCGATTATCGGCGGGTTATTGACCGTCCTCGCCATCTACTTCTTGTCGAAAGGCGCCGCCTTTTCAATCGGCCGGCTCGTCTTAGTCGGCATCGGGATTCAAGCGATGCTGACAGCGGTCATCAACTATCTGTTGCTCATCAGCCGCCAAAACGATGTCGGGACGGCGATGCGCTGGTTGAGCGGTAGCTTGAACGGGGTGAAGATGGAGACGCTCCCGCCGCTCATGATCGCGGTCGCGCTCTGCCTCCCGGTCATCCTCCGACTCAGCCGACAGCTCCAGATTTTAGAGCTCGGGGAGATGACGGCGACGTCGCTCGGTGTCAAGACGAACCAGACGCGCGTCCTGCTCATTGTCGCCTCGGTGCTCATGCTGGCGCTCGCGACGGCGACGACCGGACCGATCGCGTTCGTCGCGTTCTTGGCAGGACCGATTGCGAAGCGGCTCGTCGGGGACGGGCGTTCGACGATCATTCCGGCGGCACTCGTCGGGGTCATCTTGGTACTCGCGGCCGATCTCATCGGTCAGTTCGCCTTCACGGCCCGCTACCCGGTCGGTGTCATCACCGGCATGGTCGGAGCGCCGTATTTGATTTATCTCTTAATCCGGATGAACCGGAGAGGGGAGCTATAACGAGAAATGAGCCACATCCCGCGTAGGATATGGCTCATTTTTTGGTTTAATAGGCGGTCCAACCGCCGTCGATGGCGACGACTTGACCGTTGATGAAACTCGATTCGTCCGAGCCGAGGAAGAGGGCGAGTTGAGCAATCTCTTCCGGTTGTCCGATGCGTGGGTTGATGGCCATCCCAAGTTGCTGGCGACCGAACCCGGCCTGGCTCATGTTCGTCATCGTCGAGCCGATGTTCGTCGCGACCGCGCCCGGTGCGATTCCGTTACAACGGATGTTTTGGTCGGCATACATGAACGCCGTGTTCTTCGTCAATCCGACGACGGCGTGTTTTGACGCCGTATAGGCCGCGCCGGCCCGAGCGCCGTACAAGCCGCCGGCCGAGATATTGTTGACGATGACGCCGTGACCTTGCTTCGTGAACAAGTCGACGGCAATCCGCATCGATTTCATGACCGACACCGTGTTGACGGCAAAGATTTTCTCCCAGCGCTCGTTCGAGATCTCACCGACCGGTTCCATCCCGTCCATGATGCCGGCGTTGTTGACGAGGATGTCGACTTGACCGAACGTCTTCACCGTCTCATCGAACAACTGCTGCAACGCTTCTTCAGACGTGACGTTCGTCTGGATGGCGAACGCTTCGCCCGAAATCCCCTCTACGACGGCCTGTGCCCCGTCGAGATTCATATCCGAGACGACGACGCGAGCTCCTTCTTTCGCGTAAAGCTCCGCGATCGCTTTCCCCATTCCTGATGCTGCACCTGTGACAATCGCCACTTTCCCCGATAACCGCATGACTGTCTCCTCCTTTAATTGAACATGTGTTCAATAACTATTATAATGAATGTTGGAAAGCGCTTACAATCATCAAAAAAGAGACGTTCTGTTGAATAATCAACACTTCCAGCCATAACTGTTGAGAGGAATGTGCAAACTATGAAGCCGGACTTGCGTGTCGTCAAAACAAAGCGAGCGCTCCATGAGGCGCTCGTCGAATTATTGAAGAATCATTCGCTCGAACAAGTGACGATTTCAGCACTTTGTCGTGTGGCAAATGTCAATCGGGGCACGTTTTATTTGCATTACGCACGGGTCGAGGACGTATTCGAGGAGTACTTCCAAGAAATCACGGCCGACCTCGCCAAATCGTATGAGGAGCCGTATCGACATGTGAAGCTGCTCAATCCGCGTGAACTCGAACCGTCGACGATCCGCATCTTTCACCACGTCCAGACGTACGTCGACTTCTATCGCATCGTCTTTTCGAAAAACGTACCGCTCGCGTACTATTACATGTTGTTCGACGAAGTGCGCAAGTTGCTCCTCCGCGACACGGCGGCGCACAAGCAAGATGAGATTGACCATGAGTTGTTCTGTTCGTATCAAGCAAACGCCATCGTCGGGATGATCATCCATTGGGCCGAACACGACTTTGCGGCCACCCCGGACGAGATGAACGAGCAGTTGGCGCACATATTGCGCCTCGATTCCGGCCGCCGTGTTTAGGTGGCCGTTTCCCGTTCATCGAACAGCTCTAAAAATGTTGAGGCGACGTTCGACAGGATACTCCCGCTCTTCCAAATCAAATGGACGGAAGACGTGAGCGGGGGATGGAGCGGGACGAACACCAACTCGGTCCCTTGCGTGTTGATGATCCCGTCGAGGCAGAGCGCGTGGCCGATGCCTTCCCGGACGAGGAGTGAGGCGTTATAGAGCAGGTTGTACGTCGCGACGACGTCCGTTTCAGTCAAATCGACGCCGAGCCGGGCCGACAAATGCCGGTCGACGAGCGACTGCTCTGACAAGATGAGCGGCAAGTCGAGCAAGTCCTCGGTCTCGATGGCATGCTTTTGTCCGATTGGGCTGTCGCGGCGCGTCATGATGCCCCAACGATCGACGTGGGGGAGCTCGCGCGAGGCGTACGTGGCCAGGTTGATCGGCTCGATGACGACCCCGAAATCGAGGATGCCTCGGTCCAGCTTGTCGATCACGTCGTCTCCGTTGCCGCTATACAGGCGCAACTTGACGTCGGGATGAAGCTGTTTCATCTGTCGGAACGTCTCGATGACCGAGGTGAGCGTCTCCGTCTCACCACCGCCGATGTACAGTTCTCCGCTGACGGGTGTCGCCGTGTTCAAGTTGATCGAGATCTTATCGGCCAGACGGACCATCTCTTTGGCGTGTTCGGCCAAATAGTAGCCTCGTTCCGTCAGCGTGACGCCGCCTTGGCTCCGCTCGAACAACGGTCCACCGAGACTGTCCTCGAGTTGATGGATTTGCCGTGACAGCGCCGGTTGCGACAGTCGTAAATGTTCGGCCGCGCGCGTGATGTTCCTTTCGCTCGCGACGGCGAGGAAGTACCGTAGTTGTTGTAGCTCCATGTCATCCCTCCATGCGTTTTCGTTATGGTTCTTAATCAAATAGTAGCATTAGACATGATGCTTGTCCGTTCCTATACTGAAGTCAATCAAAGGAGGAATGGATTATGACCATCAATAAAGTTGTCATCATCATGGGGGCGTCGAGCGGGATCGGCGAAGCGACGGCCCATCTATTGGCCGAACGGGGCGCGAAACTCGTGCTCGCCGCCCGTCGTCTCGACCGGTTGGAAGCCATCCAAGCGAAGCATCCCGAGGCTGACATCGTCATCCAGCAAGCCGATGTCACGGACTACGCAGCTGTCGAGGCGGTGGTGAAGACGGCACTCGACACGTTCGGGCATGTCGATGTCTTGTTCAACAACGCCGGGATCATGCCGACCGCGCCACTTGTCGACGGGCGCCGTGACGAGTGGCAGGCCATGCTCGATGTGAACGTGACCGGGGTGTTGAACGGGATTGCCGCCGTGCTTCCAATCATGGAACGTCAACAGTCGGGTCATATCATCGCGACGGATTCGGTGGCCGGCCACGTTGTCTATCCGGAGTCGGCCGTCTACTGCGGGACGAAGTTCGCGGTCCGCGCCATCATGGAAGGCTTGCGCCAAGAACAGCGGGAGAACAACGTCAAATCGACGATCATCTCACCGGGAGCCGTCCAGACCGAGCTGTACAACACGATCAGTGACAAACAAGCCGCCCAGGCGCTCCATGAGGCGCAAACCGAGTGGGGATTGACGAGCGAGGACGTGGCTGAAGCGGTCGTCTACGCCATCGACACACCGGACCGGGTCTCTGTCAGCAACCTCATCATCCGTCCGACGAAACAACAGGTGTGATGATGGGTAGCGGATTGAGAGAACGCGTGTCCGGTCGAACGATCGCTGCGGGCGAAGCCGTCTTTGAAGAGATTCATCACATTCAACGAGCCATCGAGCCGACGCTCATGCGCCTGAATTATCAGTACTTGCCGAAAGACGAGTTCCAGCGGACGCTCTCGGAGTTGCTCGGGCAAGACGTCGCGGACTCGGTCACGGTGCTACCGCCGTTCTATACCGATTTCGGGAAACACATCACGCTCGGGACAGACATCTTCATCAACCGTGGCGTCATGTTCACCGATCTCGGCGGCATCGACATCGAGGACCACGTCTTGATCGGCCCGTTCGCCAAGTTGCTGACGGTCAATCATCCGACCGACCCGACCGAACGGCGCGGCTTGATCACGAAGCCGATTCGTGTGAAACGTAACGCCTGGATTGGGGCCGGGGCGACGATTTTGCCGGGTGTCACCATCGGCGAGAACGCCATCGTCGCAGCTGACGCGACGGTGACAAAAGACGTCCCGGACAACGTGACGGTCGCCGGGACACCGGCCCGTATCGTTCAGACGTCATGAACGTCATCCGCCTCGGATTGGTCGCTTCCATGGTGTTTCTCGCTGGGTGTGGGGACGACACGGTGAGGAAGCCGGAGAATCAGGAAGGAGTGACGTCACAAGTGGAAGAACTAAACGTCTCAATACGTTTCGAAACCAACCCGACAGCCGAAGCGCTCCAAGCCCGTCTGCCACTCACGTTGTCGATGCAGGACTTGCATCAGAACGAGAAGTATTTCTATTTCGACGAACCGTTCCCGACGAACCCGGAACGTGTCGGTTCGATTCGGGCCGGGGATGTCATGCTGTATGGAGATGACTGTCTCGTCTTGTTTTATAAAGACGTCGAGACAAGCTATGCATATACGCGCATCGGTCGGGTCGAGGATTTTGCGACGCTTGAACCGCTGCTTGGGAGCGGGACGGTCGAGCTGACGTTTCAAAAATGATAAAAGATTGTGACCGCTTTCAAAATTTCATTGACTTCTCTATCGCATGAGGTGTATGCTAAAAATCCTGCCCAAAAAAGAGAGGCCGGGAACTGGCATCAGTTCATTTCGAGTCAGAGAGGACAATGATCCCATGAACCAACAACAATTAGTCGAGCGTGCCCGCCAAGTGAAAGAGAACGCCTACTCGCCGTATTCGAACTTCCGCGTCGGAGCAGCGCTTCTCATGAAGGACGGTACGGTCATCGACGGTGTCAACGTCGAGAACGTCTCATTCGGTGCGACGAACTGTGCCGAGCGCACGGCCATCTTCACAGCGGTCGCGCAAGGCTATAAAAAAGGTGACTTCGAAGCCGTCGCGGTGTCAGGCGACACGGTCGACTTCTTGCCGCCATGCAGTATCTGCCGCCAAGTGCTCGTCGAGTTCGGCGACCCGGACTTCAAAGCGCTGCTCACGAACGGCAACGCCGACGTGAAAGAAGTGACGCTTGAAGAGCTCGTCCCGCTCGCATTCACAGAGTTAGAGATGTAATAGTAATGCCCCGCATCCATCGATGCGGGGCATTCTTTATTGATTCGGTTCCCACGGATTGAAAAAGTTGTACGCGGGATGCACCCCTTCTAACGTCCGGAACTCATAGTCGCGTTCTTTCGCATAGCGGATAATCGTATCGAGCGCTTGCGGTGTCATCGAGTGATCGTGCGCCAAGATGATGGAAGCAATATTCATCTCGTAATTCGCCTCGAGCCGATTGAACACACGTTGCTCAATCGGAGCGTTGTCTTTCTTATAGATGTGATCGAGGCTGCCGACGTTCCAGTCCCAAATCTCAAAACCGGCCTCGTCCATCGCTTGCCAGTGCGCAGGCGTCATGCCTGCGTCACTACCGTAAATCGTACGGGCCATGTTCGTATGGATGCCCGTCACTTCGTAAATGAGACGTTGCACGTCCTTCATTTGACGAACGGCCGTCATCGGCGACGCATAAAACTCCTCGCGCACGTGTGTCATCCCATGCAAAGCGATGAGGTGCCCTTCGGCGACGATGCGTCGGATGAGATGCTCATTCCCCTCGATGTTCTTCCCAAGGATGAAGAAGGTCGCTTTCACCCGATGCTTTTTCAAGACGTCGAGCAACGCTCCCGTCTTCCGATTCGGCCCGTCATCGAGCGTCAAATAGATGAGACTGCGGTCGTTATAAGCTTTCGGTTTCGGGATCGCCGCCTGAGATAGGGAGCTGATTAACAAAAAGATGGACATGAGTAAAATGACGCGTTTCTTCATTCTAACAAAACTCCCTCGAGGCAAAAAACGGGTGACATGGCATCGGTATGAAGCATAGAATACCACAAACAGGAGTCAAAAATGAAGCTAAAAATGCCCCTGACGTGGAAGGTCAGGGGCATCGTATCGTTATCGTGAAATCGTCTCGCCGTCTTCTGGAACGATGAGTTGATCGGCGAAGCTGTGTGATGTCGCATAAGCACGTAAGTCAGGACGCGACAACTTCCAATGATTGACCGCTTCCATATGGACCGCGATAATCGTCGCGGCTGGAGCCGCCTCATGCACATGGCGGACGTCCTGTTCGTTCATGACGAGCGACCCGCCTTCGACGAATTGGTTGTCCCCGGCGTTGACGACGATGACTGCTGGTTGATGCGTTTGAATCGTCTTGGCGACTTCGTCATACCAAACCGTGTCCCCGGCGACATAGAGCGTCTGTTCCGAAGGATGGGTGAAGACGACACCGCACACGTAACCGGCCATTTCTAAAATCGGACCGCGACCGTGCTCTCCTGCTGTCTTCGTGAGGCTGATTCCTTCGAATGCTGTCGTGTCGCTCAACACGGTCACGTTCGTGAAGCCGTCGCCTTCGATGACAGTCAAATCGTCCTCGTTTTGCACGAAGAGCGGGATCGCTTTCGGCAGAACTTGTTTCGCGACCTCGTCGTAGTGGTCGAGATGCAAGTGGGTCAAGATGACGGCGTCGACGCCTGTCAGAATGTCGTCAATCGCGATTGGCAGGTCGGCCAATGGATTAGCGTCTTGCCGTTCCGAGTTCGGGAACGGGGGATAGGCACCCTTCTCCCCGAGGAACGGGTCGATGAGGAACGTTTTCCCGGCGTATTCGACGCGGAGTGTGGCATTACGGATCAGTTGTACGTGCATAGAAAAATCTCTCCTTTTAGCTATAATGTATGTACAGTCTACCAAGCAGCCGTCTTTTCATACATAACACGAATCAAGTGTTTGGACGGATTGGCTTGAATCGTGAAAGGAGTCACCTATGCTCGATCCAACAGATCGCCTCATCATCGAGGCGTTACAGGCGAACAGCCGGATAACGATGAAAGAGCTCGGGGCACACGTACACTTGACCGGACAGGCGACGGCGACGCGCGTCAAGAAGCTCGAAGACCTCGGCATCATTGAAGGATATACGATTCGCGTGAACGAGGACAAGCTCGGGCTACCGGTCCACGCGATGATCACCATCTTTACGTCGAGCACATTCCACGACCCGTATCTCATGTTCCTCGAGGAACACCGGCCGTACGTCCGCAATAACTACAAGGTGAGCGGGGACGGCTGTTACGTCTTGGAATGCCGATTCCCGTCGAACCAAGAGCTGAACGCCTTTTTGGACGGGCTCAGTAAGTACGTCAATTATAAGTTGTCGATTGTCATTAACTGACGAAGGACCTGTGAATCGTTTGATTCACAGGTCCTTTTTAATGTCTTCGTCCGGCGCGGATGATGAAGCGGTATTCTTCACTCTTGAAATACGTTTCTGTGAACTCAAACCGACTGCCATCCATAAGAAACGAATAGAGTTCGACTTTGAGTACGGGCGTTCGTTCACTCACTCCGAGCATCTCGGCAATCTCTTTTGTCGGGAGCACCGGGATGAACTCTTGGACGCTGTCCGCAATCTTGAACTGTTTGACTTCTTCGATATAGGCGTACTTCGATTGCGACATCACTTCGTACGTCAAGTCGGGGAACAGCTTTAGCGGCAAGTATGTGTCCTCGACGATGAGCGGTTCGCCGTCTGCGAATCGTTGGCGCCTCACGTAGAAGACGAGCTCGCCATCTTCGAGTTCGAGTGCCTCTCGCACTTTCTCACTCGGTGGCTGCAACGTGAAGGTGAGTACTTTGTTCGTCACTTCTTTCCCTTCTCGTTTCATGTCTTCCGTGAAGCTTTTTAATTCGTACATGTTGTGTTCAATCTTTTCGGACTGGACGTATGTGCCGCTGCCCTGTCGTTTCCATAAGAGACCTTCCTCTTGGAGCAATTTGACCGCCTGCCGGACAGTCACTCGACTGACGCTGAACTCTTCGACGAGTTGAGCCTCGGTCGGAATCGCCTCACCGGGCGCCCACGTGCCGGACTCGATAAACGTGCGCATTTTGTGGGCGACTTGTTGGTAGAGCGGTGATTTTGCTTTCATGACTGACCCTCCGATTTCGACCTGAATTCATACTTCTAGTATACACAAAGTAAAATGTTTTCAAAAATATTGTTGACGTTTAAAATAATATGTATTAAATTTGTATTGTAATCAATAAGATATGTATTCGAAAGGGGAACGCACACATGAAACAAGGACAACGCCTCGTCGTCGTCGGTGGCGGCAGCACGTA
This sequence comes from Exiguobacterium sp. s26, assembly GCF_018618235.1. Taxonomy (NCBI): domain Bacteria; kingdom Bacillati; phylum Bacillota; class Bacilli; order Caryophanales; genus Exiguobacterium; species Exiguobacterium sp. s26. Next base: position 18,101 of record NZ_JACSLS010000004.1, on the reverse strand, counting down.
CACAATCGGTATGATTATGAGCTTGATCGAAGAGAAGGCTCACTTCCCACTACGTTCAATCACGTTTTACGATACGGATGGTGAGCGCCAGGAGCGTGTCGCCAAAGCGACTGAAATCATCTTGCGTGAGGATTACCCAGAGCTCGAGCTGTTCGAGTATACGACGGACAAAGAATACGCCTTCCGCGACAAGGACTTCTTCTTCGTTCAAATTCGAACGGGCGGCCTGGAGATGCGCGAGAAAGATGAACAGATTCCGCTCCGTCACGGCGTGGTTGGACAAGAGACGTGTGGACCGGGTGGGATGTCGTACGGGATGCGGTCGATTGGGGACATGATTGATCTCGTCGCAGACATCCGCCAAGGCTCACCGGACGGTTGGATCTTAAATTATACGAACCCGGCCGCAATCGTCGCCGAGGCGTTGAAGCGTGCCTACCCGAATGACAAAAAGATTTTGAATATCTGTGACATGCCGGCCGCAATCATGGTGAGCTACGCGAAGATTCTCGGCAAAGAAATTTGGGATCTCGTGCCGGAATACTTCGGCCTCAACCACTTCGGTTGGTTCACAGGCATCTATGACAAAGAAGGCAACGAATTGACGGAAGACATCAAGCGCGCCATCTTAGAGGACGGGTTTATCCCAGAAGACTCAGAGATCGCAAACGACCCATCTTGGATCAAGACGTTCAAGCAAGTCGAGAAGATGCTCACCGACTTCCCGGAATACTTGCCGAATACGTACCTTCAGTATTATTTGTATCCGTCCGACATGGCGGAGAAGGAAGACGTAGAGAACACGCGGGCCCGTCAAGTCATCAACGGCCGCCAACAACGTGTCTTCTCGATGTGCGATCAAATCATCGCTGACGACTCGCTAGAGAACGTGCATCTTGAAGTCGACATCCACGGTTGCTACATGATTCGCGTCGCAGCGTCACTCGCCTACAACAATGGCGACATCTTCATCGTCATGGTGAAGAACGACGGCATCATCGCTAACTTGCCGGATGATGCGATGGTCGAAGTGCCGGCGATGCTCACGAACCGTGGACCGAAACCGTTCGCTGTCGGACACATTCCTCGCTTCTACAAAGGGATGATTGAAGGGCAGCTCGCCTACGAACAGCTCGTCGTCGACGCCTATTTCGAGAACAGCTATGAAAAGGCACTCCAGGCACTCACGCTCAACCGGACCGTCGTCGATGCGCCGGTCGCCCGTCAAATCCTTGACGATTTGATTAACGAGAACGAAAACTATTGGCCGGCCCTCAAACAACGGGAGACGGTCGCACGCTAAAGACGAAGGGGAGTCACTCCCCTTTGTTCGTTTTGAGAATTGATAACGCTTACACACGAGGAATGAATCAAATGAGTCAATGGTTCGGGGTATTTCAAAAATTCGGGAAGGCGCTCATGGTACCAGTCGCGCTCTTGCCGGCGGCCGGTATTTTACTTGGTCTCGGCGCGGCGCTAACAGGTCCGCTTGCAGAAAGTTGGACGTTTTTACAGAACGGGACGGTCGAAGCGATCAGTGCCGGGATGCTTCAAATCGGGTTGAGTATCTTCGCCAACTTGCCAATCATCTTTGCGATTGGCGTCGCGGTTGGTCTGTCCGGCGGGTCGGGAATTGCGGCACTTGCCGCACTCGTCGGCTACGTCATCATGAACACGACGATCTCGATTGCCCTTGGGATCACACCGGAAATGGCGGCTGAGAGCGGGGAGTACGGCATGTTGCTCGGTATCCCGTCACTTGAGACGGGTGTGCTCGGTGGAATCGCGGTCGGCTTGCTTGCGGTCTGGGTGTATAAAAAATTCCACACGTTCAACCCACCAGAGATGCTCGGCTTTTTCGCTGGAGATCGTTCGGTCGGTATCGTCATGGTATTCTTCTCCATCTTGCTCGGTTTCTTTATGATGCTCATTTGGCCGCCGATTCAGACCTGCCTCACAGCGATGGCGAATGTCATCGCGAGTGATGCGACGAATCCGGCTTACGTCGGGTTATACGGAATGCTCGAACGGTTATTGATTCCGACCGGATTACATCACATCTGGTACGCACCGTTCTTATGGACGTCACTTGGCGGCACGGCGACGGTTGACGGTTCGATTGTGAGCGGGGACCAATATATTTTCCTCGCCCAAATCGCCGAATGTGTTGCCAGGGACGCCGCGCTGGTGGATGAACCTCGTCGTTGGGGCCGGATTCTTCTTCGTCTATTACGGCATCTTCACGTTCGCGAGTGAACTACTCACCACTTATTCGCTTCGCAAATTGAAGTGGGAGCTTCTTGGGAAGACCGTACTTCTACTAGCCACGATTGTTTACCAAGCTCGTCGGGTGGTTCCCACCCTGAAGGTATTTCAGTCTGCCAACATCAACAGGTTGATGCTCGCATTGATGTCGCGGTCATGATGAGCGCCACACGTACACGTCCATTCGCGTACATCCACTGTTTTCTTCTCGCCTTTTTCACCGCAGGAAGAGCAGATTTGTGTCGATGCGTACCATTGGTCGGCCTTGATGAGCGTCCGTCCGTAGAACTTGCACTTGTATTCTAACTGTCGGACGAACTCGTACCAACTGACGTCTGCGATTGATTTCGCGACCTTGTGGTTCTTCATCATATTTTGCGACTTCAGCGTCTCCACGACGATGACTTGGTTCTCGTCAACGATTCGTTTCGACAGTTTGTGAAGGAAGTCTTTGCGTTGGTTTACGATTTTCTCATGTTTCTTGGCGAGGATCAGCTTGGCCTTCTCTCGATTCTTGCTTCCGGTCTTCTTACGCGACAGGGCACGCTGCGCCTTCTTGACCTTCTCTTCCGACTTACGAAGGAAGCGAGGATTGTCAATCTTCTCAGAAACCATCTCGTCATTTGTCACGATAGCAAAGTGTTCCAAACCGAGATCGATCCCGATCTTGTTCTTGGCAGGAACCCATTTTTCCTCGCCTTGATTGACAAGGATGGAGATGAAGAACTTGCCCGTCTTCGTCATCGAGACCGTCGCGGACTTGATGATCCCCTCGAAAGGACGATGTTGTTTGAACCGCACGAACCCCACCTTAGGGAGTCTCACCTTCCCGTCCTCGATCCGGACGCTCCCGTTCTGATTGTTGGTCGTGTAGGAGGCGCGGTCGCCGTGCTTCGATTTGAACTTCGGGAACCCGACAGACTTGTCGCGGAAGAAGTTGGCATACGCCTTGTTCAAGTCCATCTGGGCGTTCGCCAGGGATAGACTGTCGACCTCTTTCAAGAAAGGGAACTCGGGCTTGTACTTCGCCGGGGTCGGGAGCTTCTGCTTCGCGTCAGGGTTCAGCCTCGACTCTTCATATAACCGGATCCGTTCCTCGAGCATCTTGTTGTAGACGAAACGGACGCAACCGAACGTCTTCATGAAGTGTTCTCGTTGTGGCTTTGTCGGGTATAGTCGAAACTTGTACGCCTTCAGCAAAGTGATCACTCCTCTCCTTGTTTTTCGATGTATTGCCTGATGACGTCGATCGTCGCACCGCCGGTCGTCACGAGGCAGTAGCTTCGAGACCAGAACATTTCTTTCCATAGTCGTCTCTTGACGTGCGGAAAGTCTCGTTTGATCAGTCGGCTGCTGGCGCTCTTGTAGGCGTTCAGAAACTTCGACATCTCTGTGTTCGGGTGGGCTTTGAACAACACATGGATATGGTCGCCGTCATGATTCCATTCGGTCAGTGTGATATGGTATGACGCGCCGATCCGTTCGAACGTCTGTCTCGCGAACTCCGAGACGTCTTCGTCAATCACCTTGCGTCTATATTTGACCACCAGGACGAGGTGGTAATTCAGAAGAAAGACTGAATGTTTGTTTGTATCCATTTTCATTCATATATCAGTCCTTTTGATTGGTTACACTGATTGTATCAAGAACATACAATCTCGACAAGACGGGCGATTCATCTCCCACCTACGCTGGGCTTCGCCCCGAGACACTTAGAGGAGGGAGAATTCTCGCCTAATTTTGTTAAAAAAATGGAACTTGGCGACGCCGGGCCGAGGGGGACAAGAGACGAAACTGTTTACCCGCAAAGACTACAATGAAAAGAAATCAGGAAAGACATCAATCCAAACGACGGCACTTGCCATTCAAGAGGCGCTCGGTGGCCGTGACAACATCATCGATATCGATGCCTGTTTCACACGTCTTCGTGTCGAATTGAAAGATGTGTCCCAAATCGATGAGGACGAGTTGAAGGCACTCGGGGCAGCCGGGGTCGTGAAAGTGAAAAATAACATCCAGGCCATCTTTGGAGGACTCTCGGATTTGTACAAGAATGAGTTGCTCAAACTGCATAAAGAGATGGACCAAGCGAATTGAAAAAAGAGCTCAACCGATTTACGGTTGGGCTCTTTGTCCGAGATGAGAAGGTTAGTTCGTAACCGACGAGGCACGATAAAATTGAGCGCCTTTGATGAGTGTCGAAGCGACGAGACCGATAGCGAGCGGCAGCGTGATGACGCCAATCCCTTGCTCAATGACGATCATGTTGCCTTCCTCATAATAGCCTTTCAAGTAGAACATCCCTGAACCGATCGTCTCGTTCAGTTCGAGCGTCGAGACGTTAAGGTACACCATGATAGCGAACAATGAGATGACACTGATTGAGACGAATAATTTTGAAAACGATAGCTTGGTCATGCGAACGCTCCTTTACATGTAGCAATATGGAGTCATATTACTATATAAAGACAATTCTTACATGAGGACAAAGCATCGATTTGATTAACGATACCGGTTCCATAACCGCTCCGATTGCTCCCGCATCATCTCCCGCAGTTCAATCGGCTCGACAACCTCGACTTCCGCCCCGGCCGCGAGCAATTGCCGCGACAAGAACGGGAGCTCAGCTTCCGGCACGTCCCACTCATTCTTTTCAGCGATATCGGGTAATACGTCTTCAAGCAGACGACGGCCGAGCGAGGTGATGTTCAGTCGAACGGTCACGCCGCTTCGTTCGTCACTCGTCTCGAGAAGCGTCGCCAAATCGTCCGCTTCGAATGTGTCATCGAGGAGACGCATCGCTTCGATCCGATCGATCCGATATTGACGCAGCCCATACGCCGAGAGGCCATACACATACCATTTCAAATCGAGGAGCGCCATCCCGACCGGTGCGACGATGAACGTGCGTGCTCCTTTCGTTGTCGCGTATGTCATCTCGATGTTCCGTCGTTGTTCGACCGCTTGAAACACGTCTTTCGTGAACGGGGCCGACGGGACGGTCTTATTTCCGAGCCAAAGGATATTCTTTTCGAGCCGGGCGATTTTCGTCTCGAGGTCGTGCGGCAATTCGTTCACATACCAGTCCGACAGCGTGTCCCGCATGTCGCCGAACGGCACGTCCGGAATTTGTTCCATCCATTTGAGGGTGAGGTAGAGCGCGACTGCTTCCTGTTCCCGAAGCTGGAGCGGAGGCAACAACCGGTTCGGTAACATCTCATAGCCACCGCCTGTGCCGGGGACGCTCCAAATCGGATAGCCGAGCTCCTCGAGCGTCAACATGTCGCGCTGAATCGTCCGGACCGAGGCATCCGTCTCTTGGGCAAGTTCATCCGCTGTGAACCGTTGCCCACGATTCAACAATCGAATCAAGTGAAGATGTCGTTTTTTCATTTCATCCATTCCCGTCATGTTTTGTCGTGTTTATCAGTTAAGCTGAATGTATCACGAATCAAGGAGGAATTCATCATGGCAAACGTCGTCTTATATATCGCGACAAGTTTAGATGGAAAAATTGCGCGCACGAACGATCAACTCGACTGGTTGTTCGCGGTCGAGGGAGAGGGGGACAATGGCTACGCGGACTTCTTCCAAACGGTCGGCACCGTCATCATGGGACGGAAAACGTACGAGGAAGTGCTCCGGCTCGAGGACAATCATTATCCATACGCGAACATTCCGAACTACATTTTGACACGGAGCCCGGACCGGGAAGCCGAGCACGTCACATTCACGGACGAGCCAATCGAACAGCTTATCGGACGGTTGAAGCAAGACATCGACGGAGATATTTGGATCGTCGGAGGAGGCGAAATCATCAAGGAAGCGATGGCGCACGACTTGATTGACAGCTATGAGATCGCCATCGCCCCGGTCGTATTAGGAGAGGGGATTCCGCTCTTCCCGGAAGGTACGAAAGAGACGAAGTTGAAACTGACGAGCCAACGCGCGTCCGGACAGTTCGTCATGGTGACGTACAAAAAACAAGTGTTAGATGAGCGTAAATATTAATAATAAAATTCAAACAATAGAAACAGGAAAAGAAATACTCGACCTCTAATAAATACATTGTACAGATTCTGAATACATTTATTAGGAGGGTACGTATGTCTAATGTGGAAGCTTTTCGAAATCATATTAATGAGTTAGAAGTTTTTATGGAAGAAGTGAAATTAGAGAACGGAGATACAGGATTCCGTATGCAAGAAACAATTAAAGGCGGAGGAAATGTCCTATTTGGTATCATATTCAATGCAGACGAAACGATTGTTGATATTAACGTATGGGGGCTTGCAGACATAACGAATCCAATGAAAAAAGAGGACTTGTTGTATCTTCTCAACACATTAAACCAAGATTACCGTTTCGCAAGATTCATCGAAAATGAAGGGCAAGTAAGTGTGAATTACTCGTACATCATTGATGATGGATACTTTAATCCTGGTAAAGTAATTCAACATTATATTCTATTGTTGAATTGTTTAGAGAATGTTTATCCTAAATTTATGCGCCTCCAATGGGCGTAAACGAAAGGCCGAGTTCACGATGAACTCGGCCTCGTCTCATACATGCTTCCTTTGGAACGCGGAAATCGCTTCATACTCTTCCGCGAGATGACGAGAGAGCCGGATGTAAATCGGTAGCAACTCCCGGTAAATCGTGGTCGCTTCATGATTTGGTGCATGTTCGTGCGTCACTTGCGGCACGGCCGTGAAGTCGTCGATGTCGCCGAACGCGTACTCTCCGAGCATGACCGCACCGAGACACGAGCTCTCGTGGCTCTCCGGCACGACGACCGGCGTATCGAAAATGTCGGCCATCATCTGACGCCACAGGCTCGACTGGGCGAATCCGCCCGTAGCGTGAATCCGATTCGGTGCGCCCGTCAATTCGTCGAGCATCAATTTGAAATAATTACCCCTTCGTTAAAAAAAACACCACCTCCCTCCTAAAAAACATTATATGATGGACAATGTTGGGAATTTGTAGAAAAGAGGGTATTTATGAAGAAAATATTAGCATTTATTCTAGGGGTTTTAATGTCAATCAGTGGATTGATGCAAGTCGACGCAGCAGTGACAACACCAAATGTTAGCAAATTATCACAGGCAATCACTGACGAGTTCAAAGTGGTGGGTGACAAACTTTATGGTATTGGTGATAGAGATGGACTTGTTTTGTATGATTTAAAGACTGGAACACTGTTACGTGATTATGAAACGTATAGCTCATACTCAAAGTTGGCCGTATCTGATGACGAGTCTCATGTCGTATTGATGTGGTCATACGGTATTCGATCGTTTAATACGTTTGGTGAAGTAAAAGAGGAAATTGAAAAAATTGAATTTGGCCCGTCAATGATGGAAAGTTTTGAAGGCGGCGGAGATTTTCTTCCGAACAGTTCCGTATTGATTCTATCTGGTGATGAAAAGTTAACGGCCTACGACATGACAACAAATGAAGTAAAATGGATGCGTGGAGCCGAGTCCGGCAACGTAACGACCTCAGAGCATTACATCCTTGTTGAAAATCAAAACAGTGGTCGATTATACACGCATGAAGGCGAATTCGTCCATGAATGGACCGATGTCAATGACATCTCAATAAGTCAAAGTGACAAAGTTGTCGTCGTTGGAGACAAAATGGTCAGCAGTTTCGGAGCAAATTCATATGACAAACCTATTCATTCGTTACAAGTACAAGCAACGATTGCAGATATTGAATCGAGCGGACAATTCGTCACCATCAATAACACACCCTATACGTTTGATTTAAAAAAGATTTACATGAATACAGACTTTGGAGGCAAATCAATTGATTTAACCGCGAGCGCAAAATATGTGTTAGCGACAGATTGGGACTATACATATGTGTACTTGGCAAATGGATTCATGGAACGTTCAATATCAGCTTATATTCCATCTACTCTTCAGAAATTGACAGCAGGGACTACGTATAATACGTCGCTCATGGTTAAAGTAGCATCTGGAAAAACAACTAGTGTGAAAAAAGGAGTTGTCTGGACCACGGACAAGCCTCAAATCGCTTACGTTAAAGACGGAAAAATTGTTGCAAAAAGTAAAGGAACCGTTACGTTAAAAGCCACTTACGAAGGACTAACGGCTAAACGCACGGTTACTGTGTTACCGGATCCGCGTCCATCTGATTATAGTTGGCTATTATCACAGAAAGCTCAGATGGTGAGAGGGACTTTCGTTGGAAGTCCTCATAAACTGTATGGTGATTATGCAAAGGTGAAAGGTTCAGCTGGAACGTTTGAAAGCGATTGGGGCTTTGGATATAAAGGTCGTCACCAAGGCGAGTTCATGTTCACTTCAAGCTCCAAACCTCAAAAAATTAACATTATCACCATGTCGCCGTCTCTTCAAAAACGCGATATTACGAAGTACGAGTTTCAGAAAGTGTTCGGAAAACCACGGAATTCTAATGGGGACTATTGGGAAACTTTTAAATTTACAAAAGCAGGGAAAAAATTAAGCGGATATTATATTGAAGAAGTAGCTGAATATAAAATCAACAACAAATTACCGATGTATGTATTCTATGATTCGAACTACCGTGTCCGCTACATTTCCCTTTACTCAAAATAATGCTAGTTCAATAGGTGCTAATTCGTTTTTTTTGAACTGAAGCCTGAATGATAGACACTTGATAAAAAGTGCGCATTCAGGTTTTTTTTGCGTGCAATCGAATTTATATAACGAGCCTATTTATTCAGACGGCGGAACACATCCATGAGTAAAATCATCCTCAACGAACATCAGATTAGGCAGCTCGAGTCAAATCCGAACTTCGAGTCGGTCTAGGAGCGACTAATCCAGTACACGGGCGATTTCAAGGTACGGGCCGTCCTCGAGAATCAGGAAGGAAAGGCCACCCCTCAAATGACGAAAGACCAAGTTCGCAATGAACTTGGTCTTTTCTCATACATGCTTCCGTTGAAACGCGGCAATCGCTTCATACTCTTCCGCGAGATGGCGGGAGAGCCGGATATAAATCGGCAGCAACTCCCGGTAAATCGTAGTCGCTTCATGATTGGGCGTATGTTCATGCGTCACTTGCGGCACGGTCGTGAAGTCGTCGATGTCCCCGAACGCATACTCGCCGAGCATGACCGCCCCAAGACATGAGCTTTCATGGCTCTCCGGAACGACGACCGGCGTATCGAAAATATCGGCCATCATCTGGCGCCACAGGCTCGACTGGGCGAACCCGCCCGTCGCATGAATCCGATTCGGTGCGCCCGTCAACTCGTCGAGCGCCAGCATGACCGTATACAAGTTGAAGATGACACCTTCTAACACCGAGCGGATGAAGTGCTCGCGCTTATGGTGGATACTCAAGCCGAAGAACGAACCGCGTGCGTTCGAGTCCCAGAGCGGGGCCCGTTCCCCCATCAAGTACGGATGGAACAATAGACCGTCCGAGCCAGGATTGACCGTCTCGGCGATACGCGTCAACACATCATACGCGTCCATCCCGAGCCGTTTCGCCGTCTCGACCTCGCTCGCCGCGAACTCATCGCGGAGCCAGCGCAAGATGATGCCGCCGTTATTGACCGGCCCACCGATGACCCAATGCTTGTCGGTCAAGGCGTAACAGAAGATGCGGCCTTTCGGGTCCTCGACCGGTTCGCGGACGACTGTGCGGATGGCACCGCTCGTCCCGATCGTGACGGCGACGACGCCTTGTTCGAACGCTCCAACCCCGAGGTTGGACAACACACCATCACTCGCCCCGATGACGAGCGGGAAGTCCCAGCCGAGCATCTCAACAACATCCGATTTAAGCGTTAAAATCTCGGTCGTCGGCACGAGCTCGGACAGTTGCTCGGGCGTGACGCCAGCGACGTCGAGCGCCTCTGGATCCCAATCGCATTCCTTCAAATTGAACAGCCCTGTCGCCGAGGCGATGGAGTGGTCGATGACGAAACGTCCGGTCAGGCGATAGAAGACGTACTCTTTGATGGAAACGAATTTCACAGCCCGAGCGAACACATCCGGATGCTCGGCTTTCAGCCAACGCAGCTTCGATAACGGCGCCATCGGATGGACCGGTGTGCCGGTACGCATATGGAGCGCACTCGCATCGAAGTTCCGTTTGATTTCTTGCGTATACGGGTTGGCCCGGCTGTCGGCCCACGTGATGCTGTGGGTGAGCGGGCGACCTGACGTATCGAGCGCGATCAGGCTGTGCATCGCCGAGCTGAATGAGGCGAAGCGGACCGGACCGTCGGCTTTGGCGCGGACGGCGGAAATCGCCTCGAGCACGGCCCCGTAGATGACGACCGGGTCTTGCTCGGCCGTCTCCGTGTCCGGGGTGAGGAGCGGGTACAACACGTTATGTACCGCGAGTTGTTGCTGGTTATGGAACAGGACGGCTTTCGTGCTCGTCGTCCCGATATCGACGCCAATCGTGTACACACACATCACTTCCTAACTTAAATGATAAACAAGCTGATCAAGAAGACGACCGCGAAGCCGGTCAATCCGATAATCGTTTCCATGACGGTCCACGACTTGAGCGTGTCTTTCACGTCGAGCCCGAAGTAGCGGTTGACGAGCCAGAAACCTGAGTCGTTGACATGCGAGAGTACCGTCGCACCCGAGGCGATCGAGATGACGATGAGGCCGAGCGCGGCACCGGTGATATTTTGAAGTTCGAGAAGCGGCGTGATGAGTCCTGCCGCCGTGACCATCGAGACGGTCGCCGAACCTTGGGCGACACGGACGACGGCCGCAATCAAGAAGGCGAGCACAATCGCCGGGAGTGCTGACCCGGCCATCATTTCTCCGAGCACGTCACCGACACCCGAGTCGATCAACACTTGTTTGAACACGCCACCGGCACCCGTGACAAGGATGATAATCCCGGCCGGTTCGAGCGCTTTCGTCGCAATCTCTTGCACCTCCTCACGTGTATAGCCGCGGCGTGTGCCAAGGAAGATGAACGTGAGCAGTGTCGCGAGCGTCAAGGCGACGAACGGGTGACCCATGAACGTGAAGAACGTGCGGATGCCGTTGCCTTCTTCAAGCAAGACGGCAGACAACGTATTGGCGAGAATCAACACGAGCGGAATCGAGATGAGCGAGACAATCATCTTGAAGCTCGGCAGTTCTTTCGACGTGTCAATCTCTTCGAACTCCATATAGTCCGGGATAGTGACGTGAATTTTCTTGGCGATATACTTCGCAAAGATTGGCCCAGCGAGAATCGTTGCCGGAATCCCTGCGATGACCCCGAACAAGATGACCCATCCGAGCTCGGCCCCAATCAAGTTGGCAACGGCAATCGGACCCGGCGTCGGCGGGATGAAACTGTGCGTGACGGCGAGACCCGCGAGGAGCGGAATCCCGTAGTACAAGAGCGAGCGGCTCGTCTTTTTGGCGAGGCCGTAAACGATTGGAACGAGAATGATAAAGCCGACGTCGAAGAAGACCGGGACGGCGACGATAAAGCCGGTGAGGGCGAGCGCCCATTGCGCCTTGTCTTCTCCAAACTTATTGACGAGCGTCTGGGCGAGGCGTTCCGCACCACCCGAGACTTCTAACATCTTCCCGAACATGGCACCGAGACCGACGACGACGGCGACGAAGCCGAGCGTGCCGCCCATCCCGTTCTGGATCGAGGCGATGACGTCCCCGAGCGGCATACCGGCCGCGACCCCGACGAGTAAACTGACGAGGAGAAGTGAGACGAAGGCATGGAGCTTCGTCCGCATGACTAAGAATAAGAGCAAGAAAATCCCTGCGACTGCGATTAAAATGAGTGTCGAACCCGACATATGTATTTCCCCCTTTACCGTATGTGTAACCGTTTACAAATATTTACAAAGGAAAAGGCCACCCCTGACCTTTTCCTTGCGGTTATTTCTTGACGACCGCGTGGCCACCGAACTCGTTGCGGAGCGCGGCGACGACTTTCCCTGAGAACGTGTCGTCCTCGAGCGAGCGGTAGCGCATCATGAGCGACATGGCGATGACCGGGGCCGCCGCCTGTAGCTCGAGCGCCGTCTCGACCGTCCATTTTCCTTCCCCTGAGGAATGCATGACGCCGCGGATATCGTCGAGCTTCGCGTCTTTCGAGAACGCGTTCTCGGTCAACTCCATGAGCCATGAACGGACGACCGATCCGTGGTTCCAGACGCGGGCGACCTGTTCGTAATCGTAATCGAACGGGCTCTTCTCCAAGATGTCGAACCCTTCGGCGATCGCCTGCATCATCCCGTATTCGATACCGTTATGAATCATCTTCAAGAAGTGCCCGCTGCCGGCAGGTCCCGTATACAAGTAGCCGTTCTCGACCGAGAGATCTTTGAAGATCGGTTCGATCGTCGGCCAGGCGTCGGCGTCACCACCGACCATCGTGCAGGCGCCGTTGCGGGCACCTTCTGTGCCGCCGCTCGTCCCGCAGTCGAAGAAGGCGATGCCTTTGGCACTGAACTGTTCGGCGCGTGCGACCGACAGCTTGTAGTTCGAGTTGCCGCCATCGATGACGATGTCACCCGGTTCGAGCTTCTCGAGGAGCTCGGCGAGCACGGCCTCGGTGATGTCACCGGCCGGCACCATCGCCCAGACGACACGCGGCGTCTCGAGTGCGTTGACGACGTCTTCGAGCGTCGGCACGATGTCGAACTTCGATGTCGCCTCGACATTCCCGGCGTCCGTCCCGACGACGTCGTGACCGTGGTCGCTCAAGTTGAGCGCCAAGTTGTATCCCATCTTGCCTAATCCAATCAAACCGATTTGCATATCGTCACCTCTAAATCGAATTTTTTTTCATCTCTCCACTATAATATCAAATTAAATTCGATTTACAAGTCGGATGACGGAATTTTTTTCGATTGTAGTTTATAACTTTGGTTAGATGTAAACTAAGAAAGAGTATAAAGTGAGAGGAGTGCCTTGATAATGGAGAAAACTGCACTAACAGTGGGATTTATAATATTTTGTTTGATATTTCTCATTGTGACCATCCCCATCTACATGTTTTGGCGGGAATTTTATATAAATAATCGAGTCGCACTTCGTAAATTTTTCTACGGAATAGTATTGGTGTTTGTTGCAACTTTATGGTACCAAGATAAATTTCCGTTTGTTTCTGTTCCAGAATTAACAATATTTTTAGTTAGTTTGATTATAATAGACCTAATGATTTTTCAAACTCCAGATATCACTAAGTTTCTTGCGAACGAACTTAAGCATGAGCAAGTGGAAGAGACTTTCGATGAAAACCGTGGAGGGGCCTATGAAGATTTATTATCGAAGTTAAATAAAATGAATGAAGTAATAGAATATAATGAAGAGCATTTCCAAACACGCATAACGGATTTTTCTAACCCGACAAATTATATAAATTTCATAAATGACTATTTAGAAGATTTTATTCAAGGTTCTTCTGCGAAATCGTATATATATTATATAGACTCTGAAAATTCACTGCTTGAAGGAATAGAAAGGGCGTATAACAAAGTAGACGAGCACTTCTCATTTTCATATATTCAATTAGGTATGCGTAAGCATCGTTTCTTAAAAAAATTGGCCGAAGGTTTAAGTGTAGAAATCATGACACAATCACCTCAATTTTTTTCGAATATAGTAGACGCTTTGGCTGTAAAAAAGCAAACTGAATCTGCAGAATCTTATATGTTATTTGTATATTCAGGAGAGTACCACAGTGTTTTATTTCTATTAGCGTCAAATCAAGAGTTTGGAGCTACAGGAGCAAACACCCCAATCATTCAAAATTTACTTCGATCAGCAGATATGTGGATTCAAAAAACAGCATTGGCTGGATTCTTAGCCGAAGATCAAGACGATTACCTTCATGTGTCAGGTGTTGATGTTGAAGAAATTGAATAAAAAGTGATAGAATGGGGAATAAAACAACTTATAAGGAGTGGGGAAATATGACTATGTCGACAAAGTCTTCGGACAAAAGAAAAGTTGTTCAGTCATCTCAGAACGCTTCAAATCCTCATCGCATTAAAGTACCTACTCGTAATCCACATAAACGTATTGCGAGAGGGAATGTAGAACGTTCTCTTGCTAGAATGAAAGCTAGAGAGCTTGAAGCATTAGGAAAACGCTACTGAAACATTTGCTTTTAAATCTTATTTTATAAAAACGAGTGTCCCTTACTAAAATTCTAGTGAGGGACACTCGTTTATTAATTTTTAAAATAAATATTAGATTCCGTAGTTTTTATATAAATCATACACTTTTCTTATACGGATACAGGAACGAGTCGAGCTCTTCGGCCGGCATCGGCTTGTTGTAATAGTAGCCTTGCGCCTGGTTGCAATCCTCGGCCTTGAGGAACGCGACCTGCTCTTTCGTCTCGACCCCTTCGGCGATGACATTGAGCCCGAGCTCGTGCGCCATCCGGATGATCGTCTTGACGAGGGCGGCGTCTTTCGAATCGGTCTCGATGTTCTTCGTGAAATGTTGGTCGATTTTCAGCGTGTCAATCGGGAACAGCTTCAAGTAGCTGAGCGACGAGTAGCCGGTGCCGAAGTCGTCGATCGACAAGTGGACGCCGAGGGCGACGAGTTCCTCCATCGTCTCGATGGCGCTTTGCGCGCTCTGGATGACGGTCTCGGTCAACTCGAGCTCGAGGTATTCCGGTGCGAGCCCGCTCGCCTCGAGCGCCTGGCTGACAATGTCCGGCAAATCTTTTTGCGCGAACTGGAGCGCCGAGATGTTGACGGCGACGCGGAACGGTTCGACGCCCGCATCCTGCCACGCCTTGTTCTGCCGGCACGCCTCATTCAAGACGTACTCGCCGAGACGATGGATGCTGCCGGTCTCCTCGGCGATCGGGATGAACTCGGCCGGGGAAATCATGCCGAGCTCGGGATGTGTCCAACGCACGAGCGCCTCGACACCGATGAGCACCTCGGTCTCGAGATGCACTTGCGGCTGATAATGAATCGAGAACTCGCCGCGGCCGATGCCTTTCCGGAGCGCCATCGCGAGCTGTGACTTGCGCGCGACAGACTCGTTCATGTCTTTCGTGAAGAACTGGAAGCCGTTCTTGCCGTCCTCTTTCGCCCGATACATGGCGATGTCGGCGTTCTTCAACAAGTCATCGGCCGTCCGCCCGTCGGACGGATAGAGGCTAATGCCAATCGATAGGCTCGTGAACACGTCCTCACTTTCGAGCAAGAACGGTTGGTTCAACGCGTTCGTAATCTGTTGGGCGCGGTGGGCGGCTAAGTTGCTGCCGGTGTTCGGCGACAGGATGACGAACTCGTCCCCGCCGAGACGGGCGAGCGTGTCGCTCTTATTGATCGTCGTCAACAGCCGGTCCGTCACTTGGCGCAAGAAGACGTCGCCTGATGAGTGGCCGAATCGGTCGTTGATGACCTTGAAGTTGTCGAGGTCAATGTAAAACAACGAGAATGTCGACTCGCTGCCTTGGGAAAGCAAGGCGTCGAGCCGGTCGTTGAACAGGCGGCGGTTCGGTAGGCCGGTCAGCGTGTCCAAATAGACGAGGTCGTTAATTTGTTCTTCGATTTGCTTCCGTTCACTGATATCACGGATGATGCTGCTGAAGAAGAGACCTTTCTCCGTCTCCCACGTCCCGAGCGACATTTCGAACGGGAACTCGGTCCCGTCTTTTCGCAAGCCGACGAGCTCGACCGTACGGCCGATGACGTTTGCTTCACGCGTCTCGCGATAGCGTTTCATGCCTTGTTCGTGTGCGACTTTAAAGCGCTCGGGCATGATGAGCGTGATCGATTCCCCGAGCACCTCGCTTGCCGTATATCCGAATAGGCGCTCGGCCCCGTGGTTCCATTGCACGATGCGACGTTCGGCATCCGCGACGATGATGGCATCGTTCGCCGACTCGATGACGGACTGGAACTTCGTTTCGAGTTCGATGGACTGACGCTCGAGTTGCTTCTCATTGCGAAGCGAGATCAGCATGAGCACGAACAGCGTCGTGACACTGCCGCCGATCCAGAAGGCGAGGAGCGTGCTGTCCATCGAGAAGCCGGTCAATGCTTGAGGCGTCGCGAACGGGGTGAATTCGGCCGCGCCCATGCCGATGTAGTGCATCCCCGAGACGGCGAGCCCAATCAACAGCGAACAGGCGAGCCTCCGCCAATGGAACCGCGGCACGTCCGGGAGCGAGAACAAGAGATACAGCCCGACGAGCGAGGCAATGAACGCGACGACGGCCGATAACAGCCACATGACCGGGTCGTACGTCAACACGGCGTTCATCTGCATCGCTTCCATGCCGACGTAATGCATCGAGACGATACCGATGCTGATGAAGACGGCGCTGATGACGAGGTCGCGCGGACGCGCCGTCTGACGGCTGACGATATAGAAGGCGAACCCGGACGAGATGATGGCTGGGACGATCGAGGCGATGACGATACCGATATGGTAGGATACGTCGGCCTCTAAATGGAATGCCAACATGCCGATGAAATGCATCGCCCAAATGCCGAGCCCGAGACTGAGGGCACCGGCGCTCACCCAACGGATGCGCGACACCCGTTCGGCATACTTGAGCCGGCTGCTAATATCGAGCGAGACGAATGCCGAGAAGACGGCGACGGCGATGGATAACAAGACGAGGGGAAGACTGTATGTACTATGGAGATGATGTTCGATGGGGACCAAACCTTTCTTTAATAATATCGGGACAAATGGACGAAAACGGACAGTTTCTCAAAAATGAGCTTTCCTAGCGTAGCATATTTGTCTTGACGTGAAGGGAATATTTTCCACGGTGGGTCAATAGTTTGGCACATTGTCCGATGGGACGGTCAGTCTTTGATTGCGGAATTTTTTTCGAAACGGTATCGTAAAAAGAAAAAGGGTGAGACATATGGAATCGATGAACGGCCTGGCCCGCATCCGTGGCGCCTATACGACACTCGGCAAGAAAGAGCAACGGATTGCCGATTATATCTTGAAGCAGCCTGAACGCATCATCCACCATACGATCAATCAAGTCGCCGACGACCTCGACGTCGCTGAGTCGACCGTGTTCCGTTTCTGTCAGCGCGTCGGCTTCAAAGGCTATCAGGCGCTGAAAATCGCGCTCGCCACCGACGTTGTCGCACCGCTCCAAGACATTCATGAGGACATCTCGCAAGAAGACACGCCGCTTGAAATCGCCGAGAAGATTTTCACGTCGAACGTGAAGACGCTCGAGGCGACACGACAAATCTTGGACGGGGCCTCACTCGATAAGTCGGTGGCGCTACTGTTGTCGGCCCGCCGCATCGAATTTTTCGGGAGCGGGGGCTCGGCCGTCATCGCGCTCGACGCGTATCATAAGTTCGTCCGGAGCGGATTATTCGTCACGGCCAATTTGGAGTCGCATATGCAGCTCATGTCGGCGTCACAGCTGACGACCGACGACGTCGCCGTCCTCATCTCGCACTCGGGCGCCTCGAAAGACACGCTCGACGTGGCGAAAGTGTTGAATGAGCGCGACGTCCCGACGATCGCCATCACGAACTACGCGAAGTCGCCGCTATCGAAACTGTGTGACGTCGCCCTCTATACCGTGTCGCAAGAGACAGAGTTCCGTTCCGAGGCGCTCGCCTCGCGCATCGCCGAGCTCAGCCTGATTGATGCTTTGTTCACTGTCGTCATGATGCGCCGCGGGGAAGAAGGCCGAGAATCGCTCCAAAAAATGCGCGAAGCCATCTCGCTTCGGCGCATGTGAAAAGGCTGACCCATTTTTGGGCCAGCCTTCTTTCAGTGTGCCCGGCATGGGCGTAATCTATAGGGTGCAAGTCCCGAACTGTGAAGGCAGAAGTAATAGTTAGCCAAGCGCAAGGGTGT
>NZ_JACSLS010000030.1:0-1163 GCF_018618235.1 Exiguobacterium sp. s26 | reverse complement strand
TACTCTATCGGAGTTCTGTTCTGATTTTTCGGCAATAGTGTAAAATCGTATCGAGCAAAAACTGTCAATTTTATTTTAGCGTTCACACGTGGACCATACAAACCAGAAGACTATGGGAAAATTGTACTGCCATTGGCAGTATTACGTCGGTTTGACTGTGTGTTAGAAAGTACGAAAGAAGAAGTACTAGCGAAAGCTGATAAATTTTTATCAATGAGTGAAGAGGCTCGCGAACCAATTTTGAATCGCGTCTCTAAGCAAAATTTTCATAATACAAGTAAATATGACTTTAATAAGCTATTAACGGATTCGGATAATATCGCTGACAACTTACGCGATTACATAAACGGTTTTTCAAAAGTGGCGCGAGATATCATGGATCATTTTGATTTTGATCGTCAAATCGATAAGTTGGATCAAAATAACTTACTATACTTAACCATTAAACGCTTCAGCGAAATCGACTTACATCCTGAGACTGTTTCGAACATTGAAATGGGTTATGTATTTGAGGAATTAATCCGTCGTTTCAATGAGAATGCGGAAGCAGGGGACCATTATACGCCTCGGGAAGTTATTACTTTAATGACCAATCTTTTATTTTTACATGACGATACAAGTGTTCTAACCAAGCCAGGTTTAACACAAACGTTGTACGATTGTGCAGCTGGTACTGGTGGCATGGGGTCCGTAGCTCAAGATTATCTCTTAAGTCAAAACCCTACGGCGCACTTAGAATTTTTCGGACAAGAAATCAATCCAGAATCATATGCGATTTGTAAAGCTGACTTACTCATTAAAGGTGAAGATGCACGAAATATTCGTTTAGGAAACACATTGTCAAACGACCAGTTCTCCCATGAAAAATTTGATTATCTCATTTCAAATCCTCCATATGGAGTAGATTGGAAATCATACGAGAAACCAATCAAAGAAGAACATGCGCAACAAGGTTTCAGTGGACGGTTCGGTCCAGGGACACCTCGTACGAGTGATGGGCAACTACTGTTTTTAATGCATTTATTATCGAAAATGAAGCCTGTAACACCTGAAAATCCACAAGGTTCACGTTTGTGTATTTTGCAATACAAATGTGCACAATAATGCAACGAAAAGTACAGAACTTTGCCAGCTGGGTTTTAGTGTTTCGACAACGCATGCGT
>NZ_JACSLS010000029.1:0-1189 GCF_018618235.1 Exiguobacterium sp. s26 | reverse complement strand
AATTTGATATAGCTCTTTAAAAATGACGAAGCTTGCGCTTCATTCAAAAATTGTAAAACTTTTTTTGCCTCATCGTTCAGTTTTCAAAGACCAAATTGAATTAAGAAATGGTCGGGAAGACAGGATTCGAACCTGCGACCCCTTGGTCCCAAACCAAGTGCTCTACCAAGCTGAGCTACTTCCCGTTATAAATGGTGCACCCTGAGAGATTCGAACTCCCGGCCTTTAGATTCGTAGTCTAACGCTCTATCCAGCTGAGCTAAGGGTGCATTAATGCGGTCGAGAGGACTTGAACCTCCACGGTGTTAACCACCACTAGGCCCTCAACCTAGCGCGTCTACCGATTCCGCCACGACCGCATATAATTGGAGCGGAAGACGGGATTCGAACCCGCGACCCCGACCTTGGCAAGGTCGTATTCTACCACTGAACTACTTCCGCAATATAAAATTAGATTAGAGATGCGGGTGAAGGGACTCGAACCCCCACGTCAAAGACACTAGATCCTAAGTCTAGCGCGTCTACCAATTCCGCCACACCCGCATATAAAATATTTAAGTATAGAAATTAATGAGAAATGGTGAGCCATGCAGGGCTCGAACCTGCGACCCTCTGATTAAAAGTCAGATGCTCTACCAACTGAGCTAATGGCTCATTAATTTTTAAAAAATGGGGCGGCTGAAGGGAATTGAACCCTCGAATGCCGGAATCACAATCCGGTGCGTTAACCACTTCGCCACAACCGCCATGAGAAAAATGGTGCCGGCGAAAGGATTCGAACCCTCGACCCTCTGATTACAAGTCAGATGCTCTACCAACTGAGCTACACCGGCGCTGTAAATGGTGGCTTTGGACGGAATCGAACCGCCGACACAAGGATTTTCAGTCCTTTGCTCTACCAACTGAGCTACAAAGCCAACTTATTAAATTAAATAAAAAAATGGCGGTCCCGACGGGATTCGAACCCGCGATCTTCTGCGTGACAGGCAGACATGTTAACCACTACACCACGGGACCGTTTTAAATAATTACTGTATCGACTTTACCTATTTTAAGTCTCCTCAAGAAGAAAGTCAATAATTTTTTCAAAAAAATAAACAGCCTGGCAGCGTCCTATCCTCACAGGGGGAGACCCCCAACTACTTTCGGCGCTGAAGCGCTTAACTTCCGTGTTCGGCATGGGAACGGG